>JACCQZ010000264.1 GCA_013813875.1 Gemmatimonadales bacterium | reverse complement strand
CGAGCGGCCCTCGCCGCCACCCTCCCGCCCGTCGGACGGCGGCGGCAGGCGGCCATCCAACGGGGGAGGCGGCCGGCGGCGCTAACCGTCTGTCACCTGAACGTAGTGAAGGGGGCATAGCTTAGGTTATGCCCCCTTCACTACGTTCAGGGTGACACCAAAACGCACCCTCCATCACCAGATCTGAACCCGCTCGCTCTCTCTCCTCGCCATCGGCTCCCCAGCTTTACACCCAAACGCCTCCGCGAACCCCGGGATGTTGCTCACCGGCCCGTTGGTCCGAAACGCCGCGGGACCATGGGGATCCACCGTTACCAGCATCCGGGCGAACTCCGGGCGGATATTGCTGCGCCAGATCTGCGCCCAGGCGAGGAAGAACCGCTGATTGCCGGTGAGCCCGTCAATCGGCGCGGGCTCCGGTTTTCCCTGGAGCGAGCGGCGGTAGGCTCCGTACGCGATCAGCAGCCCTCCCAGATCGGCGATGTTCTCTCCCAGCGTCAGCTTGCCGTTGACCCGCAGGGTGTCCACCGCGACGAACCCTCCGGCCTGCCGTTCCAGCACCTGAGCTCGACCGCTGAACGCTTGGGTATCGCTGGAGTCCCACCACCCGCTCAGGTTGCCCTCCGCATCGAACTGCCTTCCTTCGTCATCGAAGCCATGGGTGATCTCATGCCCGATGACCGCGCCCATTCCCCCGTAGTTGACCGCATCGTCGGCCTTGGGATCGAAGAAGGGAGGCTGCATTATGCCGGCCGGGAAGGTGATGTGGTTGAATAGCGGGTTGTAGGAGGCGTTGACGGTCGGAGGCGTCATTCCCCACTCGCTGCGGTCGGTCGGCCGATTCACCTTTGCCAGATCGCGCCGCGCCTCGAACGCGTTGGCCCGGTGCAGATTCAGCACGTATGGCCCGTCCTGCAGGGCGAGATTGGAGTAATCCCGCCAGCGATCGGGATAGCCGATCTTGTTGCCGATCGCGTCCAGCTTGCGATAGGCCTTTGCTTTGGTGGCCGGGCTCATCCAGGTGAGCGCACCCAGGCGGCCGCGAAACTCCGCCTGGATGTTGCGCACCATCTCCAGCGCCCGCGCCTTGGCCTGGGGCGTGAAGTGTTTGCGCACGTAAGCCTGACCCAGGATCTCACCCACCGCGTTGTCGGTGGCCTCAAGGCAGCGTCTCCAGCGCGGCTGCATCTCCTTCACCCCCTGCAGCACCGTCGAATTGAAGCGAAAACTCTCCTCCGCGAAAGGAGAGCTGAGCGCCGGCGCCGAGGCGGCGAGAAGGTGCCAGCGGAGGTAGGCACGCCAATCCGCGACCGCCGCCGACGCGAGCAGCGAATCGAGGGCGCGGATGAAGTCGGGCTGGGCCAGGTTCACCTGCGCCGGATCGGCAACGCCGCGGTCTTTGAAGTACGCCGGCCAAGTGACTGTGGGGGCGGCGCGCCGCAGGTCGGCGATGCTGGTGAGATGGTAAATCGCCTCCGGATCTCGTTGCGCCTCCAGCGTCATCGAGGCTTTCGCCAGCGCGGTCTCCATAGCCATCACCGCACGGGAGGAGCGAGCTGCCGCCGCGCCGTCGTCCCCCGCGAGGCGCAGCATGCGGCCCACGTGCGCCACGTATTCCCTCCGGAGGGTTTCCGAAGCCGAATCGGGCTTGAGGTAATAGTCGCGGTCCGGCATGCCGAGCCCGGCCTGCGAGATCTCGGCGATGGTACGCCCGCTTTGCTTGGCATCGGGCGTCGAGTGAAAAAAGAAGCCCGCGTTCACCTGGCGCTGGTGCAGCCGAGCCATAGCCGATTGCACCTGGGGACGAGTGCGCACGGCGGCGATCCGGCCCAGCTCTCCGGCAAGCGGGCGAAGTCCGGCCTGCTCGACCTGCGCGGAATCCATGCAACTGCCGTAGAAGAGACCCAGCTTTCGCAGATTGGCGTCGGAGCTGGTGCCCACGTTGGCGGCGGCCTGGTCGAGCACCTGGCGGAGGGCGGCGAAGTTCTGATCCTGCAGCTCGTGGAAGCTGCCCCACATCGGCCGGTCGCCGGGGATGGTAGAGCGTTTGATCCAGCCGCCGTTGGCGTACTGGTAGAAGTTCTGACACGCCGAGCAGGTGGTGTCCATGTTGGCGGGCTCGAGCGGCTTGGTCTGCTGCGCGGCGGCGGCGGCGGGCGAGCCCAGCGCGAGCGCGGCCAGTGCCCGACGCACGAGGGTCGGAAGGCGCATCACATCTCCAGGGCGGTGAGGTAGTCCTACGTCGTTTCGCGCGCGCGGTTTCGGCGGCTGTAATCGAGGCTCCACTCCAACAGCTCGGCGCTGCGGAGCCCGGCGCGCATCGCCTGGCCGGTGGCCTCTTCCTCGTCCAGGCCCCGGTCGAGCATCAGGTAAGCGAGCAGCGCTCCGCCGGCGCGGCTGCCGCTGGCGCAGTGGACCAATACCGTGCGGCCGCCGGCCCCGCGCAGCGCGGCGAGGATGCGGTCGAGGGTAGTGTCGTCGAGGCAGCCGGAGGCGACGGGGACGTTCAGGTATTCGAGTTCGAGACGGGCGGCCAGAGCGGGCTCGTCTAATGGGCGGGGCTCCATCGGGTCGCGCAGGTCAACGACGAGGCCGCCGCCGGCCAGGGAAAACGCCTCCAGATCAGCGGCGCTGGGCTGGCCGCCGGTGACGATGTCGGGAAGAATCTCGCGGGCGTTGGGGACGTGGCGCAGGGCTTGGGCGGGTGTGGGCATGGGCGTTCTGGGCGGGGTTCGAGTCGGGTACAGGGCGGAGCGTCGGTGCTCATTCACCACGAAAGCACAAAGGACACGAAGGGACACGAAGAAGCAACTACCAGTTTTTGTTTTTTCTTCGTGTCCCTTCGTGCCCTTCGTGCCCTTCGTGCCCTTCCTGTGAATACAGCAGCGGCGCCCACCCAGGACCACCATGGACCATCTCTCCACCAGCGACGACATAGCGGCGGATGGCACAAGGTATACATTTCTGGCGTGCTCCGCCTCGCCATAGCCCAGATGCGGCCCCGGAAGGGGGCGTACGAAGAGAATCTTTGCCGTCTCGGCGACATCTTCCGGGAGGTGGCCGGATGGCCCCAGCCTCCCGAGCTGGTGGTGGCGCCGGAGACGGCACTCACCGGATACTTCCTCGAGGGCGGGGTGCGCGATCTCGCCCTGCCGGCCGGCCGGCTCTTCGACGATCTCTCGCGCCAGCACGCCGACGCCAAGGCCCCGCCGCTCGACCTCGCCCTCGGCTTTTACGAGGTCCACCAGAACCGGCTCTACAACTCCGCCCTCTACGCCACTCTGGGCGGCCCGGGAGCGGGCATTCGCCATATCCACCGCAAGGTCTTCCTCCCGACCTACGGCGTGTTCGACGAGGAGCGTTTCGTCGAGGCTGGGCGGAGCGTGCAGGCGTTCGATACCCGCTGGGGCCGGGCGGCGATTCTCATCTGCGAAGACGTCTGGCACTCCTTCACTCCGATGCTGGCCGCGCTGGACGGCGCCCAACTCGTGATCGTTCCCAGCGCCAGCCCCGCCCGCGGAGTGATCTCCAGCGAAGAGACCCCGGGCCGTCCCACCAGTCTTGCCCGTTGGAGCCGGCTGGCCCAGGACATCGCCGGAGAGCACGGCCTCTACGTGGCCCTGGCCCAGCTGGTCGGCTTCGAGGGTGGCAAGGCCTTCCCCGGCGGCTCGCTGGTAGCGGGCCCGCGGGGAGATCTCGTGGCCGAAGGGCCGATCTTCGAGGAAGCGCTGATCCCGGCTACCCTCGACTTCGAAGAGATCACCCGGGCCCGCACGGATCTGCCGTTGCTGGCGGATCTGGAGATGCGGCTGCCCCATCTGCTGGGCTCGCTGCACCAGACCCGGCGGGGTGGTGGAGCGGGCGCTCGAAGTGGTGATGCTGTCGCCTCGGGTGATGCTGTCGCGCGGAGTAGGCCTGTCACCCTGAGCGGAGCGAAGGGGCGGAGTGCAGGTGGAGCTCCGCCCCTTCGCTC
>JACCQZ010000255.1 GCA_013813875.1 Gemmatimonadales bacterium | reverse complement strand
GTGCCGCTGTACTTGCCGTAGATCACCTGGTCGCCGGCCTTGATCTCCATGGGGATCCGCTCCCCCTTCTCCACCCGACCCGGCCCGGCGGCGACGACTTCGCCCTGGGTCGGCTTTTCCTTGGCGGTGTCGGGGATGTACAGTCCACCCCGCATCGCCTCCGCTTCCTCGGAGGGGCGGATCACGACCCGATCCTCGAGGGGCTGGATGTTGAGGCCGGTCTTGGCCTTGGTAGCAGTCGCCATCTTGGGTCCTCCACAACGGGTATGGTGGTAGTTAAGACGTGTCACGGCACCTGGTTAGCACTCTGCTATGTGGAGTGCTAAGTCTGGGCGCAAAGATAAGAGATTGACGCGGGGTGTCAAGCGGGGGCTAAATCGTGATCAGGCTACGGCGTAGAGCTCCGTCACATCCCGGCCGGCGGGCCGGCTCATCAGGCGGAACTCGTCGAGCCGCATCATGGGGTCATCCCGCAGCTCGAGGTCAATGGCGGTGAGCTTGGAGATGGTCTGGAGCAGCTTCGGCTCGTCCTCCAGAAGATAGAGGGCCACCTCGGGATGCAGCCGGACGGTCAGCTGCCGCTCCCGGTGCTCGTGGGCGGCCCGTTTGAGCGCGCGCTCCAGACGGCGGGCCACCACCTCGGGCGTGAAGACCCGCCCGGTAGCGCCGCAGGTGGGGCAGTCGGCGGTCATTGAGTGCCAGAGGGAGGGCCGCACCCGCTGGCGAGTCATCTCGACCAGACCGAGGTCGGAGACGGCGAGCGCCTTGGTACGGGCGCGATCTCGACCGAGATGGGTGCGCAGCTCCTGCAGCACCTTCTCGCGGTTGCTGCGGGTTTCCATATCAATGAAGTCGCAGACGATGATGCCGCCGATGTCGCGCAGACGGACCTGGCGGGCGATCTCCCGGGCCGCCTCGAGGTTGGTGCGGAGAATGGTCTTCTCCGGATCTTTCTTTCCGGTGTAGCGGCCGGTATTGACGTCAATGCTGATCAACGCCTCGGTGGGCTGGATGATCAGCGAGCCGCCGGTCGGGAGCTCGACCCGCGCCTTGAACAGGTCGCGGATCTCCGACTCGATGTCGAACTTGTCGAAGAGCGGGGTGGGCTCAACGTAGAGGTGCACCCGTCCGATCAGCTCGGGATCTATCTGGGTGAGGTACTGCTCGATCTCGTTGTACAGCTCCTTGGAGTCCACGTGCAGCGCATCCACCTTGGCGCTGAAGAGATCGCGAATGATGCCGCGGGTGAGACTGGTCTCCCGCTGGAGCAGCGCCGGCGCCCGGCGGACGAAGGTCTTCTTGCGGTTGATCTTGCGCCAGAGCGCCAGAAGCGAGTCAATCTCCCGGCGGAAGTGTTCCTCGGTGACGCCTTCGGCCACGGTGCGCACGATGACGCCGCCGGCATCACTGGGCAGCAGTTTGGAGACCATTTCGCGCAGCTTGGCGCGCTGCTCCCGACTCTCGATTTTGCGGCTCACCCCCACCTTGGAGGCGTACGGCATGTAGACGAGGAACCGGCCCGGCAGGGAGATCTGGGCGGTGACCCGGCATCCCTTGGTGCTGATCGGCTCTTTGGTGACCTGGACCGGGAGGGTTTGTCCCTTCTTGAGGATGTCCTGGATGTTGGGAATGGCGCGACGGGGAGAGATCTCGCGCTGACGCCCCTCGGTGGCGGTGGTGGGCTCGGCGGCCGCGGCGCCGTTTCCCCTGCCCCGGCGGCGGCGGTCTCTTCCACGCCAGCCCGCCTTGCGGTCGGCGGCTGCTTCATCTCCCGGCGGCCCCTCGGCCGTCTCGGTCGGCTCCGCCTCGACCTCGTCCTCCGCCTCCTCCTCGGGCTCCAGGAGGTCCGATGCGTGCAGGAAGGCACTCTTCTCCTGACCGATGTCCACGAATGCCGCTTGAATGCCGGGGAGCACCGCCTCGACTCGGCCCAGGTAGATGTCGCCCACGGTGCGGCGATGGTCCGGCCGGTCCACCAGGAGCTCGACCAGCCGGTCGTCCTCGAGGATGGCCACGCGGGTCTCCCGCTGACTCCCGTTGATCAGGATCTCGCGCTTCAAGTTTGGTTGACCTCGATGGAAGGGCGGCGCCGGGGGGGAAAATAAGGGGGACGAGGTCGAAAGAGGAGGTCGAATTGAGAGTCGAAAGTCGAAGGTCGAAGGTCACGAGCCCTCGGTCACGAGTCGCGGCAGCTGGCGTTCGGGGACCTTCGACCTTTGACTTCGACCTCCTCCTCACCTTCGACTCCCGAAACCACTTCAATCCACCACCGCCCCCAGTATCTGCCTCGCGATCACCAACCGCTGAATTTCGCTGGTTCCCTCGCCGATCTCGCACACCTTGGCGTCGCGCATCATGCGCTCGACGGGATAATCGGTGGTGTAGCCGTAGCCGCCGAAGATCTGGACCGCCTGGGTAGTGGTGCGCATGGCCAGCTCGGAGCAGTAGAGCTTGGCCATCGCGGCTTCCTTCTTGAACGGCCTTTCATTCTGCTTGAGCCAGGCGGCATGATAGAGCAGATGGGTGCCGGCTTCGATGCCCAGTGCCATGTCGGCCAGCTGGAAGCTGATGGCCTGAAAGCTTCCGATCGGCCGGCCGAATTGCTTGCGCACCCCGGCGTAGCGCAGCGCCTCCTGGTAGGCCCCCTCGGCGATTCCCAGCGACAGCGCGGCGATCCCGATGCGGCCGGCGTCGAGCGTCTTGAGAAAATTGATGAAGCCGTAGCCCGGCTGGCCCAGCACATTCTCCTTGGGCACTACCGCGTCCTCGAAGATGAGCTCGCGCGTGTCGCTGGCGCGCCACCCCATCTTGTCCTCCTTCTTGCCGGCGCGGACGCCCGGGGTCTTGGTCAGATCCTCCGCGTGCCCCACCCCGAGCGCCCGCGCCGAGTCCAGGTCCACCGTGTCTTTGGTGACGATGAAGCTGGTGATCCCCTTGCTGCCGGGGCCCGGCGCGGTGCGCGCGGTAACGGAGAAGATCTCTCCGACCCCCGCGTGGGTGATGAAGATCTTCGACCCGTTGAGCAGGTAGTGGTCTCCCTGGTCCACCGCGGTGGTGGCGGTGCCGCCCGCGTCGCTGCCCGCTCCGGGCTCGGTGAGCCCGAACCCGCCGAGCACCCGGCCGGAGGCGAGCAGCGGCACATAGCGGCGCTTCTGCTCATCGGTGCCGAACTCCACGATGGGTGAGGTGCCCAGGTTGGTGTGCGCGCTGATGGTGAGCGCGTGGCTGGCATCCACCTTGGCCATCTCGTGGATGGTGATGTAGTACGAGAGTTGGTCCATCCCGGCCCCGCCGAGCTCCTCGCCCCAGGGCACCCCCAGGAGGCCGAGCTCGCCCATCGCCTTGATGTTCTCCCAGGGGAAGGCGGACGTGCGGTCGAGCTCCCGAGCGACCGGCGCGATCCGGGTGCGGGAGAACTCGCGCACCATCTCGCGAACCTGATGGTGGTGCTCGGTGAAGTAGAGGGAATCGTCCATGGGTCGGGGAGCGAGGTTTCGAGTGAGAGCGCGGGCTTGCGGACGCGGGAATATACATCGGGCGGGGAGCGGGGGACCCGTTTGCGCTGGAGTGCGGCTGGGCAGCACCTCCTCAGCTCCCGCTGGTCTCCTTAGTGTTGCTGTCGAGCCAGCCTCTTATGTGCGAGCGGAGAAGACCCAGCGGCACACTCCCGCTTTCCAGCACCTTGTGTGAAACTTCCGAATGTCGAACCTCTCGCCCAGCCGCGCCTCAGCTTCCCTACGAAGACTCTCGATCTCCAACCGCCCGGTCATGTAGGCGGTCGCCTGCCCCGGGCTGGCGATGTAGCGGTCAACTTCGGATTCGATGTACGTGCGGGATTCCGGGGTATGCGCCACCAGATAGTCCATGGCCCGCTGCCGGGACCAGCCCAGCACATGGAGTCCGGGATCAACCACCAGCCGCGCGGCTCTGAGCGCCTGCCCTCCCAGCTCGCCGAGCAGGTACAGGTCGGAGGAATAGAGGCCCATGTCCATGGCGATGCGCTCCGCATACAGCGCCCATCCCTCGGAAAAGCCCGAGAACCCGAAGTAGCGGGTGACCGGGTGAGCCTCCAAACGCTCCTGCGCGATGGCAATCTGAAGGTGATGGCCCGGATAGGTCTCGTGAAAAGCCGTCCCCTCCAGAGGCGCGCGCGGCTGGGCGGGCTCGGCGCCTGCATGAATGCGCCAGCGCCCTGGCCGACTCCCGTCGGGGGTACCGGGCACGTATGAGTTGGGGCAGCCGGATTCTTCTTCATAGGGCAGGCACGGATCCACGATGAGATCGGCCTTCGGCAAACGGCCGAACCACTTCGGCATCGCCGTTTTTGCCCGTGCGACCGCCTGCTCTGCCGTTCGAATGATCTCTTCCCTGCTCTGGAAGGTGTACTTCGGATCGTTCCGAAATCGCTCCCAGAGATCGGCCAATTGAACGCCCCCAAAGCTCCGGGCGACGATCGGACGCCTCTCGGTTTGGATGGCGGCCATCTGCTCCAACCCGAGCTGGTGCACCGCCCGAGCACCGCGATCCACCGTTGTGAAGGTGCGCACCAAAGCTTGGTAGCAATCCGCGCCCTTCGGCAGAGTGGAAACCGAGGCAGACGTGCGCGCGTGCGGGATGTACTCGGAGACGAGATGATCACGGTAGCGGCGTACCGCGGGAAGAATCTCTCCGGCGACCACCGCGACCACCGAATGACGGAATCCCGGCGCCGAGTCGCGGTCGGCTATGCCGGCGAACGGAGACTTTGCAGGCGGAGTCGCGAGCAGGTCGTCCAACTGTTTCCGCACCGCCTCGGCGTTGCCCCGAGGCTGGGTGTAGCCCTGGCGCACGCCCTCGCGCAGGGCCGCGATCTCGTTGTCGATGTAACGGGGGATGTCCCGCCAGCGGGCCAGGGCTTGGGACCGTAGCGACGCGGTGCCCAGGGGCTGCAGCTGTGAGAGGACCGGCAGGTAGATCTGCCAACCTCCCTGCTGGTCCAGGGGCCACAACTCCCGGTGACAGACACGCCCTTGGCGAGCCGCCTCGAGGGTTTCCCGGAGAATGCCTAAGGTGGCCTCGTCGGGGCTGCCCCGCAGCGCGCCGGCACCTATATACCCCAGCTGCGCCAACCACCGGTCTTCGCGCCGTTCCCACGCCCGGGTGGCCTGGAGAGAATTGTCGCCCAAACGATCGTTGGGAGCCTCTGGCACTCCGGAGAAGGTTGCCCAGAGTGGGTAGTTCTGCAGCCACCCCTGGAAATACTCATCCGCCACCGCCTCGACCCGGCGGGCGACCTCGGCGGACTCGCCAGCCGGTGGAGGTGGGACGGATGTCGCGGGACGTGCGACATCGCTCGACGCTCCGGAGGCAGCGCAGCCGGAGACGAGGAGAGCGGCCCAACAGCGGATCGGAAGGGTTCGCGGCATGTGCATTTCATTCTGTGGGTGACGCAGTCGGCAGTCCCCGTGGCGTGCGGTCTTCGCGAGAGGTGAAGGCGCGAGCTCTAGTCGCCTACACAATGGGCAGCCTTAGCGCTTGGCGGGCCAGAGCAGGCGGCCAGAAGCTCGGCGCCTCGCACCAGTACGTCTCAAGCCTCCGCCGCTCGTAGCGTTGGTGCAGCAGGTCCAGCGTTCCGGCTGCCGCGTCCAGCCACGCGACTGGCGAGTCCGCGCCCTCCCCCTCTCCTAACGCGAGGCGCCGCAACTGGCAGAGGTTGGTGGCCGGGGTGAAGCCGAGGTCGAGGTCGAAGCACGCCTCGAGCTGGGGTACCACGACCCCGTTGAGCGTCCACCCTCGGTCAGCGGTCCGGCGCGCGATGAGCTCTACCGCTTGCGATCCGATCCAGCCGGAGACCCTGCCCTCCGACGTACGCCACGCCTCGTCGCAGGCGACGCGATAACCAGGAGCGCGGGGGTTCCTTTCGTGTCGGAAGGCCGCAGCGCCCTCGAGTTGCCAGCCGGCGTCGCTCCGCAGCAGGCGGCAGGCGTCGTGGCCGGGCACGTCGAGCCGGCGCCAGAGGATGCCTCCGATCATCGTGTGGGGCCCTAGGGCGGATGGAAGTCGTTCAGTGCCGCCTCCGGTGGCTCTCGCGGGTACGGCGTCGTAGGACCGGACTCACCCTCCTTGATATAGTGAAGGTGGAGAGGATGGCAATCCTCTGGTTCCACAGGGCATCGGGCCTGGCGAGCCGCTGCAGCGCGGCCAGGCGTCCGGAACCGAGGAAGGGCCGCGAGGGTCGCCCCCGAGCCGTGGAAGCGCGATGATGCGCAGGATGTCGTCGGCGAACTTAGCGTAGGCGCGGGGACCCAGGCCCGGTATCCGGGCGAGCGACTCACGGGTGGGGAGGTCGGTCACCGCGATGGCCCGAAGGACGCTGTCTCGCAACACCGCGTAGGGCGGCACTCCCATGCCGTACGCCACCTGCCGCCGCCACGCTTCGAGAGCCGCCAGCGCCGGGCTCGACGGCTCCGCGACGCAGCCGTTGCTGGATACTCCGAGTGCCTCCATGATGGTCCCGCCCACCCGTTCCGCCAGCGCGGCGCCGACGCCAGGTACGTCAGCGAGCGCACCGGCATCCGCCGGCGGGCGCCGAGCCAGCCGCAGCAGCACCTCCGGCTCGACCAGCGCTCCTCCCCATGCGCCTCGCCTCCACGCCAGCGC
>JACCQZ010000250.1 GCA_013813875.1 Gemmatimonadales bacterium | reverse complement strand
CACCATGCTCGAAGGGGAGCCGCTGGGTGCGGTGCTTCCGGATGTGGCCGCGCTCTGCATCTTCGCGGCGCTGCTTCTGGCGCTCAGCTTCTTTCTGCTCGAGTGGTCGCTGCGCTACGCCAAGCGCTCCGGCACCCTCGCCCACTACTGAGACCGGGTGCCGTGAGCCTCTCCTCGCTCCCCGTCGAAGCCCGACTCCTGCTGATGACCGCCGGCGGACGGGAGATGGACCCGGCGTTGACCAGCCTGCTCGACCAGACGATCAACTGGGACAAGCTCGCTCGGCTGGCCGACCGGGAGCAGGCGGCACCGGTGCTGTTGGCACGTCTCACCGAGCTGAGGCCTGACCTCGACATCGGCCCGGCGCTGCGGCGCTTGGCCATGGTGTCGGCCTTTCACCTGCGCCTGCTGCAACGGAGACTGTACGAGACCCTCGCCGCGCTGAACGCAGCCGGGATCGAACCCGTCCTGCTCAAAGGCGCCGGTCTCGCGCACTCGGCGTATTCCGCATTCAGCGAGCGGCCCATGGGGGACATTGATCTTCTGGTGTCGCGGGGTTGCGTTCCCGCGGCGCGCGAGGTGCTGCTCGCCTCCGGCTGGGCCGGCGGCAGCAAACGGCATTCCGATGAGGTCTATCGCGGCCATCAGCACCTTCCGCCGTTCTACGACGCCAACGGCACCCCGGTCTGGGTCGAGCTGCACACCGACTTCTGCTCCGAGGGCCACCCCTTCAGGCTCGCGCCGGAGGCAGTGCTGGCACGCGCGAGGCGGCTCACGGTGGAAGGGCGCACCATCGTGGTACCCGAGGTCCACGATCAGCTCCTGCACGCCTGCATCCACTTCGCGTGGGGCCACCTCCTCGGCAGCGGATCGTGGCGGACTTTTCGCGACGTCGGTGCTATCGCGGGAAGCGGCCAGGTGGATTGGGAGGAATTCATCGCGCGCGCCCGGCATAGTCTGGCGGGGTCGTGCTGCTTCTGGACTTTCCAGCTGGCCCGCGCGGTGGCGGCGGTGGAAGTGCCGGAGCCCGTCATGCAGGCCCTTCGTCCGGAGATGTCCGGCACCCGAATGCGGGCGCTCGAACGTCACTTCATTCGCAGCCTGCTGCCGAGCTCCGCCGCCTGCCCTTCGGTCCGCCTGCGAAACCTCATGTGGCGGCTCGGCATCGAGCCGGGGCGGAGCGGGCATGGGCGGGCGGTACCCTGGGCCGGCACCCGGCGACAGTTCCGGATAGCCCCACCCAAAGGCAGCCGGCTGGGCGCTCTCCTCGGCCGGGCCCTCCGGCATGCGCATCACGCACGGCGGGCGCCGGGGTATTTGATGGGTCTCTTGCGGGTGTGAGTGTGGGTGGCAAGTAGAAAGTGACAAGTAAAAAGTGGCAAGTGACAAGTTGCGCATTCGTCACTGGTCACTTGTCACTTTTTACTTTTTACTTTTTACTTGTCACTCTTACTTGTCACTCAGCACTCCTCCTATCTCCACCGAAACATCCTCACCGCCAGCACAAAGCTCCCCACCAGCCAGAGCGCGATCACGCCCAGCTCCGGTAACAGCCGCGCCGCGCTCGCTCCCTCCAGCATGCTGGCGCGAAGGGCGTCAATCACGGCTGTGAGCGGGAGGGCCTGGATGAAGGGCTGAAGCGAATCGGGGAAGCGTGAGGCGGAGAAGAAGACGCCGGAGAAGATCCACATCGGGAGCATGATCAGGTTCATCAGACCCGAGACGCCTTCCACCGTCTGGGCTCGGGACGCGAGGAGCAGTCCCAGCGCGCTGAAAGCCAGGGCCGACAGGAGGCAGATCAGGGCAAGCATTCCCCACGATCCGCGCAGTGGCACCCCGAACACGAGGACGGCGAATCCCAGCAGCAGCGCGACTTCCACCACCAGCATGGTGATGCGTGAAAGCAGGAAGGACGCGAGATATTGGGTGCGTGACATCGGGGTAGCAATGAGTCGCTTCAGCAGCTTCTTGCGCCGGGCATCCACGATGGCAAAGCCCAGTCCCCAGATGCCGCTTCCCATGATGTTCATCCCCAGCAGCCCGGGCACCACGAAATCCACGTAGCGCGACCCGGGCTCGCTCACCTGCCGCTCGCGCACGCCGACCGGATCGCGCCGGCCGGCACCGCGCTGCACCGCATCGTCCACCAAGAGCCGGGCCGCTCTGCTCTCGGGCCGCTCAGAATCGAAGCGGTACTCGACGGCGCCCCGTCCCGCGGCCACGGCGATGAGGGCCACCCGCCCGGTGCGCAGCGCCTCCCTGGCGGCCGAGTCGCCGAGGGACTGGACCGACAGGTCAGGGTTGGCCCGCAGCGCTTCGGCCAGCCGGACGCCGCCTTCGCCGGACTCGACGACCGCCACCGCGGTGCGCTCGGGGGCCTGGTTCCGGAAGGCGATGCCGAGCCCAGCGGTCAGGAGGATGGGGAAGACGAACACCCAGAAGACTGCCTCGGGCTCGCGGATGAACTCCCGGTAGCGCACCAGCGTCAGTTGCACCAGCGAATGGCTGCGCCACCGTCTCCGCTCAGTCCTCACGCAGATGTCTCCCGGTGAGGGTGACGAACACATCCTCCAGCGTAGCCGAATGGGTGCGCAGCTCGGTGAGCTGAATCTCCCGCCGGCGCAGCTCGCCGAGCAGGGCGGGGACGGCGCGGTGCAGCTCCGACACCTGCAGGCGGTAGGTCCCGTCGCGCTGCCCGGCGGAACACACCCCCTCGAGCGAAGCCAGCGCCCGCTCGTCTATCGGGGAGGTGTCTCCGGCGGCGAACTCCAGCACGTGCTCCGCGCGCAGCGACGCGATGAGCTCGCGGGGCGTGCCGAGCGCGATCACCCGACCGTGGTCCACGATCGCGACTCGATCGCAGAGCCGCTCGGCTTCTTCCATGTAGTGGGTGGTGAGGAGAATGGCGCGGCCGCTCGCCTTGTATCCTTCGATCAGCTCCCAGAGCTGGCGGCGCGACTGCGGATCGAGGCCGGTGGTTGGCTCGTCGAGAAAGAGCAGCTCGGGGTTCCCGACCAGGGCGCAGGCGAGCGCGAGTCGCTGGCGCTGGCCGCCCGACAACTGTCCCACCCGGCTGCCGGTCTTCTCCTGCAATTGAACCATGCCGATGACGGCGTCTGGCGTGGGCCCGTCGCGGTAAAAGCTGCGAAAGAGACGGACCGTCTCGGCGACGGTCAGCTTGTCCGAGAACAGCGTCTCCTGCAGCGAGATGCCCAGCCGCTCGCGCAGCTCGCGGTCGTCCCGCCCCCACTGCCGGCCCAACACCAGGACCTCGCCTCCGTCGGGTGTGTTGAGCCCTTCGCAGATTTCGATGGTAGTGGTCTTGCCCGCGCCGTTGGGTCCGAGCAGGCCAAAGCACTCGCCGGCGCGTATCTCGAGGTCGAGGCCGTCAACCGCGACGACGTCGCCGTATGCCTTGCGGAGACCGCGAACTCGAAGCGGTGGGTGGGTGGATGTCCCCGTCATCGGGGAATCTTAACCAGCTACACCGACTTTGCCCGAGACATTTGTCGGCGCTTTATCCTCGGTCGGAACTATCTCACCAGGCTGGCGTTCTGAATGAGTTGTGCGTTGAGCGCCTGAACGATCCGCTCGCGCGAGTCGGTCAGGTGAGCCGTGGTGTAGGCGTCGAATCCCGGCCGGGAGGTGGAAAGGGCGCGATCGAGCTGCGTCTGCAGCTCGCTCAACGCGGCGCGCGCCAGGGTTCGCGCGTCCTCCGGCGTGCCGGGCGCCGGCGCAACCACCATCCGGATCAGCGCGTTCAGGTGGAGCCGCTGGAGGTCCCGACGGACCGAGCCGATGTTCCTGGGCGGTTCGGCTTTCGTCTTGCCGGCCGATCCCTCCGCTTGCCTGGCGATGCCGGTCTCCATCCAGATGGCCGCCGTCAGCGTCTCGAACAGCTCGGGAATGCCGACGGTCGGCTCGCCCGGAGCGGCGCGGGCTTCGGCATCGCGCACCCGGGCGAGGACGGCGGGATCGAGCAGCTGGCCCAGGAGCGATCCCTGCTGGGCGAGGGCCCAATCGTGCAGCGGGAAGTCAATCCGTCCGCCCGCGCTGGGCGACGCGCCCCAGTGCATCCACCGGTCGGGCGCCAGCAGGCTCAGCAGCTCGGGCCGGAAGCGGTACGCCTGCTCGCCGAATCCCGCTTCGGCGAGCAGAGCCAGCGCCTCACGCTGACGCTCCGCGCTCACCGTCACGAACGCCGGCCGGCCGAAGGGGTCGCCCCGGTGGTCGCGGGCGGTGGCGGCGCCACCCAGGAACTTGGTGGTTACCAGCAGCGCGTACCAGCGATCGGTCAAGAGATCGGTAAACGCGGTGCGGAGCCGCCCGTATCCTTGCCCCGGCGCCACCACACGCGTCTCCAGCGAGTCGAACAGCCCGTCAATCATCGCCACCCGGTCGCGGGCCCATCTCAATGGGTCGTCGGTCTGGTCGTAGCGGGTGACGGTGGGATCGAGCCCCCAGGCGCCGAAGCCGGCGTCTTCGTCGCTGCCATAGATGTGTGCCGGATCGGCCGCCTCCGAGGCGATTGCGCGGAGACCGTTCAGCTCCACTTCCGGCCGCCAGGCCGATTGGGCCGGCGTGGCTCCTTTGCCCGCCGCCGGCACGGCATCGGGAACGTCCACATACCCATAGGTGATAGCCCAGCGGTCGTAGCTTCCGATCGTCGGGGCATAGTAGTGCCCCTGCCGGCGTGAGTCGGCCGCGAGCACCGGCGGGCTGTAATCCATCACCGATACCCCGACGCCATGCTCCGCCGTGTACTTCCGGTCCTCCAACTGGTCGGCGCTCACCCCGGCGGAGCCACGGAAGTTGTGCCGCAAGCCGAGGGTGTGTCCGATCTCGTGCATGACCAGCGCTTTGAGCGCCTGGCCGATGTACTCCTGGGGTATGCCGCCGCCGCCGGCGATGCTGCCTCGCGCGGCGAGCATCGCGCGGGCCAGGGTGCCCTGGCGGCTCATGCCGTGTCCGAAGCTGCAGCGCCGCGCGGCCGCGCCTGGCGTGGCGCTGAGTGAGTCCTCCATGAGCACCGACTGCACCGCGGCGATCGGCGTGATGTACTCTCCCGACTCGCCTCGCCAGGTCTGAATCCAGGAGGCGGAGATCAGAATGTCGGCGTTGAGGATCTCGCCCGTCCGCGGGTCCACGTTCGAGGGGCCGACGGCATAGACCGAGCGATTGGTCGCGGTCCAGCGCACCGTGGAGTAGCGGGCGTCGGCGGCGGTCCAGCTGCTGTCGTCCGGGGCATCGAGCGCCTGTACCGCGTTGCGGTAGCCGGCGCTCTCGAAGGCCCGGTTCCACTCCAGAATCCCCGCCCGCACGTATGGCCGCCACTCGAGTGGAACGGTACGGTCAATGTAGAAGGTGATGGGCCGCACCGGCTCACTCAGCTGCGCGGTGGAATCTCTCTTCTCCAGCCGCCAGCGGTTCACGAAGCGCACGAAGAAGCTCTCGGCGGTGTCGCGGGAGAAATCCTTGATCGCCGAGATGAAGTATCCCACCCGCTCATCGGCAAAGCGGGACCGCATCGGTGTGGCCGGCAGCTCGATCAGCGAATAGTGGATTCCCAGGGGAATCCAGCGGTAGTCCGACACGGTCTCGAGGCCGAGGTTGCGCGGTGCGTTGAAGGTGAGACGAACCTCCGCCTCGAAGTTGCCGGGGAAAAGATGCAGCTCCTGCAGGCTGGAGCGCTTGTCGTCTACGGCGATGGCGGTGCTGAGCTTTTTCTGGGCGGCCGCCGTCTGCAGCACCGAGCCTACATCCGCCCAATCGGAGAGCAGAAAGGGCTGGATGTCTATGAGGATTTCGCTGGTGTCCCGCAGCGTCGCAATGGGAAAGGAATGCGCCACCGAGTGGCCGAACGAATAGGCGACCGTCCGCGCCAGGGGGGAGCGGGGCGAGGCCGCGAAGTGCGGGTTGACGACCCAGAGCTCGACCCGGTCATTTTGCCGGTGGAAGCGGATGAGGTCGGAGCGCACCGACGCGCCGCCGTCGAGGCCCAACTCGCCGATGCCCTGGGAGATCTGGGTAACCAGCAGGAAATC
>JACCQZ010000167.1 GCA_013813875.1 Gemmatimonadales bacterium | reverse complement strand
CCGATCAGGAGGCGGTAGTGTCGGTCAGACCGATCCTGCACCATACACCTCGCGCATCACACCGCCCAAGTCATGCAGCGCTCGCGCGCCGTCGCCGATGAACGTCGAACCGTGCATCGCGGCAAGGGTGCGGGGCTGCAGGGTCGCCAGGCCCTTCAGCAGGTGCTCCGTCTTCGGCGTAAATGGCAGGTAATCCATCAGGAACATCCCTTGATATGCGATCAGCGCCTGGCGGCAGCGCTCCACGATGTCGGACTCGGTGAGCGCCTCGACCATGCCGTTCTGGTGGAAGAGATCTGAGCAGAATAGCGTGCCTTGGGTCTCCTCGAAGATGACGCCGGCATCCCAGCCGTGGGGCAGATGAGGGGTCGGGCGAAAACGGAACCGGTACTTGCCCGTGCCGAAGACCTCGTCAGCCGCCAGGCCCCGCGGGGGTCGCTTCGCGAAGTCAGTCAGATTGACCGCTGCCCCCACCTGACTGCACACTGTCTGTGCGGCGGGAGCCAGCTCCAGCCACTCATTGAGCGCACCGCACTCGTCAACCTCGAAATGGCTGAATCCGATCCAACGGATGTCTCTCGGGTTCAGGATACGGCTTACAGCTTCACGGACTACGGGAAATATCCCTCGCATGCCCGTGTGATAGAGAAACGGCTCATCGTCCTTGACGAGGAATTGATTGAACTGGAGATCGGCCTCGGGGACGTAGGTCGAGATCCGATATACGTCCGGCGCAATTTCGGTAGTCGTTGTCATGAACAGATCCTTTATCCGGTCGCGCGGTCATCCGTTCGGCTCCGCGATGTGCTCGGGAACCCGCCAGTGAGGAAGGAGCGGCAGACCAAGAGAATTGTCACCCTGAGCGAAGCGAAGGGGCGCAGGGCGTCGAACGCCGGGACCACCGTGACGGTGAGGAACATGGCGAGCAGCGACCAGGGGTGGCAAGGCGGTTCGCCAGTTGGTCCAGCAGCCGTTCCGCTTCAAGCTCAGGCAGCTCCCGAGCGGCCGCGGCGTGAAGCGCCTCGCCCGGCTCGACCTTCCCGCCCAGAAACTCCCAAAGCCCTCCGTGCCGCTTGTGTCGCGGCCGGAGGCAGACGAGGTATCTGCCGGATCCACCACGGAGCGTACGACGTGGGAATTCTGGGCGTGGATCCTGACTACAGGGTTCACCTGCGCGCGGATGTGCTGGAGGAGCACGACGGACCGATGCTGCGGCACGGGCTGCAGGAGCTGCACGGAGGGTGGATTCAGACGCCGAGGAGGGCCGAGCATCTGCCAAATCGGGGGTACTTGGCGGAGCGGTTCGAGCGATTTCGGGCGGCGTGAGGTTAAGCTGAGGAACGACGCTGCCGACGCTCTCGAGCGATGCGCTCGGCCAGGAACACCTTCATGAGCGACTGGTACGGTACGTCGCGCGCGTTGGCCAGCGCCTTGAGCTCGTCCAACATCCCGATCGGGAGCCGAATCGATATACTGGCGGTGGAGGGCTTGAGGTTGGGGAAGCCGGGCTGAACGGCGCGCCCCCAATCGAAATAGTCTGTCACGTCGTGCTTCGCCCAGAAGCGTCGCTCCTCGTCTTCGTCCCGGAACGCCGGGACTGGCGGCCTATTCCGCTTGGGCTTGCTCATAGATCCTCCGTTCAGGCCGACTCATGTCCCGAGCTGAGATGACCCGCACCAGCGTGCCGCGCAGGGTGAAGACGATTGACAGCCGACGGCCGGCGTCGGCCTCACCCAGGGCAGCGTACCGAGGTTCTTCTGTTGAATGTTGCAGATCGGTGGCGACCACGACCGGCCGGTTGAAGAAGACCTGCTCGGCCTCCGCTTGCGTAGTCGGCTCCGGGCCGGCGGCCTATTCGGCATCGGCCTCCCAGGACTCGTCCACGGGAGTGATCAGGTCGCCCATTTCCGAGGCGGCGCCCCGCGCCCGGCCGACGAAGGGATCCGGCCTGAGCTGCCGCGGCGGGTGGACCTCGACGAGCACCTTGCCCCGCTTGAGGACGCGGAGCACTCGGCCGGTCCGGGCCACGCGGGGCAACAGCTTGGTCGCCTTGGCCTTGAACTCGGCGACGCCCACCTCGTCGGTCGCTTTCGGCATCGGGGCCTCCATTGTGGTCATCTGAAAGTGACCATAGTCATTTCTGAGTGATATCTAATCCGCCGCGCCGGACTTCCGCAAGCTGCCCGGCGGGCCATAGGCTCGGGGCACCTCG
>JACCQZ010000226.1 GCA_013813875.1 Gemmatimonadales bacterium | reverse complement strand
GGTTCCGCCCCTCGAGCTGCTGCCGGCGCCGCATTCCTTCGTCCACCGGGAACCCGTGCACCTGCTGCAGCTCCCGCAGCCGGCGGCCGAGTGCGCTCTGGTAGGCGGGGCTGACTCCCTGGCTGTGAGCGTAGTGCCGCCGGTAGCGCTCGGCGAGCTCGGGGAACTCCTGGGCCAGAAAAGGCAGGAAGCGGTGCCGCGCTGCGGGACCGAGCCGGAGCGCCGACCCGACCACGTAGCGGGCACCCGCCTCCTTGGCCGCCCCCATGAGCCGCCCCAATCCGGCGCGGTCATCGGTGAGCCCGGGCACGATGGGGGCGACGAGGAGCCCGGCGTACACCCCGCCTTCGCTGAGCCGGCGGAGCGCCCGGATGCGCGCCGAGGGAACCGGCGAGCGGAGCTCCAGCCGCCGGGCCAGCCGGGCACTCAGGGTGGCGAGCGAGATGTTGACGGTGACCTCGTGCCGCTGGGAGAGCGCCTGCAGCAGGTCGAGATCCCGGGTGACCAGCGGCGATTTGGTGATGACGCCGATCGAGAGCCCCCGAAAGCCGAGCAGCACTTCCAGAATGCGCCGGGTAAGCCGGAACCGCCGCTCGGCCGGCTGGTAGGGATCGGTGGCGGTGCCGATGACCAGCGAGTGCCCGGCCAGGCGGGCGGGATCGAGCGTACGCGCGAGCAGGTCGGCCACCTCGGTCTTGACCAGAATCCGGCGCTCGAACGCCTCCCAGGCGGGCATCCCTTCCTGCTTACCCGCGCGCTCCATGGCGTACCGATGGGTATCCCGCGCATAGCAGTAGGTGCAGCCGAACTCGCAGCCCACATAGGGGTTGATGGACCAGAACTCCATGCCGGTGCTGGCCGGGGTGTTGAGCACCGAGCGCACCGGGAGAGCGAGGAAGCGGGTGCCGCGGTGGCGCTCGTCCAGCAGGGACCAGACCGGGGGAGCGATCGGACTGGAGGGGAGGAGGTCGAACTGGCCGAGCTCGGGCGGTGGGGTCTCGGTTGTCATCAGTCGCAATGCCCCCAGCCGCAGTGGGCGCAGCTGACGCAGCCCGAGGAGCGAACCAGGGGGCCGGCGCATTCGGGGCAGAGTCGGAGTGATGGGGCGGCGGCCGGGCCGTAGCGGGGGGTGGTGCGGTGATCGGGAGGTGAAGCAGGGTGGGATGGGAGTGGGAACACTGGGCGCCCATTTTCGGGTTATCTTCGGTACCTGAAGTCGAATATACCCTGAGGAGTGGGAGGGTCAAGAACGCCGTTTGGGCTAGGCGGATCCGTTCAGCGCAGTACGCGGCCGCAAGCTCCGTGCAGGCAATCGCTCCTTGCAATAACCTAAGCGCTTAGGTTATAATCGACGATGCCCACTGTGCTCGTGCAGGAGGGCTTCCGGGTCCGGATCTACCTGCCGCCGCGGGAGCACGCGCCACCGCACGTCCATGTTGTACGGTCTGGCGCTGAGATCGTGATGGCACTGGGCGATAGGACTCCTCGCCGGAGATCTTGGAGATCTACGCCATGCGGTCAAGGGACGCCGTGCGCGCCTATCGGATCGTGGAGGCGAATCAGGCGGCGCTCTTGAAAGCTTGGAGGCATTACCATGGGTAAGCGTTACCTGAGTGACCCAGAGGTCCAGGCCCAGATCCCGGCTGCACGTCGGCGTGCACAGAGGGCCAGAGTGAGCGAGCCGCGAGCAAAGAGCGCGCGCTACGACCCCGTCCGCGGCCTGATAGTGGTCGAGCTGACCAACGGCGCCTTTTTCGGCTTCCCGGCGCGACTCGCTCAGGGGCTGCGTGGTGCTGCACCCGGTCGGCTCGCCGAGATCGAGATTAGCCCTTCGGGGGAGGCCCTGCACTGGGAGCGCCTCGACGCGGATCTGCGGGTGGGGGCGCTGCTGCAGGGTGTGTTCGGTACCAGGGCATGGATGCGGGAGCTCGGCCGAGCCGGGGGGCGAGCGCGAAGCGCCGCAAAAACGCAGGCAGCGCGCCTGAACGGCGCGAAAGGAGGACGGCCCCGCAAGCGATCCGAACCCTAGACCGCCGATCTCTCGGCGGCGCGATTGCTTCGGGCGGGGCCCTCGCAATGACTCCGGCTTCAATAGCCAGTCACCGTGTAAAGCCGCTGACTGCTTTACCGCGGAGCTGCCGCCCCCCGTTTGGCAGTGAAGCGGCCCCGCAGCACCTCCTCACTTTCGGGGGCACGGGCCTCGTAGGTCCCGGTGAGTGAATCGCCGAATATCCGTGCCTCGGTGCGGGTCACCACTTGGGCCTTGAGGGTCGGGCTCCGGTGGGGTTCGGACTCATACACAATCGTGCTGTCGCTGGTGGAGACGACCTTGACGCTGTACGTCTCGCCTCCGCGGAACATGATGGTGCCGCCGAGGCTGCCGTCCGGCGCCCGGGTCCAGGTGATGGTGAAGGGTTGGGGGCGCTTTGAGCCGGCGTCGTAGCCCTGGGCCGTCCAGGTACCCAGGAGCCGGTCAGGGACTGCCGACATCGCTCGCTCTGGCGCCGGAGCCGCAGGGGCAATGGTATCGGTGCTGGTCCGGGTGTCCCGCGCGGTCTCGGGCCGGTCGCAAGCCACCAGCGCGAGCGTAGTGCAAAGCAGGTATCGCATAGTGGTCTCCAGAGCAGGTGATAATCCAAGATGTCACCTCGCCGCGCGCCACGCACGGTGCACGCCTGGAAG
>JACCQZ010000199.1 GCA_013813875.1 Gemmatimonadales bacterium | reverse complement strand
CTCCGCGCCCGCGAGCAGGAGCTGTTGGACCGGCTCGCGGGTGCGCTCGAGCGCTTCGGCAGTGACGTAGCGCCCGAGGACATGCAGCGATTTCGGGAGGCCCGCGAACAACTCGCGGGCCTTTTCCTGCTGGTCATCGCCGGAGAGTTCAACTCCGGCAAATCCAGTTTCATCAACGCGCTGCTGGGCGAGCGGGTGCTGCCCGAAGGGGTCACGCCCACCACCGACCGAATCAATCTGTTGCGCCACGGCCCCGCGGTTTCCGAGCGGCAGATCGAAGCCTATCTGCTGGAACGAACCCACCCCGCCGAGCTGCTGCGGGACCTGAACGTAGTTGACACGCCAGGCACCAACGCCATCATCCGGCGCCATGAGGAGCTCACCCGGGACTACGTCCCCCGCTCCGACCTGGTGCTGTTCGTCACCTCGGCCGATCGCCCCTTCACCGAGAGCGAGCGCGCGTTCCTGGAGCAGATTCGGGAGTGGGGCAAGAAGATCGTGCTGGTGATCAACAAGATTGACATCCTCCCCGACCCGGCCGAACGGGAGCAGGTGATCCGCTTCGTGCGGGAGCACGGCACCGAGCTGCTGGGCGAGGAGCCCCAGCTTTTTCCGGTCTCGGCCCGCCTGGCCATGGAGGGCCGGGCCCAAGGCGCGGACCAGCTGTGGGAGCGAAGCGGGTTCGACGCCATGGAGGAGTATCTCCTCAAGACGCTCGATCAGGAGGAACGGATCAGGCTCAAGCTGCTCAATCCGCTCAACGTCGGGCTGCGGCTGGCGGAGCGCTACAAGAACACCGCCTTCGAGCGGCTCAAGCTCCTGTCCCAGGACGTCGAGGCCATTCAGAGCATAGACCAGCAGCTCGCCCTGTTCCATCAGGAGATGCTGCGCGACTTCGAGCCCCGGCTCACCCGGCTGGAGCTGCTGCTGGCGGAAATGGAGCAGCGGGGCACCCGGTTTTTCGAGGAGACCATCCGCATCGGCCGCATCCGTTCTCTGCTCGACAGCGAGGCGGTGCGGCGGTCCTTCGAGCGGGAAGTGGTGGCCGACACGCCCCAGCACATAGACGCCGAGATCGGGCGGATCATTGATTGGATCGTGGAGCGCAACCTCAAGGTCTGGCAGGACGTGAGCCAGTTCGTGGACCGCCGCCGGCTGGCGCAGCACCAGGAGGCCATGGTAGGCGAAGTGCCCTCCACCTTCACCTACAACCGCCAGGCGCTGCTCGACTCCATCGGCCACGTCTCCCGCGAGGTGGTGGGAAGCTACGACCGGGAGCGGGAAGCGCGGATCATCGCCAACGAGGTGCAGGGTGCCTTTGCCACCACCGCCCTGGCGGGCGCGGGCGCGCTCGGGCTCGGCACTCTCGTGGCCACGGTGCTCACCGGCGCCGCGGCCGACGTCACCGGAATTCTCCTGGCCACGGCGCTGGCGGTGGGCGGGTTTTACGTGCTGCCCCGAAAGCGCCGCCAGGCCCAGCAGGATTTCAGGAAGCGGGTGGCCGAGCTGCGGTCCCGGCTGCGGGAGGGTCTCACCCGCCAGGTTCACCAGGAAATCGGCCAGTCGAGCGAGCGGGTCAACGAAGCCATCGCTCCCTACCGGCGGTTCGTGCAGAGCCAGCAACAACGCATCAACGAGGCGCGAGGCGAGCTGGTCGCCACCGAAGACGCGCTTCTCCGGCTGCGGGCCGATATCGAGCGACGATAAGCCGGACGCAGGGAGAACTACATGGCATTCGACGCATCGGCCCTGTTCGGCCTCGTCAAGCAGAGCGGAAAAGATTTCATCGAGGACGACTGCCCCACCATGGCCGCGGCCCTCTCCTACTATACCGTCTTCGCTCTTCCTCCACTGCTGCTCCTCATTCTCCTGCTGGTGGGCACCGTCCTCGACCCTCGGGAGGTCGAGGTCGCGCTGGAAGGTCAGGCCGGCAGCTTCCTCGGGCCGTCCGGCCGGGAGCAGGTCAAGACCATCGTCGAGAGCGCCAACCAGCCGGGCGCCGGCGGACTGCTCCCCACCATCCTCGGTATCGCCGGCCTCGTCCTGGGCGCCACCGGCGTCTTCGGCCAGCTTCAGGCCGCGCTCAACAAGGCCTGGGAAGTGGAGCCCGATCCCCAGCAGGGCGGCATCAAGAACTTCATCTTCAAGCGCGTCTTCTCTTTCGGCATGGTGCTGGCGCTGGCGTTCCTGCTCCTGGTATCGCTCGCCCTCACCGCCATGCTCTCCGCCTTTGGCGACGGCCTGGGCCGGTTTCTGCCGGAAGGGCTGTCGGAGCCGGTGCTGCACGTCTTCAACTTCCTGGTCTCCTTCGGCGTCATCTCGCTGCTCTTCGCCGCGATGTTCAAGGTGCTGCCCGATGCGACGCTCGCCTGGCGCGACGTCTGGGTCGGCGCCATCGCCACCGCCTTTCTCTTCGTGCTGGGAAAATTTCTCCTTGGCCTCTATCTGGGCCGGAGCAATCCGGGCGAGGCGTTCGGCGCAGCGGGGTCGCTCGCGGTCATGCTGGTGTGGATCTACTACTCATCCATGATCCTGCTTCTGGGCGCGGAGTTCACCCAGACGTGGGCCGACGAGCGGGGCAGTGGGGTCAAGCCCGAGGAGGGGGCAGTGCGGGCGGTGCGGGAGAAACGGCACGAGCGCTGAAGCTGCTCGGGCGAGCACGGAAAGTGCGAGGGGCGCCGGTGCCCCCCTACATTCGCCCGAGGATTCAGAGCATTCATGGAAGTAGTTCCTCATCTGTTAGTCGGCGGATCTCGCGTTAAGGGCGGGGGTCCTCAGGCAGTGCGAGCGCTTCGGCCCTGTTGAGAGAGGAGCGTGACAGCGAGCGTTGATCCCGTATCTCGACGCCTTCGGGTGATCGGAATGAGATGAGCCATAGCCGGAAACGATCGGTGCCGAGTTAAATTGCAGCCGGCGTTCCCGCCCCATCGCCCATCCCAGCCCGGCAAGGAGCCCGGCCATGCGCCCCCTGGTACTCGTCGGCATCGTCCTCGTCGCTATCGGTGGCTACATCGTCTTC
>JACCQZ010000195.1 GCA_013813875.1 Gemmatimonadales bacterium | reverse complement strand
ACCTTCCTGACGGGAGCGGATCGGGCCTGGTGGTCTGGCCGGTCTTCAAAACCGCGATGGAGGCGCCTTCGGCGGCTCCGGTGGGTTCGATTCCCACACGCTCCCGCCACTCCGCCGCCACCTTCTCTCATGCTCGGATGACCCTGCGCCGCGCTTTTCTCACCGCCCTGCCGGTTCTGCTCGCGTTCTGGCTCGCGCCAAGGGCCGCGGCGGCGCAGGATTCCGTCGCGGTGGATTCGGCGGCCGCGGTCGGCGATTCACTGCCCAGCCCGGTCAGCCCGATGGGAGCCTTCTGGCGCTCCTTCCTGGTGCCCGGTTGGGGGCAGGCGCGGCTCAACCGCAAACTCACCGGCGGACTCTTCATCGCTTGGGAAGGAGTGACGCTGGGGATGAGCCTCAGGACCCGGAGCGAGCTGGCCCATCTGCGGCAAACCGGGTCCGGCACCGCCGACCGGAAACGACAGGAGCACGAAGACTGGATCGTGCTGCTGGCATTCAACCATCTCTTCTCCGGCCTCGAAGCGTACGTCTCCGCCCATCTGACCGATTTCCCGGGCGACCTGCGCTTTCAGGCGGTCCCCGGAGGAGCCGGAGCCACCGTGTCCATACCCTTTCGTCTCCGATGAACCGCTCGCCCATTGGCATCTTCGACTCTGGCATCGGCGGGCTTACCGTCGCCCGCGCCGTCTTCGAGTCGCTGCCCGACGAGTCCATCATCTACTTCGGAGACACGGCGCGGCTTCCCTACGGTCCCAAGTCTCCCGAGACGGTCCGCCGCTACAGCCTGGAGATTCTGGAATGGCTGCTGGGGCAGGAGGTCAAGGCGGTGGTCATCGCCTGCAACACCAGCACCGCGCACGCACTGCAGGCGCTGCAGGAGCATTCGCCGGTGCCCGTGATCGGCGTGATCGAGCCCGGGGCCCAGGCCGCGGCTGCCGCTACTCGGGGCGGGCCCGTGGGCGTCATCGGCACGGCCGGAACCATCTCCAGCAACGCTTACGCCCGAGCCATTTTACGGGCGCGACCGGGCACGGTGGTGGAGCAGCGTGCCTGCCCCCTGCTGGTCCCGCTGGTTGAAGAGGGATGGTTCGAGCATCCCGCCTCAGTCCTGATCGCGCGCGAATACCTGGAGCCGCTGCGGGACGCGGGGGTGGATACGCTGGTGCTGGGCTGTACCCACTACCCGCTGTTGAAGCCGTTGATTCAGGACGTTATGGGTCCCAACGTCCGGTTGATTGACAGCGGCGAGGAGACGGCGGCGGAGGTCGAGGCGGCGCTGCGTTCGGCCGGCCTCGAAGCGCCCACGGGCGCCTCGCCGCGGCATCGCTTCGCCGTGAGCGACGACGAGGCCAGATTTCGACTGGTCGGTTCGCGCTTTATCGGGGACCGGCTGGGACGCGCCGAGGTGGTATCGGTCGGGCGAAGCAGCGGGGCCTCGGCGGTGATCAAGTGACCTCAGCCGCCCGCTTCGAACGTTCGCAGCTCCGCGCCGCTCTCGGTGGCCACGGCATAGCGATAGCGGTCGAACCAGGCGCCCGGGTTGAGGTACTGCCCCCCCGCTCCGACGCCGGACAGCTGGGCCCGATGGGTATGCCCCATGATGACCAGCCCGACCTCGGGTTCGGTCTGCAGCAGGCGCTCGGCCCAGGATCGCTGCCGCCGGGATGCGGTGTCCAGCCGCGCGTCATCTTCCGTGTGGTCGCCTAAGCGGGGACTCAGCAGGTCCACCAGCCGGAGACCGAGCTCCGGGTGCAGCCAGCGGTAGATCGCTGCCGTCGCCGGATGGTTGATCACCCGGTGAAGCAGCCTGGCCCGGCGGTGCGGCTCGGTGAGCCCGTCGCCGTGGACCGCCGCGGCCCGCCGGTCTCCGATGTCGAAGGTGAGACGGTAGGGGTGAAACCGCAGCCCGATGTCGCGCTCCCAGAAATCCCCGCCCCAGCGGTCGTGGTTGCCGCCCACCATCAGGACCGGGATCCGGCGCCGTACCCGGGCGAGCGCCGCCGCCACATGAAAGCCTCGCCGGGGAATGACGCGGGAGTAGGAGAACCAGAAGTCGAAGAGATCGCCGTTGACCAACAGGCAATCGCCCAGGGTGGGAACGGCCTCCAGAAATGCCAGGAGCGCCGCCTCGACCACCGGCGGCGCAACGCCGAGGTGGGCGTCGGAGACCACGACGAGCTGATGGCCAAGCACGGCGGCAAAGATGGATTCTCCTACGGCCGATCGCAACCGGGATGTGACTTCGACGCCGGCTTGGGCGTCTAACCTAAAGGCGTTCATGCCGCTCTCCCCCGTCTCCGAGACGCTGGTTCGGGTGAACTACTCCGAGACCGACCAGATGGGCGTGGTCTATCATGCCCGCTACCTGGTCTGGCTCGACGTAGCCCGAACCGAACACCTCCGCCGAAGTGGGATGAGCTATCGCGATCTGGAGGCCTCGGGCCTGCGGCTGGCGGTGAGCGAGGTGGCGTTGCGCTATCGCCAGCCGGCGCGCTACGACGATCTGGTCCGGATCCGCTGCTGGGTTCGCCAACTGGCGTCGCGGAGAGTTGATTTCGGCTACGCGCTGGAGCACGCCGGCGCAGGGCGGCTCCTCGCCACCGCATTCACCTCGCTGCTGCCGCTCGACCAGGAGATGCGGCTCACCCGATTGCCTGGGCGGGTGCGGGCGGCGCTGGAAGCGGTGCCCGACCCGGTTCGGCTCCGGTTCACCCCCGAGATCCGACAACTCACCACAGAGATACAGAGAACACACAGAGATGCCGATTAGCTTCATCTCCCACCAGCTTTCTCTGTCTACTCTGTGCTCTCTGTGCCTCTGTGGTGCGCTTTGCCTGCAACCCACCCGGACCGCGGCCCAGGAGCAAACCGCCGTCGAGCAACTCGCCGCGCTGCTCGCCGCGGAGGATGCCCGCGACTTTCAGCCCGAGCTGTACCGCCGCGCCCTCGTGGCCCCCGATTCACAGGTGCGCCGGCTGGCAGCCGTGGGCGCCGGGCGCATCGGCGATCTCCGCGTCACCCCGCTTCTCATCCCCCTGCTCACCGATCCCGACTCCACGGTGCGGGTGGCCGCCGCGTTCGGACTCGGCCTGCTGCGCGACACCGCGGCGGTCCGGCCGCTGATTGAACGGCTTACCGGCCTTCCGGCGCTCGACCCCACGACCTCGGTCGAGGCGGTCACGGCGCTCGGCAAGATCGGCGGCGCGCCGGTCGCAGAGTTTTATCGGGCCGTGCTCTCGGGGCAAGTGGTCCTGAGCCAGGAGGACCGCGTTCCCGCCACCGATCAGATGCTGCTCGAGGCGTGGCGCCTCGGCGATGGCGCACCGGTCAACGCTTTGCTTCCGTTCTTCGAGGATACCGCCGTCGGCCGCCGTTGGCGCGCCGTCTATTCGGTGGCCCGGCTGCGGGCTCCGGCAACCGCCGATCGTCTGGTCCTGCTGCTGCGTGACTCCGAAGCCTCGCTCCGCACCCTGGCGGCGCGAGCGCTCATTCGCGAATACGCCGCCGGTGGCGGCCTGTCGCCGCGCACCACGGCCGATCTCCTGGTGCGCGCAACCGGAGATCCGAGTCCACCGGTCCGCATCAATGCGTTACGCTCTCTCGGGACCTATCGGGACTCGGCCCTGGGCCGCCGGCTGGTCCCTCTGCTCGACGACCAACTGCCCAACGTGCAGGTGCAGGCGGCCGCTACTCTGGGTGAGATCGGTGGGTCGGAGGCGGTAAGCAACCTGGCGCGGGTCGCGGCGGGGAAGGGCACCTTCGCGCTTCGCCGGGAAGCGCTCGTGGCGCTGGGACGCGCCGGCGGCGCCGCCTTCGAGCGCTCAGCGGCAGCATGGCGCTCCAGCGCCGACTGGCGCCAACGCGCGGCTGCGGCCGAGGGCACCGCGCTCGCCGGGCCGGGCGCCAAGCCCTGGTTTCTTGGCGACCGCGACGGCCGGGTCGTCGCGGCCGGCCTGCAGGCCTGGGCCGGCGCGGTCGAGGGGCCGGATGCGGCGCTGGTCGCGGCGGCGCGCCGACTCTTGAGCCATGCCGATGCCGCGGTTCGGAGCGTGGCCGCCGACGCCGTCGGCCGCGCCGCCGACCCTTCCGATCTGGCATCGCTGATGGCGATGTACCGCCGCACCGCCCGCGATTCGTTTCCCGAGGCCGCCCTCTCCGCCCTGAACGGGATCCTCGCTATCCGCAAGGCAAAGCCGGATGCGGCCGCGCGGGTGGATCGCGAGTTTCTTCAATCGGCCGAGCGTCCGTCGGATTATCTGCTGCGGCGGTGGGCCGAAGATAACTGGCCCGAGGCGACCGAGCGCTGGGGCCCGGCCTACCCGCTGGAAACCGGCCGGACGCTCCAGGACTACCGCGATCTCGCCGCCCGGTTTCTCGTGGTGCCCGACTCGCAGGCCCGTCCCCGCATTACCATTGAGACCGAGCAGCGCGGCCCGGTGGAAATCGAGCTGCTCGGCCCCGACGCGCCGCTCACGGTGGCTAACTTTCTTCGTCTGGTGGATCGCCGGTTTTTTGACCGCAACCGCTGGCACCGGGTGGTACCCGACTTCGTGGTGCAGGACGGAGATCCCCGGGGCGACGGGTTCGGCGGCCCCGGCGGCGCCATCCGCGACGAGATCAATCGCCACCGCTACGACGGGCCCATGCTCGGCATGGCGCTGTCGGGGCCCGACACCGGTTCCAGCCAGTGGTTCATCAATCTCAGTCCGCAGCCTCATCTCGATGGCACCTACACGGTCTTCGGCCGGGTGGTGAGCGGCACTGCCACCCTCTCCCGCATCACTCAGGGAGACGTCATCAGAACGATCCGACAATGATCCGGTTCACTACTCGTCACCTGCGCGTGGCGGCGCTGGCCGCCGCCCTGCTCGCTGTGTCCGCCGCGCCGCTGGCGGCTCAGTTCTTCGCCTTCGGCCAGAACAAGATCCAGTATCGGAAACTGGACTGGCGGGTTCTGCGCGGCCCCCACGTGGATCTCTACTATTACCCGGCCGAAGCCGATCTGGCGCCCGCCGCGCTGGCCTACGCCGAGGCGAGCTACGACACGCTCTCGGTGCAGTTCGGGCACGACGTGTCCACCCGAATTCCGCTGATCGTCTACGCCTCGCATACCGACTTCGAGCAGACCAACATTCTTCCGTTCACCCCGCCGGAAGGGCTGCTCGGCGCCACCGACTTCCTCAAGCGCCGGGTCTCCATGCCGTTCCGCGGGAGCTTCGCCGAGTTCCGCCACACGCTGCGGCATGAGATGGTGCACGTCTTCCAGCTCGATCTCCTCGGCGAGAGCTCTCACCAGGCGCCCCGCGGCGTCCGCTTCAATTTCCCCCTCTGGTGGACCGAGGGTCTGGCGGAGCTCTGGTCCAGCGGGGAGGACGCCCGGGACGAGATGGTGCTCCGCGACCTGACGCTGAGCGGCCGCCTCCCGGCGCTCAAACAGCTCACCTATGTCCTCGGTGGCATCGTCTATCCCCTCGGCGGGCAGATCCACCGATGGCTGGCTGACAAGTACGGCGACTGGCGCGTCGCGCTGATGTACAAGGAGCTCAACCGCCACGAGAGCTTCGAGGCAGCCGTCGAGGCCGTCTACGGACGCACGCTGGACGATTTGAGCGAGGAGTTTCAGCTCGCCATGCGGCGGCAGTACTACCCCTCCGTGGACAGCCTGGCACCGCTCAGCATACTCGGAACCAAGGTGGCCGAGTTGGCGGTCAAACCGGCATTCATGCCGGATAGCGTGGCCGGAGGGGCAGGGGAGGTGGCCTACCTCTCACCAGCCAGCGGCTACGTGACGATCTACCGCAAAGGCCTGGAGCGGGACGCCGGCAAACCGGAGGCGGTTGTGGCCGGAGGCCGTTCGGCGGAGCTGGAGTCGTTTCACCCCTTCGATTCCCGGATGGATGCATCGCGGCGGGGTTTCCTGCTGTTCACCGCGCGCTACGGAGACCGCGACGCGCTCGTGGTGTGGGATCTGGAGCGGGACCGGCTGGCGGGGCGCTATCAGTTCAGCGGGCTCGTCTCCCTCCTCTCGCCCCAGTGGATGCCGGACCACCAGAGCATCGTGCTAAGCGGCCTCTCGGAGAGCGGGGTCTCCGACCTCTACCGGGTCCATCTTCCGGCTGGCAGGCTGGAGCCGCTCACCCACGATCGCTACCAGGACCTCGACCCCAGCCCCAGCGCCGACGGCCGGCGCATCGTCTTCGCCTCCGACCGCACCGCGGGCGGCCTGGAGGGAGCCGCCAACCTTTTCCTGCTCGACCTCGACAGCACCCGCATCACCCAGCTTACCGCGGGCGCCTGGAAGGACGAGGCACCGTCCTGGGGAACCGACGGCCGGATCTACTTTACCTCCGACCGCGACGGCGTCCTCAACGTCTTCTCGGTGGACTCGGCGGGCGAGGGACGGCGGGAGACTTCGGCGTGGAGCGGAGCGTTCGACGGCGTGCCGCTGCCCGATGGCGCTGGGCTCCTCGTGGGAGGATTCCACGATCTGAACTGGAACCTCTACCGCTATCCGGCCGACACCACCGCGAGGAAGGAGCGGTTCTCGCTTTCGGCGCCCCCGCCGCCCGGCCGCTGGAGCTGGATGACACCGGCCGACAGCAGCAGAGATGTCGTCGCCAGCCGGGAGCCCTACCGCAAGCGTCTCACCCTCGATTTCGCCGCCGGCGACGCGCTGGTCATTCCGGGGTTCGGCGGCGCGCAGGGCGCCTTCTTCGTGGCCAGCGATCTGCTGGGCGACAACCTTCTCTTCGGCTCTATCTCTTCGTTCCAGGGGCGGCGTCTCGGCAGCATCTTCGAGAACATCAACGCCACCGCCATCTACCTCAACCAGTCGCGGCGGGTAAACTGGGGAGTGGGAGCGTTCCGAACCAAAGGCCGCAACTTCGACGGCGACCGGGTGGTCGCCTACGACGAAACGGCGTACGGCGCGCTCGGTCTGCTGCGCTATCCGCTGAGCCGCTTCAGCCGACTGGAGGGCACCTTCGTAGCCGAGCATTCCGACCGGGTGGACTTCACCCTGCCGGTGGAAGAGCCCCGGCGGGTAGGCTGGATAGCGTCCCACTACGCGAGCTACGTGCACGACAACTCGCTCTGGGTACCCAGTGGGCCGATTGACGGCGGGCGCTTCAGCCTCACCGCCGGAGTCTCCAGCGACTTCTCCAACAGCCGCTTCGACAGCTATCTCGTCTCCGGCGACTGGCGCCGCTACCTGCGCCTCGGCCGCCGGAGCGCCTGGGCCCTCAGAGCCTTCGGCTACTACAGCGGCGGCGACCGTCCCCGGCGTACCGGCATCGGAGGCACCCTGGGCCTTCGGGGATATCCCCAGTTCGGCTACATCGTCGGCTCTCGCGCCTTCATGTTCAACCAGGAGGTTCGCTTTCCCATCCTCACCCACCTCACTCTCGGTACTCCCTTCGGCGACCTCGACCTGCCCGAAATTCAGGGCGGCCTGTTCACCGACGTCGGCAAGGCCACCTTCCAGACCTCCACCGACCGCGCCCTGCTCGGCAGCTATGGCGTCAGCTTCCGCCTGGCGCTCGGTCCGCTCGCGGTGCTCCGCCTCGATTGGGGACGCCGCTTCAGCGACGGCGGATTCCAGGGGTATGGCCTGAGCGCCGATCAGCGGGATCGCGGCTTCCTCAGCTTCTTCTTCGGCTATAACTATTGATGCGCCAACGTTTTTTCGTTGACCGGCGGGTTCGTGCGGCGTATTTTCTGCTTGCGGTCCTCGGCTGCCGTGCGGGTCCGGGGCCCCTGGTCCCCGTCGCGGCGAAGCCGGTGGGTACCGAGCAGGTGGCTGCATGGGTCGCCGCGACGGCTCCCGATGAGCATCGTCTGCACCGCTTCAAGTGGCTCTTTCGCGATGAACGCTCCAGTGCGGGCGGTCGGGGAAGCGCGCGAGTCGCTCCCCCGGACTCGCTGCGCTTCGATGTTGCCGGCCCGTTCGGCTCGGGGGCCTCATCGGCCGCGGTGGTGGGCGACCAGCCCCTGTGGGCCGAGCCGCCGAACGCCATCGAGAAGCTGGTGCCCAACTATCCTCTCCTCTGGGCCATGTTGGGCATCGCCCGCATGCCGGAGCCGGGTGCCGCGCTCAGGGGATTGAGCGAGGGTCCAGTGGTGGCCTGGCAGTATGCCGGCCCGACCGATACCGTCGCCTACGTTCGCACGGGGGGAAGTCCGGGCCGGCTGGTGGCCGAAGTGCGGCACGCCGGAGAGGTTGTGGGCCGGGTAGAGACCACGCTCGATTCGGCCGGCCTACCCCTCGAGGCGCGCCTCACCGTGCCCAGCGTTCCCGCGCGGCTCGATCTCACCTTTCTCTCCACCTCGCGGGCTGACTTTGCGCCTGATATATGGATTTCTCGTAAGCCTTAGCGCTCTCGCCCTGACGGCCTGTTACGGCTTTGCGGGAGGCGGTCTGCCGCCCTCGATCAGAACCGTGGCGGTGTTGCCGTTCGACAACCAGACCCCGGAGCCGACGCTGACCCAGGAAGTGAACAGCCGGGTGCGGGAGGCGGTGCAGAATCGGCTGGGGCTTCGCCAGGCCAGCGAGAGTCAGGCCGATGCCGTGGTTCGGGGTACCATCACCCGCTACGAGCCGGATCTCCCAGTGGCCTACACCGGCGACGACGAGGAGAACCAGGTGACGGTGACCCGCCGGCTGGTGCAGATCACTCTGTCGGTCGAGATCCTGGACCAGCGGCAGGACAAGCCGCTCTGGCAGCGCAGCGGTCTGCTGCTCGAGGGCGACTACGACCCGGGACAGGAGGCCCAGGGCCGGGAAAGGGCGCTGGACAAGCTGGTGACCAACATCGTCGAGGGAGCCCAATCGCAGTGGTAACCCCATGGCGGTGCGGCCGGCGCGGCGGCAGCACCCTGGGTTGTCTGGTCACCTTGGCCTTGTTCGTGGCCGCGCTTTACTACGGGGTGCACATCGGACAGGTATACCTTCGCTACTACCAGCTCCTCGACGCGATGCGATTCCAAGCGCTGCTCGCGCCCTCGCTGGAAGATGACGTCATCAACCGCCGCCTTCGGCTGACCGCCGACTCGCTCCTCGGGCATTCGCCGCGTTTCAGGATCAACCGCGGCGGCCGTCCCCGTCGAATCACCATCGAAACCGAGTACTCCGAGCGTGTCGAGCTTCCCCTGTTCAAGCACACCTTCGTCCTGCGCCCTCGCGCGGAGCAGCCGCTCTAGAGCCGCGGGCCGCGCCGGAGCCCTCCTCGCTCTCCTCACCGCCCCGGCGCTCATGGCGGCGGAAGGGGCGCTCGAGGTGCCCCGCTTCTTCCTCGTTCTCGCCGCTATACTCGTGGTCGCCAAGCTCCTGGGCGAGCTGGCCGAGCGGATCGGCCAACCCGCCGTGCTGGGTGAGCTCGTTGCCGGCGTGCTTCTGGGCGGCAGCGTGCTCGGAATCGTCCCCACCGCAGGGCCCGCCGGCGAGGTGCTGCACGTCCTGGCAGAGCTGGGAGTTCTCCTGCTGCTCTTCGAGATCGGCCTCGAGACCGATCTGCGCGAGATGTTCCGGGTGGGAACCGCCTCGGCTGCGGTGGCGGCGGTCGGAGTGACGCTTCCCTTTGCCCTCGGCTACCTCTTCTGGGCCCACGCGCCCCACGGTGTGCAAGCGGGGTCCACCGGTCTCACCACGACCGCCATCTTCGTGGGAGCGACTCTCACCGCGACCTCGGTCGGAATCACCGCGCGCGTGCTCTCCGACCTTGGCAGAATGAACACCCAGGAGGCTCGCATCATCATCGGTGCCGCGGTCATTGACGACGTGCTCGGCCTGGTCATTCTCAGCGTCGTGTCCGGTGTGGCCGCTGGAGCGGCGGTGTCCGGGTTCGGCATTCTGCGGACGCTGGCCGTGGCGGTCGCCTTCCTGGTCGTCGCCGTGCTCGTCGGCCGCTACACCGCCCCCCGGCTGTTCGACATCGTCGTCCGGATGCGGGTGCGCTACGTGCTCCTGGTCTTCTCCATCGCCTTCGCGCTCGGACTGGCCGCGCTGGCCGCCGCCGCGGGTTCCGCGCTCATCATCGGTGCCTTTGCCGCCGGACTGATTCTATCGGGTACCAACCAGTTCGACACCATCGAGAAGGAGGTCCGCCCAGTCGCCTCCATCTTCGCCCCCATCTTTTTCGTCAGCGTCGGCGCCTCGGTGGATCTGGGCCTGTTGAATCCTTTCGATCCCGCGGCTCGAGGAGTGCTGGGGGTTGCGGCGGCGCTCACCCTGCTTGCGGTGGTGGGGAAGGTGGCGGCGGGCTGGGCGGCGCCGTGGGTCCCCTTCCGGCGCCTCGTCGTGGGCGTAGGCATGATTCCTCGGGGCGAGGTGGGACTCATTTTCGCCGATATCGGGCGCCGCGCCGGCGTGCTCGGCGAGGATGTCTTCGGCGCGGTGCTGGTCATGGTCATGGCCACTACCTTCATCGCTCCACCCGGCCTCAAGGCGCTCTTCGGTGGCGCGCCGCCCCCCGGCCGCTGATGCCGGGATCCCGCGGCAAGGTTCGCGATCGGGCTGGTGCCTCCGCGTGGCGTAGCGCGCAGAGGGGACCGGTGGTTTTCACCAATGGCGTCTTCGACCTCCTGCACCCGGGCCACGTCGAGCTGCTGGAGGCGGCCCGGCGGGAGGGAGAGGCTCTGGTGGTCGGTGTCAACACCGATGCCTCGGTGCGCCGCCTGGGCAAGGGCGCCCAGCGGCCCGTGGCCGGTGAGGTGGCCCGCGCCCGGGTACTCGCCGGCCTTACCGCCGTGGACTGCGTGGTGCTCTTCGACGAAGACACTCCGCTTCAATTGATCGAGGCGCTCGCCCCCGACGTGCTGGTTAAGGGCGCCGATTACTCCCGCGACGGCATCGTCGGAGCCGACTGGGTCCGAGCCCGCGGCGGCCGGGTCGTCCGGGTGCCGCTCATCCCTGATTATTCGACAACCGCCCTCGTGGAGCGTCTCCGTGCCCCGTCCTGATGGCCGCAGCAACCAGCAGCTTCGCCCGCTCGCTCTCGAGCGGCGCGCCAATCCTTATGCCGAAGGCTCCTGCCTCATTCGCATGGGCGGCACCCTGGTGCACTGCACCGCGACCGTCGAGCCCGGCGTTCCCAAATTCAAGAAGGGAACCGGAGAGGGCTGGGTCACCGCCGAGTACGCCATGCTGCCCCGGGCAACCCTCGAGCGTACCTCGCGGGAGCGCGACGGCGCCGGTGGCCGCACCCAGGAAATCCAGCGGCTCATCGGCCGGTCGCTCCGCGCGGCCATGTCCACCATGGCCTTCGGCGAGCACACCATTCGCATAGACTGCGACGTTCTCCAGGCCGACGGCGGCACCCGGACGGCGAGCATCACCGGCGGGTGCATCGCGCTGGCCGACGCCTGCGCCTGGCTGGCGGAGCGCACCGGCAATCCTTCACCTTTCGGCCAGCTCGTCGCGGCCGTGTCCGTCGGAGTGGTCGAAGGCGAGGAGCGGCTCGACCTGGCCTACACCGAAGATCGGGATGCGGGCGTGGACGCCAACGTCGTCATGCTCCATCCCGCCCGATTCGTCGAGGTCCAGGGCACCGGTGAGCATGCCACCTTCTCTCGTCCACAGCTCGAGGTGCTGCTCGATCTGGCGGAGAGCGGAATCGCCCAGCTCTTCGAAGCCCAGCGGCGGATCCTCGGCTGGTGAAGCTGCTGGCCGCCACCCGCAGCGGCGGCAAGCAGCGTGAGATCCGGCGGCTGTTGAAGCCGGCCGGAGTGGACCTGGTCTTTCCCGATGAGGTCGGCGTCGCGCTGACGCCGGCCGAAGATGCGCTCGAGCTGGGAGATACCTTCGAGGCCAACGCGCGCCACAAGGCCGAGTACTTCGCCCGGCACACCGGGCTGCCTACGGTGGCCGACGACTCCGGGCTCGAGGTGTTTGCGCTGGGAGGGGCACCGGGGGTGCGCTCCCGGCGCTGGGCCGCGGCATCGGGCAGCGCGGCGGAGGTGGACGCGGCCAACAACGCCGAGCTGCTGCGACGCCTGGCCGGCGCACCCGAGGCGCGCCGCGCCGCCCGCTATCGCTGTGTGCTCGTGTGGCTGCCCGCGCCCGATGCTCGAGCCGAGGTGTTCGAGGGGACCTGCGGAGGGCGCATACTCACCGAGCCCCGGGGCAACGGGGGCTTCGGGTACGATCCCTTATTCCTCAGTGATGATCTGGGACGGACCTTCGGTGAAGCGGCCGATGGGGAGAAGGATGCGGTGAGTCACCGCGGGCGGGCCTTTCGCTCGCTGGTGGAGATGTTGCAGCGCGAAGGCTAGCGTCGAGCTGCGCCCTCGGGAAAGAACCGCTGGCGCAGGACGGCCAGGATATCGGGGGTAAGGCCCGGGGGGTCGAGGGCGACGGCGATTTCACGAGCTCCCTGCCGGACCACCGTTCCCCGGACCGGAATCACCGTCTCGGCGTCCAGCCTGAGCTCGCCCGCCACATGACTGCCGGTTTCAGGGGCACGCTCCGAGGGCGCGAGAGCGTAGCGCAAACCGGTGGCGCTCACGTCGCGGAGTGGAGTGCGGGCTCCGTTGCTGCCGGCAAGGTGAGAGGGCAACGGCAGGCGGGGTGCCCCTCGCCGCTCGTGGCGCCATTGGCGGAGAGCTGCGCGCTCGGCTTCGATCGTCTCCGCCAGGGGCCAGTGGCCGTCGGGAACCAGGGCCAGCCCGGCCCGATCAATCCGGCCGATCCAGGCTTCGAGGATGACGCGTCCCCCGGTGCGGGGGTGGAGCACGCCTGTCACCCTCTGGCCTTCCTCCCATGCTCGCCCGGCTGGGGCAGGCTCGATCCGGAGCCCGCTGGTTCCCAGATCGCGGACGGCGCAAGGATAGCCTTCCAGCTCGAGCAGGGCCGGCGCCGTTCGGCGATACTCGGCACGCGGCACCGCGCGGCGATCGAGCTGCGGCTCACTCCATCGAACTCGGCTCACGCGGGCCGCTCCGGCCAACCTCGGATCATCTGCAGCACTCCTGCTGATCGCCTGCCTTCCACTCGTTGTCTCATGTTCGCCTCCAGGGGTCCAGCCTGTCTCTCGTTCACTGTCACCCTGAGCGCAGCGAAGGCTGCGCTCAGGGTGACAGTGAGGAATCTTCCATCATTCCCCCACAATTCGTGTCCGACTGCTACCAGCATCGAACTGAGGTCACTATGTTGCAGGCGCCGATGGCAGACTGGCGGTGCTGACGCAGAAACGGATGCAGTCGTAGCGCGCAGCGATCGCGGGGTGTGGCGCAGTCCGGTAGCGCGCCTGCTTTGGGAGCAGGAGGTCCCGGGTTCGAATCCCGGCGCCCCGATCATCCAAGATATCGCTCCGCCGCCGCTCGCGCGCGTGGGGCGTTGTTTTTTCTGGTCGGAAACGGGTCGGCTGCCTTCGGGTTGCTGCAATCTATACGATCGTGGGGAATTTGGCGTCCACAGCGGCCCTTGGACCCATGAATCGCAGTGCCGTGAGGTGGGTCACGCCTCGCCAGGCACTCGGCCTTTAGTGTTGGGCATATCCTGTCAGTGGAGGTGCCATGTCAGCCGATATTCCGCGCTCCATTCCCACCATTCTGGTGGTGGACGATGAACCTACGGTGCGCCGTAGCGTCTATCGCATTCTTGCGCAGTGGGGTTTTCGGGTGATGGAGGCCGAAACGGCCGCGGAGGCGATGACCGTCCTGTCCTCGGCCCGAGATCGTCCTCAGCTCGTCATTCTCGACGTCATTCTTCCCGGTACCGACGGTGTCACTCTTGCGCGGCAGATCTGGGAGCAGTGGCCCCAGCAGCGCGTGCTCTACATGTCCGCCTTTCCGGCCGAAGTTCTCTACACCCACGGCCTCCGCGACCTGACCGTGGGTTTTGTGGAGAAGCCTTTCACCGGCGAGGAGCTGCTGCGCAAGGTGGAGACGGCGCTTACCCAGCCCATTTTGGGCGCCCGCGCCAGCGACTCCGAGATACCGACGCCATCGGGACCCTGATCGGGTCGCTGCCGCCAGCGAGTCACCTGAGCCAGGTTGGCGGCGTCCATTGCTCGGGGTTGAAGATCGTCGGGTCGAGTCGTACATCCACGGCGGGTCGGGTGTGCTCCTCCTTCATCCTCTGCTCGCCACCCGCCAGGAACAGCACTTCCATCTCCAGCCAGCCGCCACCCATCGGCCGATACTTCTGAAACCGGATATCCAGCACCATTGACGCGTTCTGCTTGGCGGGTTCAAGGCTGCGCACGAAGTACAACCGCTCCTTGTCTATCCAGAACTGCCGGCTGACGCTGTCGCCCGCCTCCGCCCCGACCACGTACGTCGGGCGTCCCTGCCAGACGGTGTCGTGGATCTTACCGAGATCGAAGTCGAGCGAGCGGAGCTTTTGCACCGTCACGCCGGCCGGCTGCACGTAGACGTCGAAGCCGAGCACCAGCAGAGGATGCACCTGAGCCGTGGCCCGAGCCAGCTTTCCCCGCTGGAACTCGTACAGGGAATCGTTGCTGAAGATCAGGGTGTTCATGCTGTCGAGCGGTGCGACATCTATCCGGAGCCGACCCGGCGCCGAGAGCGCCTCGTACCAAATCTCGATCTTTCCGTCGGGCAGCGTGGTCTTCTGCACGAAGGTCAGCGTCCGGTACCACTTCCCGTCGTAGCGCTGCCGCATCTGTTGAATCAGCTCTTCGCCGGTGCGCGGCGGGGGAGCCTCGTCCCGCGCGGGTGACTGGGCCAAAGCCCGCGACGCGAGCAGCAGGGATAACACCAAAGCGAGTCGGGACACCGAGCCTCCTGAGCTGGTGAGATGAACCGGCGACTGGAGCGGGATCGGCACTCCTTACGGTCGAGCTCGAGGGCCGGTTTCCACGGTGCAGCCGTTGCTTTTCGCGGGATTGGGTGTATTCGTCAATCGCCGGCTCAATCCGGGACCCCCTGGTGCGTGGCCGGTCCACCCGGAGCACAACATGAATGCATGCCTGGGGACGGTCTTTGCTTCTGTCACCGCCCTGGCAATGGCGGTCCCCCTACCCGCCGCGCAGCAGCCGACCCGGATCACCGTGCTGGTGGACGCATTCGGGGCGCCCTCGGCATTGCGCCAGGACTGGGGCTTTTCCGCCCTCGTCGAGTACGCCGGCAAACGTATCCTCTTCGATACCGGAAACGACGCCGACATTCTGGCCCACAACGCCAAGACCCTCGGCGTGGACCTCACCCAGCTCGACTTCGTGGTCGTCTCCCATCGCCATGGCGACCACACCGACGGTCTGCGCCACGTCCTGAAGCTCAACCCGAGCGTCCCCGTTTACGTGCCTAACGATGAATATTTCGGCGGCACCACGCCGGCGAAGTTCTATCGCCGCGGTGTCGCGGGGTTGCCGGCCCACATGCGTTACTTCGGCGGGAAACCGCCGGCCCAGGTCCCTCACGGCACGCCCTGGCGCGACGCCAACTTCGTCCTGGTGGACAGCGTCGCCGAGGTCGCCCCGGGAGTTCGCTTGATCCCCGCGCTCGGGCATGCACCCGGCACGGCGGACATCCCGGAGCTTTCGCTGACGCTGCAAACGCCGACCGGACAGGTGCTGCTGGTCGGCTGCTCGCACCCGGGGATCGAGGAGATTCTGCGGGCGGCATCGGCCACCGAGTCGCCGGTCCGCCTGCTCGCCGGCGGACTGCATCTGCTCGCGATGCCCGAGGCCGACATCGAGCGACTCGCGGGGACGCTCAGGGACAAATGGAAGGTCGCCGAGATTGCGCCCGGCCACTGCAGCGGCGAGCCGGCGTTCTCGACTCTGCAGAAGGCGTTCGGCCGCCGCTACCGTTTTGCGGGGCTCGGTACTGCGATCGAACTATGAAGGCCCGCGCCTTGCTGTTCCTGCGAATTACCTTCGGTGGTCTCCTCATCTGGTGGGGACTGGACAAGTTCTACCAGGTCGAGCACGGCGTGCAGGTCGCCCAGCACTTCTACTGGGGCGTAGGCACGGGAGTCACCTGGCTTCGACTGGCGGGAATCGTCGAGATCCTGCTGGGGGCACTCGTGTTGCTGGGGCTCTGGCGGCGCTGGGCCTATCCCGCTTTGGCGTTGCTGACGGGGATTACCCTGCTGGCGGTGTGGCGCTCGGTGCTCGATCCCTGGGGCTGGTGGCTGACCGGCGCCAACGTTCTCTTCTACCCGTCGGTCATCATCTGGGCGGCAAGCCTGGTGCTCTGGGCTTTCTCTGACGAGGACCGGTTGGCGCTGGATCGCCGGAGGGACGCCAATCGGCGGGTGTAGCCCCGCCTTAGGAACTGCCGCCGCCTTCCAACTGGCGAGCCTCCCGGCGCAGGCGCTCCAGCTCCTCGTGGAGCTCCTCGCCGCGCTCTTGCAGATGTTCCGCCTCTATGACTCCCTCGTCTGCCGCGCGCTCGGCATCGGCCAGGCGATCCTTGCCTACCTCGAGCGCGTCATCACCATTGTGGCCGGGCCGTTCGGATTCCGGATTCATGAGTGTGCCTTTCTCCAGGGAATCTACTCGGTCGCTCGCCTTGATATCCCCTTGACGGCCATCGGGTACTCTGACTCCGGTTACTCCCGGTAGCAAAGGCGGGCTCCGGGCTGCGTGCGTTCACCCCGCCGCCTCGTCACCCGGCGCTACTCGCGACTCGGGAGAACTGGAGCCTCTTATGCGAACCACCACCCTACTCTCCGCCGGCGTGGCGCTGGCTATGTTGGCGTGCACCTCAGAGGAATCTCCCACCCAGCCTGATGTGGTGGGAGATCCCGCGCCGGCTGCCCTGTCGCTGGCAGCGGCCCCGAACAGCTGGAAACCGCGGGCTCCTGCACCCTTTGGTGCGGACATCTTTGGCTACGGTCTCGGGATGGCGCCCAACTCCGCCGGTGAGTCAATCGTGTATACCTTCGGCGGCACCTCGGACGAGGAAGATCTCACCGGATTAAGCATCCGAGCCTACAATGTGGCCACAGACAGCTGGACTGGACGGCTGTCACGGGTCGGCGTCTTCCACTCGAATGGGATCGGGAAGATCGGAGACAAGCTCTACTTCTCGGGTGGCTACAACGAACACTCGTCAACGCCGTTCTCCAGCAACGCGCTGTGGGCCTACGACTATTCCCGCGACCGGATGATCAGGAAGGCCGATCTGCCGATCTTCAGCGCCGAGGGTGTCACTGGTGTCATCGGCGGCAAGCTCTACGTGCTTCCCGGCGCCTGCAACGGCAACGGGTGGCCCAGCCCGGGGTACTGTGCCGTGGAGCAGACCCGCCGTTTCTACCGTTACGATCCCGCCACGAACACGTGGGTAACCAGACGCCGGTCGCCGCATTATCACCGCAAAGGTGCCGCCGCCGTCGTTGACGGCAAGCTCTACGTGGCGGGAGGCTTGGGGGAACAGGGGAGTGAAGTCACCGATCTCGACGTTTACGACCCGTCTACCAACAGCTGGCGCTCACTCGCTCCAATCCCGGCGGGCGGGGTTGCGTCAGGGGCAGCGCTTCAGGGACAGTTCTATGTCCTAGTCCAGCGCTTCGACGGGACTTCCCCCGGTCATCGCGCCTATGCCTACAACCCGGCCACTAACCGATGGAAGGCCAAGGCCGCTCCCGACTTCTGGGGATCGGTGACGCGGGTGACGCTGGACGGCGGCTCCCACCTGTTCACGGCCACCGGAGATCGCAGCGCGCTGTACACGCCTTAAGGGTCGAGGAGAGACGGAGAGGAACACTCACAACCCGTGGCGGGGGGTTATTTTCCTGCTCGCCACGGGAGGACAGGGTCCACCACAGGGTCGGCGCTCCCGGGTAAGTACCTTAAGGCCTCAGCGCCCGTAGCTCAGCTGGATAGAGCAACAGCCTTCTAAGCTGTGGGTCGCAGGTTCGAGTCCTGCCGGGCGCGCTCCCTCTCCTCAGCTCTGTCCTTTCTCCTCCTCGGCACTCGGCGCATCCTTCGCCTGATCCTCCTGCTCGTCGTAGAACTCTTTCGCAGCATCCTTCCGCGGGGCCCGTCCGCTCTTCCGGATCACCTCTTCCTGCTTCTCTTCGGTCATCCCGGTCACGTCGTCGTTCTGCAGGGCGGGCACACCCTCGCCGCTTTTCTTCGGCATGAGATCAGTCCTCTCGTTTGGCTGTGACAGGTGGCGCGACGGGCCAGGCTCGCGCCGGCACCTATCAATATCGGCGGCCATCACCGCACCGGAAGTGACCGTGGACACCAGCCGGCGACCGGGGGATATTGGGGCCATGTCCGACACCATGAGCAGCCACGACGCCGCCTCCGACAAGTCTCGCGGCGTGACCCTGGCCCTGGCCGGGATCCTGGGCCCCTTCGGCGCCCACCGATTTTACGTCGGAAAGACCGGAACCGCCGCCCTCATGCTGGCCACCATCGGCGGCCTGGGAATCTGGTACCTCTACGATCTCATCACCATCGTGGGCGGCTCATTCAGGGATGCCGATGGTCGGCTGGTCACTCGGTGGGACCCGGAAGGGTCGCCGACGCCGGCATCGCCCTCGGTGGCCCTGGAGCAGCTCGATTCACTCCGCGCCGAAGTCGCCGAGCTGGCCGAGCGGGTGGACTTCGCCGAGCGTCTTCTCGCCCAACCAGCAGCGGATCTCTCCGCCCGCCCCACCCACCGTCCCTGATGGCCGCCCGCCACATGTTCGCCGGGCGGTTCCTGCCGCCACGGGCGGAGCTGCGCGCGATGCTGCACCTCGCGCTGCCCGTAGTCGTGATCCAGGTCGGGATCATGGCGATGGGCGTCGTGGACACGATCATGGCGGGTCATCTCTCCATGCTCGCTCTGGCCTCCGTGGCGCTGGGCAACCTCTACTTTTTCGGGCTCGCCGTCTTCGGAATGGGCACCCTCATGGTGCTCGACCCTGTGGTCGCTCAGGCCGTCGGAGCCGGGGACGAGCCTGCCGTGGCACGCGGCGTCCAGCGCGGAGTGGTGCTTGCCGCGGTGCTCTCGGTGCCGGCCGCGATTCTGCTGGTGTTGGCTGAGCCGTTCCTGACATTGGCCGGGCAGCCACACGACGTCATTCCCCTCGCCAGCGCCTATGCTGCTCGCATGGCGCCCGGCATTTTCCCTTTCTTCCTCTTCATTGTCCTCCGGCAGAGCTTGCAGTCTATGCGCCGGACCCGGCCCATCATCATCGCCATCGTGGTGGCCAACCTGGCCAATGCCGCTCTCAACTGGGTGCTCATCTTCGGGAATCTGGGTGCGCCGGCGCTCGGCGTAGTTGGTTCGGCGTGGGCCACGACCGTCAGCCGGTGGCTGCTCGCGAGCGTCCTTTTCGCCCTGACATGGAAACAACTGGCCGTCTATCTCCGACCGTTCCACCCCGAGGTGTGGCAACTGGCGCCGCTGGGCCGCATGCTGCGGCTGGGGGTGCCGATCGGGCTGCAGTTCGTGCTCGAGTTCGGCGCCTTCGCTTTCGTCGCGCTCATGATGGGATGGCTCGGCACCAGGGAGATGGCCGGCCACCAGGTGGCCATCAATCTCGCCTCGCTGACGTTCATGGTTCCCCTGGGAGTGTCGGACGCCGCATCGGTGCTGGTGGGCCAGGCAGTCGGGCGAGGCGATCCCGCCGGGGCCCGGGGGTCCGCCGGCGCCGCCCTACTCTACGGAGCAGGCTTCATGACGCTGACGGCGGTGCTCTTCCTCACCCTTCCCGGACCCCTGGCGCGGCTCTACAGCCGCGAGCTCGACGTGGTCGAGCTCGCGGTCATTCTGATTCCTATCGCCGGCGTCTTTCAGGTTTTCGATGGGCTTCAGGCGGTCGGCGGCGGCATCCTCCGGGGGCTGGGTCAGACCCGGGTGCCGATGGTGGTCAATCTGCTCGGCTACTGGGCGCTCGGTCTGCCGGTGAGCTACTATCTCGGCTTCGTCGCGGGGCGGGGGCCGGTCGGACTCTGGTGGGGATTGGTGTTGGGGCTCGGAGTGGTAGCGACGGTGCTGCTCTTTCGGGTGCGGGCCGGACTGGCCCGGCAGCAATCCCGGGTCCTGATAGATCTGCCGGCCCCGCCGCCGGCCCGAGCTTCCCCCGCGCTCCCGGCGGTGCGGAAGTGAGCGCGCGGCCCGCGTGCACCGCGGCGCTCACCCCGCGGGCTTTGCCGGAGGCTAGCGGGAAGCCTCTTCCTCTTCTTCCGCGTCGGCGCTCTCGGCGTTGGGATTGATGACCGTTTCCGCCAACGCCGTCAGCCGCTCGTCGGTGGTCTCTTCTTCGTCGAGAGTCTGGCCCAGCAGGTCGTGGACCTGGTCGTACCCCAGCATTTCGGCGTAGGTGCACACACAGCCGTAGCTGGCAATCTCGTAGTGCTCGACTTTCTGCGCTGAGGCAATGAGGGCGGCGTCCAGCACTGCCGGCTCCATGTCCTCAGCCATCGTTTTCTTGCTCTCTTCCAGTAGTCCGGCCATTCCGTCGCACTTCCGCGCCTTGGCCGGCACGCCGAGCAGGTTGAAGACCTGCTCCAGCCGCTCGACATGGCCTTCGGTCTGCGCTCTGTGCTCCTCGAATGCCGTCTTGAGCTCGGGATGGGTAGCAGCCTTGGCCATTTTGGGCAGCGCCTTGATGATCTGGCCTTCGGCGTGGTAGATGTCCTGCAGTTCATGGACGAGGAGATCGTCCAGCGATGAGAGCTTGGCCATTGTCGTCTCCTTCTGTGATACAGGATCGGTGTGCAGCAGGAGTCCAACCATTCACGGGGCCAACCTAGGCCCGGCGCGCGCGAGGCGACCGTGTTCCATATCACTCTCTGGCCGTCCCGCTTCCAGGGGAGTAGCATGTCCTGATGCAGACCACATTGGCCGCCGTCGCGGTACTCACCGTCGG
>JACCQZ010000188.1 GCA_013813875.1 Gemmatimonadales bacterium | reverse complement strand
GGCTTCGCGGTGGTGGCGGATGAGGTCCGCGATCTCGCCGCGCAGAGCCTTCACGCCGCCAGCGAGTCGCGTGCCCTGCTGGAGGAGATCGCGGGGCAGGTGGCGGTGGTGTCGCAGCAGATGGAGCGGGGCCGCGCGGTGGTGGCGGGCGTGGAAGAGTTGAGCGCCGACGCGGCCCAGGCGCTGGAGGCGATCGTGGCCACGACCGGCGAAGCGGGCCGTCACGCCGAGGCGATCGCCGCCACGGCGGCTCAACAACTCGGCGCGGTGAGCGGGCTCAGCAGCCGGATCGAGCAGGTGGCGGCCGGCTCCGCGCGCACCCGCAGCGAGACCGACGAGCTGGCGCGCCGAGCCGGCCAGGCGGCGGCCGGTCAGGCCGATCTGGAGCGCTCCATCCGCGAGCTGAGCCACGTGGCGGCCGCGCTGCAGGGAATCGCCCGGCACTTTGCGGTGGAGACCGAGTCGTGACCCGGACCACCGAATGGGCCTACGTGGCGCTGGGCAGCAACCTGGGCGACCGGCCGGGAAACCTGGCGGCGGCACGAAAGGCGCTGGGCGCGCTGCCGATGACGACTCTCGCGGCGGCGTCCCGGATCGAGGAGACCGCTCCGCTCGCCGGCATGGACCAGCCGCCCTATCTCAATCAGATGGTGTTGCTGAAGACCGCGCTCGATCCCCATACCCTCCTTGCCGCCTGCCAGGCCATCGAACTCAGCGCGGGGCGGGCGCGGGGGGAGCGCTGGGCGCCGCGCACGCTCGACCTGGACATCGTGCGCTTCGGCGACCGGCACCTCGACCAGCCCGACCTTATCATTCCCCATCCCGAGCTGTCCCATCGCGACTTCTGGCTAAGAGAGCTGGCGGAGCTGCAACCCAATGAACTCTGACGCGCGCCCCCGCGGCATACTCGACCTGGTTGCCATGAAGGCCGCCGGCCGGCGCATCGTCATGCTCACCTGCTACGACGCCGCGTTCGCGCGCCTGCTGGACCACACCGCGACCGACGTGCTGCTGGTGGGCGACTCGCTCAACCAGGTGCTGGCCGGTCACGAGACGACGCTGAGCGCCACGCTGGAGCAGATGATCTATCACGCGGCCTCGGTCCGGCGCGGCGCACCGCGAGGGCTCATCTTCGTGGACCTGCCGTTCCTCACCTATCAGGTGTCCATCCCCGAAGCCATCCGCAACGCCGGCCGCGTGCTGCAGGAGAGCGGCGCCAACGGCGTCAAGCTGGAGGGCGGACAGCCGATGGCTGACACGGTCCGGGCGCTGGTGGAGCGCGGCATTCCGGTCATGGGGCACCTGGGTCTCACTCCCCAGTCGGTGCACGCGCTCGGCGGCTATCGAGTGCAGGGACGCGAAGCCGGTGCCGGCGAGCGGCTGCTGGCCGATGCACGGGCGCTCGAATCCGCCGGCGCCTGCGCCATCGTGCTCGAGCTGCTGCCTTCCGCCCTGGCAGAGCAGATCTCGACCTCGCTCACCATTCCCACCATTGGAATCGGCGCGGGCCCGGGATGCGACGGTCAGGTGCTCGTGCTTCACGACATGCTGGGGCTGAACGAGGCTTTCAAGCCCAAGTTCCTCAAGCTCTACGCGCGCCTGGGGGAGTCGGTGCGGTCGGCGGTCGAGAGCTTCGCGGAGGAGGTGAGAGGGCGAGCGTATCCGGGGAAGGACCATGGGTTTGACTGATAGTGCTGAGGGCTTAGTGCTGGGTGCTAAGTGGGTGGCAAGTGACAAGTGCGGAAGTAGAATCGCTTCGACTCTCGCGCTTTCCACTTACCACCCACCCAGCACTCAGCACTCAGCACTCAGCACTCAGCACTATGCTTGACCTCCCCACCATTCCCGACCTCCGCCGCTGGACGCGGGGGCATCGCGCGGCCGGCCGACGCGTCGGGTTGGTGCCGACCATGGGGTATCTCCATGCGGGGCATCTCGCGCTGGTTGATGAAGCCCGAAGGCGGGCCGATGTGGTGGTGATGAGCATCTTCGTCAATCCGCTTCAGTTTGGTACCGGTGAAGATCTGGGGCAGTATCCACGCGACCTGCCGCGCGACCGCACGTTGGCTGAGGGGAAGGGGGTGGACGCCCTCTTTGTGCCATCCGAGGTCATGATGTATCCGCAAGGCTCCGAGGTAAGGATCGCGCCCGGCCCTGCGGCCGCGCGGTGGGAGGGAGCGGTGCGGCCGGGGCACTTTGACGGGGTACTTACGGTGGTCGCCAAGCTCTTCAATCTGGTGGAGCCCGACGTGGTCTGCTTTGGCCGGAAGGACATCCAGCAGGCGACGCTGGTGCGGCAGATGATACGCGATCTCGATTGGCCCATCGAGATCGCCGTGGTTCGGACGGTCCGCGAACCCGACGGGCTCGCCCTCAGCAGCCGCAACACCTATCTCGAGTCCGAGGAGCGGCAGAGCGCGCTCGGGCTGAGTGGTGCGCTGCAGCTGGCCCACCAGGCGTGGCGCGGCGGTGAGACCGGCGCCGCGGCGATCGAAGCCGGCATGCGCCGCTCGCTCGAGACGTTTCCCGCGCTGACCGTTGATTACATCGCCATCGCGGATCCCGGCGACCTCGCGCCGGTGGCACGGGTGGATGCGAACACCATTGTGGCCATCGCGGGCCGTCTCGGACGCACCCGTCTGATTGACAACATCACTTTGGGCGATGGACTCGGCTGATGCAGCCCCAGACGCGGCCGGAGCTGCGGCCCACTCTTCCCCAATGGGCCGTCGTTACCCCAGAGCGCCTCGAGCACATCCACCGGGTGGCCGAGTTGGCCGCCGCGTGGGCGGAAAAGATGGTCATTCCCGACAGCGAGCGGCATCGCTGGCTCCGGGCGGTGTGGCTGCACGATGCGCTGCGGGATGCGCCGATCGAGGAGCTGACGCGGTGGGCCTCCACCACGCCCGGACCACCGGAGGTGCGGCACGGTCCGGCGAGCGCCGCCCGGGCCAAGTCCGAAGGCGAGATTGATCGCGGGGTGCTCGACGCGGTACGCTACCACTCGATCGGTCTGGCCGAGTGGGACATGGTGGGGAGGACCCTCTACTGCGCGGATTTCCTCGAGCCGGGGCGGAAGATTGACCGGGAGTGGCGCGAGGAGCTGGCCCAACGGTTTCCTGAGGATTCAAGAGGGGTGCTGCGAGAGATCGCCGCGGTGCGACTGGCCCAGCTGATCCAGTCGCGCTGGCCGATACCCGAACCGACGTACCGATTCTGGAACAGTCTGGCCGCCGGCGCCGCCAGCTCGCGCTGATCGTAGCGCTGCTCCTGGCGCTGGCCGCGGGATTGGCGCTGCTCGCGAGACGGTCACCGGAACCGCCGAGGAGCGCCACGCCCGCTATCCCCGAGCCGGGCCGCCGGATCACGGTGGAAGTGCTGAATGGCACTCCCCGGCCCGGGGCCGCAAGGGCAGGGACGCGCCTGCTCCGGCGGCGGGGCATTGACGTGGTCTTCTACGGCAACGCCGACTCGGCGGTGAGCGCCACCGAAATCATCGTGCGTCGGGGAGAGACGGCCCGCGGCAGAGAGGTGCGCGCGGCGCTCGGGGTGGGGCGCATCGTGCTGGCCACCGACACGCTGCGCCGGGTGGATGTGAGCGTGGTGCTGGGGCCGGACTTCACGCCGGCGGGGGAGTTCTATCCCTAGTCGTTCCTGTTGCCCGCGGTTGATGCCGGCCTCCAGCTCGTCCTCGCCCGCTCGATCAACAGCAGCGTCCCCGCTTTCAACGCCTGGCGCCTCGCGCACCGTGGCCGAGCCGGTTCCCGAAATCACGTACAGCCACTGGTCGCTTCCCCGGTGCCGGTTGTCAGGGCCGCCCTCGGTGCCTCCGGGAGCGAGCACCATCGTGGCCGCCTGACCCCGCTGGTTCCCCAGCGCTATGGAGAAGCCTTTCCCGAACCGTAGCTGCTTTCGCGGCATTCTTGCTCCTGTCACTCTTTGCTTGGAGGAGTTCGTTGTTGAAGTCTGAGCCGCTGTCACCCTGAGCGCAGCGCAGGGGCCGAAGCCACACTATGGCCC
>JACCQZ010000171.1 GCA_013813875.1 Gemmatimonadales bacterium | reverse complement strand
GGGCTGAGGGAGCGCTGCGCGCGGCGGCAGGCGCGCTCTCGACTCGCCGCGCCGAAGCGGGTGGGCGGCTCGCGCGCGGGGTCAACCGCCTGCTGCCGCGGCTAGGCCTGCCGGGCGGTAAGCTTTCGGTGACGCTGACCCCGCTGCCCGAGCCGGGAGCGCACGGGCAGGAGTCGGTGCAGATGAACGTTCAGCTCAATGTCGGGCTCGAGGCCAAGCCGCTCGCCCGGGTCATTTCCGGCGGAGAGCTCTCCCGCCTCATGCTCGCGCTCAAGGTGGTGCTCGCCAAGCATGACGCGATCGCCACCCTGGTATTCGACGAGGTGGACCAGGGTATCGGGGGAGAGGTCGGGGCCCAGGTCGGGTCGGCGCTGGCCGAGGTGGCGGAGCGGCACCAGGTGCTGGTAATCACCCATCTCCCCCAGATCGCCGCCCGCGCCGACCAGCATCTGGTAGTCTCCAAAGAAGCCCGCTCCGGAATCGCCACCAGCGATGTGCAGGTCATTTACGGGGAAGATCGGGTCAGCGAGATCGCGCGGATGCTGGGGGACGCGGAGGGGGGTGCGGCTCGGAGGCATGCGCAGGCGTTGCTGAGTGACAGGGGGCGAGTGACAAGTAGCAGGTGACAAGGGGCAAGTGGCAAGGGGCAAGTGGCAAGGGGCAAGTGATAACCGCGAAAGGCTCCGACTCCACCGCGCGCCGTCGAGTATCTTGTTACTTGTTACTTGTTACTTGTTACTTGTCACTTGCTACTTGTCACTTGCCCCTTGTCCCTCAGAAAATCCCAAAATACACCCTCACCCTCGCCCGAATCCGATGCACTTCCGGCACCCTGGCGCCTGACGCGCCCACCACCCGCTCGTAGCTCCAGCCCGCGTCTACCGGCAAGCCCCGGCCCCCGGGCAACAGGCTCCCCGGGTTGGAGTAGGTGAGTCCGAGTCCGACGACGGTCGCGCTGGCCCGGGTTTCGGAGGCCAGCACCGACGGGTCCACCCCGGGGATAACGTCGGTCTCGCCGCGGTACTCTACGGCGTCTTCACCGCGCGACCAACGCTGGACCGTGCCGATCAGCGCCAGCGTGGGGACCAGGCGGAAGAAAGGACGGGCGGCAAAGGTGATCTGGTCGCCCGGGTCGCGGCGGACCGCTGCCAGGAGGTCGCTGCCGGCCAGTGGTTGGGTCGGTGGAGCTACTCGGTCTACCATGGCCGCGGCGAACTGCCGGTTGTATCCGCCCTCGAGCCGTGCGCCGATCCGGCCGGCGCCGACATCGGCCACCACGCGAAGCTCGACGTCGGTCTGGCCGTCGCCGGTGCCGATCGCCAACGGCTGGTCGCTGGGCTCGCGGAGTCCGGTGGGGAATCGCACCAGAGCCTCGGCCGCGGCGCGGAGCCCGCCCCGGCGGGTGCCGCGGTCCCACCGATCCACCAGGGTCACCGCCACGCCGGCCTCGGCGTCGCCCCGAAAAGTCACCTGCGAATTTCCCGTCGGCCGAATGGCGACCGGCCCCGCGGGATCGGTGAGCAGCAGGGCGAACTCCTCGGGGGTGATCGGCTGGTCGGGGAGGGTCGGATCGGCGGTGAACCCGGCTACGCCGAGACTGGTGCTCAGGGTGGCTCGCAACGCTTCGAGCCGGGCATCGAGCGCGAGCCCGGCCTCGCTGCCCGTCGTGGGCACGAAGGGCGCAGCCGTCGCGGGGTCACCCAGCACGGCAAAAAGATCGTTCCGGAACTCGATGCCCTCGGCCAGGGTGGCTACCGCCAGCGCGCGCAACGACGGGTCGGCATCGTATTCTCCCGCCGCCAGACGCGAGCCGAGGTTGGTCACCGCGCCATCGAGCTCCTGGAAGAAGGCGGCTTGCGCCTGCTCTCCCGCGGCGGGGCCGGCGTTGGCGACCGAGGGGTCGAAAGTGGTGGCGGCCTGCACCCGGCTGCGGACCAGCGGCACCCGCCCGAACACCGTGATCCTGCTGGTGACACCGAGGCTGAGGCCGAAGACCGCGCGGGTGACGTCGGCATGCGCATCGGTGGTCAGTGCGCCTAGATTGAGCCGGTAGGACGGGCGGCCGGTAAGACGCTCGATCCGCGCCTCCGCCTCGGCCAGAATGGGGAAGAGATCGCTGCCGAGGGCGGGGCTGCTAAGATCGGACCCCAGCGGGTCGGTGCGGCCGTCGCGAAAGCGGCTGTCCCAGCTATCGAAGGCCCCGTCAACCTCGGCCCGCAGCACGCCGGCGGGCACTCCGACCGGTGCCAGTTGAGCCCGGGCCACGGACGGCGCCAGCACCCAGGCGATCACCCACAGCCGCCGCACCCAATGCCCCACAGTCCCTCCCGAGAGAAACGCCTTGCCGTGAACCGATTGTCATCTGCGAGACTCGCAACTTCGCTGTTCACCTCGATCTTTGGCAACCGCCCCGGCGTGTCGGCCTCGGCGCCCGGGAGAGTGAACCTGATCGGCGAACACACCGACTACAACGGTGGACCGGTGCTGCCGGTGGCGCTGGAGCGGCGCACCGCCATTACCGCCGCGCTGGCCGACAACTGGTCGTTCGCTTCCTCGCTGGAGGAGACGGTGACCGGTGTCGAGATCGAGGCCCCGCTACGGCGCGACTGGACCGACTATCTGGTCGGCGTGGTGCGCGAGCTGAGGGCCCTAGGCGCGGCGCCTCCGGGAGCAAGCGTGGCGGTGGCCACGACTCTACCGGTCGGTGCCGGACTTTCGTCCTCCGCGGCGCTCACCGTCGCCTCGGCGAAAGCGCTGAGCCTGCTCGCCGGCCGCCGCCTCGACCTGGCTCAGCTGGTCGAGGTCGCCTTCCGGGCCGAATACCATCAGGTGGGGGTGCGCTGCGGCCGCATGGACCAGACGATCGCGGCCCACGGAGCGCGCGGTACCGCCCTCCTCTTCGAGACCGCGACCGGTGGCATGCATCGAGTGCCGTTTCCCGGACGGCTCTGGGTGGTGGAGACCGGGATCTCCCACCGGCTCACTGGCGGCGAGCTCAACGAGCGCCGGAGAGAGTGCGAGGAGGCCCTCGCCTACTGCCGCGAGTGGCGGCCGGGCCTCTCCCACCTGGCCCAGCTCTCACCGGGTGACCTGCCCGAGGTCGAGCGCCGCCTCCCACCGCCGCTGGCCGCGCGCGCCCGTCACGTCATCACCGAGACGGCGCGCACCCGCGCAGCGGCCGGCGCCCTCGCCGACGGCAATCTCCAGCTGCTCGGCGCGCTGCTGGTGGAAGGACACGAATCGCTGCGCCTGGATTACCGCTCCACGGTTCCTGAAGCCGATCACATCGTGGGCACCGCCGTCCAGCGCGGGGCCTACGGTGCGCGCCTCACCGGCGCGGGGTGGGGTGGCGCGGTCGTGGTGCTGCCGCCGCAGCAGCAGGAGGCCCGGATCATGGCGGAGATCGGCCAGGATTTCGAGCAGGCATTCGGCCGTCCGCCGCAGATGTGGAGCACGCGGGCGGCGGGTGGCGTGCGGCGGGAGGGTCTGAGTCGGCAGCCGGTGTGAGGAGCTCGGTGGCCACCCGGTTCGGCTGGCTATATTGCGACCCAGGGCCCGGGTGGCGAAATCGGTAGACGCAAGGGACTTAAAATCCCTTGAGGGAAACCTCGTGCGGGTTCGAGTCCCGCCCCGGGCATGCACACTCGCGCAAGCATCACTTCCTCACTCGGCGGACGGCATTGCGGCTGGTTACCACCCGAAAGCCGTCCTCGAACTCCACCAGGCATGAGTTCATCCGGCGTGAGCGAACCAGAATACGGCATGGCTGTCCCTTGCGCTCCGGAAGGCGGGAACGCCAGAACCAGACGTGAGTGGGTCCCCTGCTGTCAGTCACTCCGGCGTGTGCCTGGGGAAGGAAGCCCGATGAGCCAACCGCGTATCCATCTGCTGGTGGCCCTGACTGCCTCGATGCTGCTGCCGGCGTGCTCCCGGCGAGACCGCACCCACGAGGTCGCCGAATGCGTCTCGCTGCTGCGGACGACCTACATCGGGGGACGCATTCGTGACTGCCTGGTCAACCGGCATCAGTGGTCGCCCGAGGAGGCCGAGAGAGTCGAGCGGGAGCAGCTTCGGAACGTGTTTCCAGACAGCACCGCTCCTGCGGACAGCGCGCCCAAGCCCAGCGATGCATTGCCGGACGACAGCCTCAGCGTTTCCCGGCCACCGGACGATCAGTAGAATTTTGGCCCGGTTCATTAACGTGCCATGTACCTGAAACCGAGGAGGAGAGGTATGCCGCAAATCCCGAAGGGCCTGGCCCGCGTTGTGGGAGTGCTCTCTGTCGCCGCCGGCATCATCGCACCGTTCCACACCACAGCGTCCGCGCAGGCGGCACCCACCCTTCTGCACTGGCCTGATCCCACCTACGAAGCGCGCCGGCAGTGCAGGGGCAACTTCTCGGTGGCCGACCTGGAGTCGTACCTCTCACGGGTTCAGGTCGCCCGGTCGCTTCCCGGCACCGGCGACGTAGTGCTCGATCGTGACTCCCGCTGCATACGTGTGCCGGTGCAGACCGTGGGGACCGGGCGGTTGGTGGAGCTGGTGCTTCGGGGTGTGGCAGTGCCGCGGCGCGCGGTGCTCCTGGAGCTGCAGAGCAGATCGCGCGCCTCGCGCACCTGATCGGCGAGCTACTGGGGCGGGATGGACCAGGTCAGATCATCCCCCCGGCGTATACTGAATGGCTCGCTGAGCACCGAGTCACCGCCTCGTATGGGTCGGGCCTCGAACCGGGTGACGGCGCCACCCGCCAGGAGAGTGGGGGGCAGACTGAAGTTTGTAGATTCGCCTGCCGGGGCCAGGCCGAGCCGAGTTGCGGGCTGGCCCGGCTTGATGCTGTAGATGTCCATGTCGAACGAGGAACGATTCTCCGCGACAAGGCGGGTTTGAGCGCTCGGCTCGGTGTCGCCGGGCTCCGGGCTGCCGGCGCACGCCGCGAGGAGCAGGAGTAGAGGAACGAGTTGGAAGCGACGTAGAACGGAGTTCATGTACACCCCCGGTAAAATGTACGCGAACCATACTCTCGACGGGCCCTGTCAGGAACCACGAATCAGTTTCGTCACCCTCGGGGTTGGAGATCTGGAGCGCTCCGATCGCTCCTACCTGGAAGTGCTGCGCCTCCCGCGTCTCGAGTCTCCCCCCGGTGTCTCCTTCTTTGAGATGGGCCGGACCTGGTTGTCGCTCTACCCCCGAGAGGAGCTCGCGGCCGACGCCGGTGTGCCCGAGGCCGGGTCGGGGTTCCCCGGGTTCACCTTGGCGCAAAACGTCCGCTCCGAAGCCGAGGTGGATCGGCTGCTGGAGGAGGTCAAGTCGGGAGGAGGCCGAATCGTCAAACCGGGACAGCGCGCGGACTGGGGCGGGTATTCGGGATACTTTGGCGATCCGGATGGGTTGCTCTGGGAGGTGGCGTGGAATCCGGGGTTCCCGCACGTGTAAGTCCGTGCTGCGTGAGGATCGCTGCTCGCTTCACCACAGAGGCACAGAGGACACAGACAGTGGCCCGCCTCATCAAAGCCACCACCAAGTTGTACTCCGTCTCCTCTGTGCCTCTGTGGTGCACTATTTTGGCTGGCCAGTGAATCCATCAGCACTCCTGAAGCCCAAGCCCCCGAGCCGCGAGGCGGTGCTGGCGGCCGGGGGACGTACCGTACCAGATCTCATCGGTCCCGGCCTCGGGATCCTCTTCTGCGGCATCAACCCGGGGCTCTATTCCGGCGCCACCGGCCATCATTTCGCGCGGCCGGGCAATCGGTTCTGGCCGGCGCTCCATGCGGCCGGCCTCACCGATCGGGTGATCGGCCCGTGGGAGGAGTCTCTGCTCCTCGACGATGGCTACGGGATTACCAATCTCGTCGCTCGCGCTACCGCCACGGCCGCCGAGCTGGCGCAGGAGGAGCTCATGGCCGGCCGGCGTCGGCTGGCCCGCAAGGTCCGCCGCTACGCTCCTCGATGGGTGGCGGTGCTCGGGATCGGCGCCTATCGCAGCGCCTTCGGCCGGCCCGCCGCGATGGTCGGGCGGCAGGTGGACACGCTCGGGCCCTCCGGCCTCTGGGTGCTTCCCAATCCAAGTGGTCTCAACGCCAACCACCAGTTGCCCGACCTGGCTCGGGCGTTCCGTGAGCTCCGGCTTGCAACCGCCTCGAGGTAAAGGCGGGTGAAGCTCTGGATTGATGCCGACGCCGCGCCCCGCGAGGTAAAGGAGCTCGCGTTTCGCGCCGCCCGCCGGCTCGGGCTGGACACGGTGCTGGTCGCGAATCAGCGCGTTCCACTGCCGCTCGATACCCCGTTGGTCACCGCGGTCCGAGTCGAGGGCGGCCCCGATGTCGCCGACCGCTACATCGCGGAGCACGCCGGTCCGGGTGACGTCGCCGTCACCGCCGACATTCCGCTGGCCGCCGCGCTGGTGGAGAAGGGAGTGTGCGTCATTGATCCTCGCGGGGAGGAGTACACCGCCGAGAACGTCGGCGAGCGGCTCTCGGTGCGCGACTTCATGGATCGGATGCGGATGGAAGGAATGACCACCGGAGGTCCCCGTCCCTACGGAGCCAAGGATAGACAGGCCTTCGCGGCGGCCCTCGACCGGGTGCTCACCCGGATGCTCGGCGGGAGACGAGGGTGAGATCGCCTTGCTGAACGCCCGCCAGTCTGTCATCCTACGGCTTCCTGAAGCTGCCGTGAAATCGTTCGTGGGTGAGGTCAGCAATGCGGATCGTCGTCATCGGTGCCACCGGCACCATCGGAAGCGCTGTCGTAGCGGCGCTCGGCTCCCACGTGATCATCGCCGCCAGCCGCCGGCGGGCGCAACAGCGGGTGGATCTCTCCAACCCGGGCTCCATCCGGGAGATGTATCGCGCCGTCGGCCGGGTGGACGCGGTTGTCTGCACCGCGGGGGAGGCGGCGTTCGCGCCGCTCTCGGAGCTCACGGTGGACGACTTCCAGCTCAGCCTGTCCAGCAAGCTCATGGGGCAGGTCAACCTCGTCCGCAGCGGCTTGGACCAACTGGCGGACGGGGGGTCCTTCACCCTCACCAGCGGCGTGCTGGCGCGGCTCCCTTCACCGGGCAGCGCCGCCGTCAGCCTGGTCAATGCCGGGCTCGAAGGTTTCGTGCGCGCCGCCGCGCTCGAGATGCCCCGCCGGATCCGGATCAATATCGTGAGCCCCGGCTGGGTGGCGGAAACCCTGAAAGCGATGGGGCGGGATCCCGCTGAGGGGACGCCGGCCGCGGTCGTGGCGCGGGCCTACCGCGAGAGCGTCGAGGGCAGCGGAAACGGCAGCGTCATCGAACCCTCCGGAAGCTGATCCATGACCTCATCCCGAACGGCACCGCCCATCCCGGCGAGCGTCCGGCTGGCCGCGGGGCTGTTCGTCCTCAATGCGGCCCTCATGCTGCTCAACGCCGTGGTCATGCAGGGCGGCCTCGACTGGGCCGATGCCCGCGACCTGCCCCGCGCCCTCATCCGCTTCCTGGCCGCCGCCATCATCGCGTGGGGACTGCTGCGTGCCGAGCGCTGGGCCTGGTGGCTGGGGGTAGTGCTGGCCGGCTTCTGGCTGGTGACCGGATTGCTCACGGTGGTCGTGGTGCAGAAGAACGATCTGCACTGGCTTTCACCCAGCGGCTTTCAGTTGCTGCTGGTCGCATCGTTCTTCTGTCTGGCGCTGGCCGCGGTGCTCCTCCTGACGCCCCGGGCGCGGGCCACGTTCGGGATCGGGACCCGTGGTCTCCCTGGAGGATAAAGTCGTTCCGGTGATCGGGGCCAGCTCCGGCATCGGGCTCGCCGCCGCAGCAGCGGTGTGGCTCTGCTCCAATGCCTCCGCCTACGTCACCGGCCATTCGATGATCGTTGATGGAGGGATGACCGCGGCCACTCGCTGAGCCGCGTTACCGCCGACGCTCGGTTGTTCCGCTCCGCTACCCCATTAGTTTCCGCCCTCTGCGGCAGCATTGAACTCGTGGCGGTGCCGCGCTCTTCTCTCCAAGGACCCTCGTGCCGTTCAGCAGCCTGAAGCTTCATCCGAGCCTCCTCAAGGGTATCAAGGAGCTCGGCTTTGCTCGCCCGACGCCGATCCAGGCCGATGCCATTCCCCCGGCGCTGGCGGGCAGGGACGTGCTGGCCTGTGCCATGACCGGGAGCGGCAAGACCGCCGCCTTTCTTCTGCCCATTCTGCACCTGCTGATCGAGCGGCCCCGGGGCACCACGCGAGCGCTGGTCCTCACTCCCACCCGGGAGCTCGCCGCGCAGATACTCGAGGACCTGAACGATCTGGCGGTACACACGCCGATCACCGGGGCCGCCGTGTTCGGCGGGGTGGGAATGGGGCCGCAGGAGCACGCCTTCCGGACCGGGGTGGATGTTCTCGTCGCTACCCCTGGCCGGCTGCTCGACCACTTCAAGGCGCCCTACGCCAAGCTGCCCGGTCTCGAGTACCTGGTGCTGGACGAGGCCGACCGGATGCTCGACATGGGCTTCCTTCCCGAAATCCGCCGGGTGCTGCGCCATCTGCCCGCGCGCCGGCAGACCTTCTTCTTCAGTGCCACCATACCGCCACCCATCGTCGCGCTCACCCGTGAGATGCTCCGTGATCCCGCGATGATCAATCTGGAGCGCAGCGCCGCGCCCGCGGTGGGAATCACTCAAGCGGTTTACCCGGTGGCCCAGGAGCTCAAGTCGGCGTTGCTGACCTCGCTGCTCAAACGGGGAGAGATGGACGAGGCCCTCGTCTTTACCCGTACCAAGCACCGAGCCAACCGCCTGCAGGCCTACCTGGTAAAGCAGGGAATAAAGGCGGAGCGCATCCACGGCAACCGGTCGCAGGCGCAACGCACCGAAGCGCTCGCCGGGTTCAAGAGCGGCAAGTACCGGGTGCTGGTGGCCACCGACATCGCCGCCCGCGGCATTGACGTGGAGGCGCTGGGCCATGTGGTGAACTTCGACGTGCCCACGGTGCCCGATGACTACATCCATCGGGTGGGACGCACCGCGCGCGCCGAGGCAACGGGCGACGCTTTCACTCTCGTCGCCCCCGAGGAAGAGGGAGAGTTGCGGGCCATCGAACGGGCGGTAGGCAAGCGCCTGCCGCGGGTGACGGTCCCCGACTTCGACTACGGCGCTCGCCCCGAGGGGCGCTTGGAGGTACCGCTGGCGGAGCGTATCGCCGCTATTCGGGCCCGGAAGTCGGAGGAACGTGCCCGGGCCAAGGCCAAGGCGGAGCGGCCGGCGAGCAGTCCGCGGCCCCCTTCGCGCCGGCCCCAGCGGGGGCGCCGGCCGGGGTGACCGAGCTACCTTTCCCGGCGGGCACACCCGAGGCTCGAACCTGATCTGGAGGCGTCATGTCGAAGCGCGAGGACCAGCGGCTGGCCGCCCTGGCCAAGAAGAATGCGGAGAAGGTTGCCCGGCCCAAGGGCGACCGTGCGGTGCAGTTCGATCCCACGCTCCGCCAGCGCCCCACCGAGGAGGACCATGAGACCAAACGTCTGTTCAAAGAAATGAAGCGGCGCGAGTTCTGAGCGCCGAACCGTCTCCAGGCAGTCACACCCTGTAACCCGAGGAAGGTATGGCCACCAAACTCGACAAGACGATCAAGCGGGAGCTTGAAATCGAGGGCAAGCTCTACACCGTCGCCATCTCGCCCGATGGGGTGAAGATCACGGCCAAGGGAGCGCGCAAGGGACAGGAGGTTTCCTGGACGGCGCTGCTGAGCGGTGACACGGACCTGCGCCAGGATCTGAACGTCTCGGTGGACGCGTATCGCGGGTGAGCTGAGCGGGAGCAACCGAACGACGGGCTCCGGAGCGCGCCGGCTGCTGGGACCGATCCTGATCATCGCCGCCCTCGTGTTGCTCGCGGTCGGGGTCACTCGGGTTGCGCCGTCGGTCCGGGAGCTGCTCCCCTGGACCGGGGCCACCACCGTCACCCACGACGTGGTGGTGGAGCGAATGCGGGCGGTGGCCAAGCTCGTCACCAGCGAGACCACGGTTCGGGACGTCGTGATCTACCAGAATCGGCGGTTGGGCTCCACTAAGCGCTCGCTGATCGTGGTTACCGGAAAGGTGCTGGCCGGCATTGATCTCGACCGGGGCACCGAGGTCGAAGTGAACCACGCCGACCGAAGCGTAGTGGTCACCCTGCCGCGTGCCGGGGTGCAGGGAGTAGAGGTGACTCACCTCCGGACCTACGATGAGCAGAGCGGCTTGTGGAATCCGTTCCGGCCGGCCGACCGCGACACCATCTACCAGCTCGCCCGCCAGCAGCTGGTGAGTTCCGCCGGGGAGCTTGGCGTCGTCAGACACGCTGAAGAGAGCGCCCGCCGGCTGCTCGAATCGCTGATCTCGGCCGATGGCTACACGGTGAAGGTCGTATTCGGGCGCGTTGCCCAACACCGTGAGACCGGTGATGAGAGATAGTGCCGTCCCTCTACGCGGGGGAACGTGTTACCTTTCACTGGCATTCCCCTATCAATGGTGTCATTGGAGAAAGTCCTCGTAACGACTCCAGAATCCGCTCCGCGACCCGCGGAACCGCCCACCGGCGTCGGCGTCATGCGCTCGGCGCGGCTGCGGCACGCCCATGCCGCGCTGTACCCCGGTCTGGATGCCGGTGTCTGGTATCCCGCGCAGAGCGTCGCCGATTATTTCCGCGCGTGGCTCCAGCGCCATCCACCCAAGTCCGGCGGGGCCGCCGCGAGAGTCCTCGAGTCGAGTCACTTCGAGTTCCGGGGCGGCGTACCGCGCGAGCCGCCCTGGCATACCGGCGCCACCCCCGACGAGCGCACGTGAAGATGATGAACCATGCGTGATCTTCCCTCTCCCACCGCCGAGACCTCGAGTCGCGACCGACTGCTGCGTGCCAGCGCGGGCCTTCTGGCTCTGCTGGTCCTCACCGGACTCGCCGTGGTGGGCCTCTATTCGCTCCCGCTGGGAACGTCTCTCAAGCCGGTCTTCCTCGGCTGGCTCCTGGTATTGCTGGCCAGCTATTGGCTGTACGCCGGGCTGGGCTATCGCCCCCTGCTGCTGCTGCAGCTCTTCGCCTTCTCCGCGGCGGCGTCCATCGGGAGCGTTCATCTCGTGCTAGGCCTGCCGCTGCTGCGGATCGCCGCTCTAGGGCTGGCCGGGGTGGGCGGTGTGCTCGCGCTGATCAATCTGGTGGGGATGTTGAGGGATGCCCGGCGGCGGCCGCCGGGCACCAGCGCGGCCTGACCGGGGAGAGTCGCTGCATTTCGGACAGGGTGGTCAACGAATCCCCCTCAGGACACTTAGGTTCGGCGCTGCTTCGGGTTAGATTTCCCGGGTGCGGGCGCTCGCCCGCGCGCGTGCACCGCCATGCGCACGCCCGCCTATCGCAACGAGCACTCTGTGAGCATAAATAAAATCGAGCAGCGCCGCCTGGTGTTCCGCGGCCGGGAGTTCCACTTCGTTTCCTACGAAGGACAGCCTGCCAACGAGCGTCGCGGAGAGGCGGCCGTCCCGCCCATGTGGTACCTGATGAACGAAGGAAAGCGCCGGCCGGTCCTGCCCCACGTGATCGGACAGGAGCTGGGCGAATTAGACGTCTCGCTCCTGCGCTGGGTGGAGGAGCAGGTGTTCGGGCTCCATGCCGAGCCGGTGCCCCGCCGCCAGGCAAAGTGAGCTGACCTCCACCTCAAATGACCGGCCTCGTCGTACTCGCTCTCCTCGTCGGGGTTCTCCTTCCACTGCAGACCGGCATCAACGCGCAGCTCCGCCTCACGCTGGGCGCACCCCTGGCGGCGGCGCTGGTTTCGTTTCTGGTAGGCACTGCCGGGCTCGTCGTGCTGGCCATGATCACCGGCGTATCCCTGCCCGTCCTTGCCGCCTGGGGCCGCAGTCCCTGGTGGCACTGGATCGGGGGACTGCTGGGAGCCGTCTACGTGGCCTCGGTGATCGTGCTCGCTCCCCGGCTCGGCGCCGCCACCTTGATCGCCGCGGTGGTCGCCGGTCAGATGCTCGCGTCGCTGGTGGTGGATCACTATGGATGGGTGGGATTCGCCGCGCATCCCGCGACGGGAGTGCGCATCCTGGGAGCGGCGCTGATCATCGCCGGCGTGGTGCTGGTACAGCGATAGCCGATGCCGGGCTTTGCCGATCACTTCTCCATCATCGCCGCCGAGTACGCCGCTTATCGGCCACGGTACCCCGAACCCCTCTTCGATTCCCTCGCCGCACTGGCGCCGCGGCGCGATCTCGCCTGGGACTGCGCCACCGGATCAGGGCAGGCGGCGGTGGGCTTGGCCCGGCTGTTCGATAGGGTGATCGCGACCGATGCCAGTCGGTCTCAGGTGGAGCGGGCCACCCCGCATCCCCGGGTCAGCTACTCGCAGGCCAGCGCCGAGGCGTCCGGATTGCCCGCGGGCTCGGCGGCGCTGATCACCGTTGCCCAGGCGCTGCACTGGCTCGACCTGCCGGGTTTCTATGCCGAAGCGAGGCGGGTGCTCGCGCCCGGCGGCCTTCTCGCGGTCTGGACCTACGGCCGGCACCGGGTGGACGGCGGTCCCATTGACGCCCTGCTGAACCAGTTCTACGACCAGATAGTCGGGCCCTACTGGGCTCCCGAGCGGCGCCATGTGGAGAGCGGCTATCGGACGCTCCCCTTTCCTTTCGACGAGCTCGCGCTGGACGTCCCCCCGATGGTGGCCTGCTGGACCTTGCCGCAGATGTTGGGCTACATGGGGACCTGGTCTGCCGTGGTGCGCTGTGCCGAGGTGACCGGCAGCAACCCGGTTCCGGCGCTGGGCGACCGGCTGGCACCGCACTGGAATGCCGGCGCACCGGTGCGCCGACTCGAGTGGCCGCTCTACGTCAGAGCCGGCCGCTGAAATTCGGAAATGGAGCCCTCTATGCTGGTGCAGTCCGTCGCCGCCATTCTCGAGCGTGAACTGCGCGCGCTCCAACGCGAGCTCGAGGCCTACCCCGACGAGCGCGAGTTGTGGCGGCTGCCGCCGGGCGTGGCCAATAGCGCCGGCACTCTGACTCTGCATCTCACCGGCAATCTGCAGCATTATCTGGGCGCCGTGCTTGGTGCCACTGGATATGTGCGCGACCGGCCGGCGGAGTTCGCCGCGCGCGATGTGCCCCGGGTCAAGCTGCTGCGGGAGATCGAGGCGGCACGAGCGGCGGTGCGGGCCGGGACGGCGCGGCTACGCGAAGAGGATCTGAAGGCTGATTTTCCCGAGGTTCTCGGCGGAGCGCGGATCCAACTGGGTGAGTACCTCGTGCACCTCGTCTCCCACTTCAGCTACCATCTCGGCCAGATAGACTACCATCGGCGGGTGGTCACCGGGCAGAATAGGGGCGTTGACGCCGTCCGGCCGACGGAGCTAAGCACGGCGCGTGCGGCTGTGGAGTAGGGCTCCTGGCTCGTAAATCTTTGCCTTGATGACCCTGAGCGCAGCGAAGGGGCCGTAATGCCGCTTCGCTGAAAACAGCGACTCCGCTACCCTGATGCAGGCGATCCCGCTAGGATTGTCTATCTCCTACCCCCTCGCTCATGTCCTGGTCCCCCAAAGCCCGGCGGTTCTGGCCTCTCTTCAGCCTGGTGCTGCTGACCGACTGCGCCACCAAGCGCGCCGCCGAGTTTCACCTCCTGCCCGCGCACGTACCCCACGAGTTCTTCGGTGAAATCGTTCGCCTGACGCTGGCTTACAACCCCGGCGCCGCCATGAGCCTCTCACTGGGGTCCCATTCGCGGGTGGCGCTGTCGCTCTTCGCTGTCGGCGCCCTCCTGGCGTTGGCGCTGCTCTACCGGCGGACCGCGTCGGGAGACATGCAGGCCGCGGCGGGCCTGGCGCTGGTGGCGAGCGGCGCGCTGGGCAATCTGCTCGACCGCCTGCGGTCGCCGCGCGGCGTGGTGGACTTCATAGACGTCGGAGTCGGAGGCACCCGCTTCTGGACCTTTAACATTGCGGACGTGGCTATCCTCCTCGGCGCCGTGCTGCTCATCGCCTCGCTGCAGCGTGCCACCGATGTTACCGGCGACGCTCG
>JACCQZ010000165.1 GCA_013813875.1 Gemmatimonadales bacterium | reverse complement strand
ACGTTGACATCGTGGAGGTCACAAGTTCGAGTCTTGTACCGCCCATCGGGCCGCGCCCTTAGCTCAATTGGATAGAGCATTTGACTACGGATCAAAAGGTTGGGGGTTCGAGTCCCTCAGGGCGCATTTTCTCCCTGCTCACACGACGCCGCCACGGCAAATCGCCGGGGCGGTTTTTTGCTGGAATGGACTCGAGAGCGAGAGGCGTGGGGATGCCAATCGCAGAGTACCCGGTTACATTTGCCCCTCTCATCGCCCACGGGGCGTAGCGCAGCCCGGTTAGCGCGCCTGCTTCGGGAGCAGGAGGTCCCGGGTTCAAATCCCGGCGCCCCGATCGAAACCGAGACGCCGTCATCCTTCCGGATGCGGCGCTTCTTGTTCTCACCCGCAGTACATCGTTCAACGCGCCAGGTACTTCTTGATACAGTGCAGGGCGCCAAGGCGGGACGCAAAGGGATGGAAATCCCCGAGCTGATGCACAGCGAAACCCAGCCCATCCCATATCCTCACATGTTCCCGGTCAGTAACGCCGAGCGGGGCTTGTGTACCATATCCATACGTGGGGAGCCAGACGCGCTAGGGCTGAGCCCTCCCCGCGGAAGCCGGGGGGCACCCCTTGCCTGAGAACCTACAGGCTATACGCCTGCTCGTTAGGCGCTTGTTGGGACATTGAGTTCTAACGTCTAGGAGCGGCGGGATTGCGGCTTGGCTGGACACCGCAGTGGTGGTGAGCTGTGCCATGCATATCATCACGACGGGGTGAATCGAGGCGGAGGTGCACGTTGCTCAAGGAGATCCCCTTCCGAGACGGTTACGCTCGCCACCTCCGGCTATCTTCGCCGGTCCGGCCACGCGCCCCGACGGCACAGCACGTTGAAGCCCAGAGGCTCGCGGTCCAAGTCGGAGGCCGGGACGCGACTGTCGCTCAAAGTGTTGCCCGCGTCTTCGCGTGACTGCATTGCGGGATGGCTAGGCGATGTCCTCAAGGTACGAGCGAGTGCTCCCGCCGGAGGTGGCCAGGCTAACTCCGCGGTCGAAGCGCTCCTGGCCGAAGCGCTCGGCGTCCCTACCCCCCTCCCGCGCACGCCACCCGCCGCATCGGAAAATCCACCGCTCGGCGCTCCCCGCCCTGCGTCCCTTCGATTCGCGCCGCCAGCGATCCGTCACTCCGCAGCCGGTAGACGACCCGCTGGGGAAAATCGTGCTTCGGATTCTCGAACGCGACCGCCGAGTCGGTCAGCTCGACCTGAGCGAACTCGGCCTCCGCCTGACCCGACGGTCTGGCGTTGAACACCAGCACGCCGCCGCGCTCGAACACCCGCACCTGCTCGTAGGCCACCGTCCGTCCTCCCGCGACGGTTCGGCTCCCGCCGAGCAGCATGCCTCCACGCGGTCCCATCCAGTGCTCTTCGGTGACGCGGTCGCCGCTCACGTCGCTCCAACACCCGGCCAGCCAGCCGAGCCGCTCCGCCGGCCCGCCGGCCCGCTGAGCGGCGAGCGACGGAGGCCCCAGCAGCACTGCCGCCACTGCCGCGGCGGCTCCCACTCTCCTCGCGGTCTTGCAACGCCGGCTCATCATCATCTCCATGACCCACCTAGATTGTCGGGGTTGCCGTGCATGCCGGAACTCTACCCTTCGCAGCACCCCGAGAGGAAGCTGGTGATTCGCTGCATCCTCCTGCTGGTTGATGGGCTTCGGCCCGACGTCGCCGAGGCCCGGCTCGAAGCCGGGGAGCTGCCGCAGTTGGAGCTGATGCTCCAGAAAGGCGGTCGCGGGCGGGCAATCACGGTCTTTCCCTCCACCACGACCGTGGCCTACCTCCCGTTCCTTACCGGATGCACTCCGGGCCGGTGCAACATACCCTCGATTCGCTGGCTCGACCGCGCCACCTATCAGGGGCGCTGGTGGCGCGATCGCGACGCGGTTCGCAGCTACTGCGGCTACCAGGCCCTGCTGCTGGACCATGACCTCGCGCCGGAGGTTCGGACCATCTTCGAGCTGGTGCCCGAGAGTCTGGGGCTCTTCACCCCGGTCACCCGGGGCCTTCCACCAGACCGCGATCCTTCGCGGCGGGAACGGTGGTTCTGGGGAGGGCTGGCGCACTACGCCCAGTGGCATCAGCCCTCCGACGACGCCGTCGCCCGCCACCTGCTGCGGGCCCTTGACCGAGAGTGGCGGTTCATCTTTGCCCAGTTTCCGGCGGTTGACGGGTGCACCCACCAGAGCGACCCCGATTCTGCCCTGGTGCACCGCACGCTCAGGAGAGTGGACGAGACGGTGGGCCGGGTCCGCCAGCGGCTGGCTGAACGGGGCGAGCTCGACTCGACGCTCATTCTCCTGGTGAGCGACCACGGCGCCACGTCGGTGCACACCCACCTCGACCTGCCGGAATGGTTTCGCCGGCACGGTGTGCCCACTCTCTCCCATCCGGTATTGTGGGAGGCCGCACCCCGGGCCGCGGTCATGGTAGCCGGCAATGGGTCCGCGATGGTCTATGCCCGGCCGGGCGAGGCGCGCGAGCATCGCTGGCCGGTGGAAAAGCTGCGGCTGCCGTCCGCGTTCGGCAGCGAGGTGGATCTGATCTCGGCGTTGGTGGCGGAGCCGTCGGTGGGACTGGTGGCGGGCGAGTCGGAAGCCGGCGGCCTCTGGGTGGAGAGCGACCGAGGCCGCGCCCAAGTCCGGCAAGAAGGTGAAACCATCGTCTACGCTCCGGCCTCGGGCGATCCTCTCTTCCTCGGCGGCCCAAAGAGGGCGAGCGAACGGGAGTGGCTGGACGCGACGTGGAACTCCCCCTATCCCGACGCGCTCTCCTGCCTGCTCGATCAGTTCCGCGCCCCTCGCACCGGAGATCTCCTGGTCGTGGCGCGTGAGGGGTACGATTTCCGCCGGCGGTTCGAGGTGCCGGAGCATCGGGCGGGACATGGGAGCCTCATTCGGGCGCACATGCAGACGCCGCTCTGGTCCAGCCACCCGCTGCCGGATATGCCGATCCGAACCGTGGATCTTTTCCCGGCGATGCTCGACTGGCTGGGGTGCCCGCTGCCGACCGATATTGATGGCGCGTCCGTCTGGCTCCCGCGAAACCGCGAACTGGAGATGAGCATTCCCGCGGCGAGGCACTCGGACTGATCGCATGTCCGACTACGCGATCATCGAAGCCCCCTCCATCCTGGGCCTGCGGCCCACCGGCGTAGAGGCTCTGCCCCAGGCGCTGCTCGCGGCCGGGCTGGCCCGCCGGCTCGATGCCCGCCTGGCCGGCCGCGTGGAGCCGCCGGAGTACGATGGGACCCGCGATCCAGAAACCGGGATGCTCAACCCGCGCGGTATCGCCACCTACACGCCTCAGCTGGCCGACGCCGTCGGCGCGGTGCTGGACCGCGGCGAAGTTCCCATCGTGCTGGGCGGCGACTGCAGCATCCTGATGGGCCCCATGCTCGCTCTCCGGCGCCGCGGGCGCTCGGGCCTGGTGTTCGTTGACGGGCACTCGGATTTCTACGGGCCCGAGCGCGAACCGAACGGCGAGGCCGCCTCGATGGATCTGGCGCTGGTGACCGGGCGCGGTCCCGCCGTCCTCACCGATCTCGAGGGCCGGCATCCGCTGGTGCGCGATGAGGACGTGGTCGCGTTCGCGATGCGGGACGCAGGCGCCGATCCCGACTACGCGAGCGATGCACTTCCCCCCGCACTCCGCGCCATGGACCTGACCCACGTTCGGCGTGCCGGCGCGGGCTCGGCCGCAAGCGCGGCGGTGGCACACCTCGCCCGCGCCGATGGTCCGGCGAGCTTCTGGGTTCACCTCGATGCCGACGTGGTGGACGACGCGGTGATGCCGGCAGTGGATTATCGCATGCCGGGTGGGCTCAGCTTTGCCGAGCTCGAAGTGGTCCTGGCTACCTTCCGCGCGGCGGGCCGCGTTGTGGGGTGGGACATCACCATCTTCAATCCCTCGCTCGACCCGGACGGACGGATCGCCCGCAGCTTTACCGACAGCCTCATTCAGTCCTTGGGCCGCGCGAGCGCCCGGTAGCGCGGATGTTCCCGCAGACTCGCCAGATCAATGTCGGTGTGCAGCCACAGATCGCTCTGCCTCCCCCGCGCGAACGCCTCGCCCAGCCGGTCCAGTGCCCGGTCCGCTCGTCCCAGCCGCGCCTCGATCCGTGCCTGCCACAAGGCTGGATGCCCGGCTTGATACGGCCGGTGGAGCGCGCCCAACCAGCCGACGATCCGCTCTGCCTCCACTTCATCGTTCTCTCGCGCCGCCAGCACGCCCAGATAGCCGGCGTAGCTCACGCTGTCCGGGTGCTCGGCTGCCAAGCTCAGAAAAAGCGCCCGCGCGTCCGGTAGGTTGCCTTCCAGGTGGAGGAGTCGCCCAAGAGAAAATCGGTGACTCTCCGACGCGCGTTCCTCCGCCGGGCGACTGTCCAGCCAGGTCTTCCATCGCCGCCGGGCGTCTCGAGCCGGTCCCGTGTGGCCGTGCGCCTCCAGCTCCTCGGCCGCCGTCTGCAGCAGAGTCCCAGAGTTCCACCCATCGTAGGACGGCATCGAGAGTGCCTCATCCAATCGCTGCGGCACGCTCTCCGTTTGTCCGAGGGCAGCCAGCGCCCTGACCTCGTACGCCAGCGTGGGAAGGATGTCGGGGTACTGCCGGCGGCCGGCCCGGCCGGCCTCGAGTTCTTCGCGGTGCTTCCCCATCAGGTGGTACGCGGTAGTGAGCTGGTTCCAATAGCGATACCAGCCCTGCTCGCCTGCCTTGGCCGGGTCCAATCGCCCGAGCGCCTCCACCGCCTCCCGTGGGCGGTTCAATGCGCGGGCCTCGTAGCCGACCTGGTACCAGGCCTCCGAGCCTGCGGTGAGACCGGCCGCCTGACGCACAGCCTGGAGGGCGGTGGCGCGGTCTCCCCGCAGGTGGGCCTGCATCCACCGCAGCCAGTAACGGTCGAATGGGGCAAGCCGCTCCGACATCTGACCCACCAGCTGCCCGATCGAGTCGGCTTCGCGGAACTCCCCCAGATTCATGTACGCCAGCGCGGCGTCCAGCTGCGCCAGACTGAAATCGGGGTCGAGCCGCGCCGCCCTGGTGTAATGCGAGATGGCGGCCCGGTAGTCGAGCTCGAGAAAGAGCTCGACGCCCAAGGCGTATTCCTGGTATGCCTCGAGTGTGGTGGGCTTGCTGGCGGCGCTGGTCCAATCGCTGAGCCGCGGGTTGAGGTGGGTGGCCAGCGCCGCGGTGACCCGCTGCCGGACGCGCTCGATCGCATCCATGGGTTTCGGGCGAGGGCCCGCGACCGGATCGAGGACGAACAGTATCTGGCCCGAGCGCGCATCAAGGGCCTCCGCCCGGAACCGGAGGCTGTCACCATCGGCGTAGAACCGGCCCCGTACCAGCGTCGCCGCCCTGGGCGAGTGCCCCGCCCCACCGGTTGAGGTGGCCACCAGCCGCGTCTGCGCCAACCCCGATTGATCCAGTCAGCAGCCATCCTCCCGACCGCGTCCAGCGACGAGTCTCCCGTCTGATTCTCGAATGGCGCCACTTCGACCCGTTGGAGATCCCAGGGAAGCTGTTGCTTCCGTAGCAGGCCGGCGCCGACCCCGGCCACGACCACGACGGAAGTCAGCGCCGCAAGCAGGATCCGCCGGCGGCTCGACCGGTGCCACCCGGGTCGAGAGGAGAGCCCGGCCTGCGCCTGGTGGTAGCTGAATGCTCTTTCGGCGCCGGGATCCAGACCTGCGTCAGGGTGGTACGCCAGGGCGGCCGCGCGGTGCAATGCCTCGCGCCGGGGAGCGGGGAGAAGATCGTAGGCAACCCGGTGCATGATCTCGTGGGTGAACTCGTAGCCGCCAGGCGAGCCGGTGCACTCCCGGACGATCCGCCGGGCGATCAACTCCTCCAGCGCCCCCGTCAGGGTCGCCGGTGCCACACCCACAACCAGAGGCACCAGGGCCGGATCGAACGCGCGCCCCAGGACCGCGGCGGCTTCAACGGCTGTGCGGGAGTCGAGGCTGAGGCGGTCAAGCCGGCGGCCCACGACCTCACGGATCGTAGCCGGAAGTGGAATAGGCCTCCCCGTCTCCGACGGCTCCAAACGCCAGGCGCCGGCATCGGTGGGCAACAGCAGCCCATCGTCCACCAGTGCGGCCGTGAGCTCGATGATATAGAACGGGTTGCCACCGGTCTCGGCGTGCAGGCGCTGGGCCAGATGGTTCCTGGCAGACGGCGCCAGCTCGAGCATTGATCCCAGGAGGACTTCGATGTCTCCCAGCGCGAGCGGCTGAAGCTTGAGCCTTCGGACGCCGGCTCGAGTGGCCAGCTCGACGTACGCCGACGTCCGGTCTTCTCCCGTCAGAGCAGTCACCAGGAAGAGCACCGCCGTCGAGATCCGATCGCTCACGGACATCAGCAGCTGCTGAGTGGCCGAGTCGGCCGACGGCAGGTCGTCGAAGTAGAGGACGACCGGTCTCTCCGCCGAGACCGCGCCGAGGAGCTCGACCAGAGCGTCTTCCAGTCCGTGCCCCTGACCCGTAGGCTGGGGCAGAGATGGAAAGCGTTCGCGTATCGCCAACGCGAGACGGGCGATCTCTCCCAGCGCCGCGGGTGATGCACCCGATGCACCCGGTGCAGCCACGAGGGTATTCACCAGCTCGGCGATCGCGGCAAGAGCGCCGTGAGGAGCCGCTTCGTATCCCCGCACGCGAAGAATGGTTGCACCGTGGGTCTCGGACGCGAGGCGCCGGAGGAACTCGCCACAGAACCGGCTCTTCCCGATTCCCGCTTCGCCTTCGACCAGAACCGTAGCGGGGGTGCCCGCCCGGACACTGCGCCATACCGCCTCCAGTTCGGCCAGCGCGTGGCCCCGGCCGGTCAGGTCGGGAGTGAAGAGTGCGGCGGAGCTGGGAGTGCGGCGTCCCGAGGCGCCCACCGCATCGCGCTCGAGCGCCGTGCCGAGCTGAAGAAATGCCGGTGTCGGCTCGGAGTCCGCGGCCCGGAGCCTCGCGTGAAACGCGGCATACAGAGTCAGGGCCTCCACGGTATGGCCGTCCAGGTGGGTCAGGTGGATGAGATGCCGGTGACCTTCTTCCTCGAGCGGCAGCTGTTCCACCCACCGTTGAGCCAAGGCAAGGCCTTCCCGCCAGTTGCCGTTCGCTCGAGCTCGTTCGATCAGACCGCGGAAGCTGACCCGCAGGCTACGGTGCTGACCCTCGCGCTCCGCCTCGAGCCAGAGTCGAAAATCTTCTCCTCCCACGTTGTCCGCGCTTGCCAGGAACTCGCCGCGCCAGCCTTCCACCGCCTCCTGCCATCGCCCCGCGGCAACGTCGTCCTCGAAGCGTACCACATCGAGCGCGAGAGCTCCCGGGGTCAGGAACACCCGGTCCGTATCCGCCACGAGCCCATCACCGATGATCCGCTTCAGCTCGAGCAGAACCTGGCGGAGCGATTGCCGCGCCCGTGCTGCATCCCGCTCCCGCCAGAACAGATCGGCAAGCTCACCGCGGCTGACCGGTCGTGGTGAGCGGCGGGCCAGATAGGCCAGCAACGTGAGGGCTATGCGGGGACTCGAAAGTTTCGCCGTCCAGCCGCCGCCGAGTCGGAGCTCACCAAGGGTGTGCAGGACTAGCATCACTGGCTACGCAAGTACCTGAGAGGGAGGGACTTGACAGTCGGCCTGACGGAGGGTTGCGGCTGTCGTGCTATCGTGGCTTACGGTCGGTCACATTTCCAGCCATGGCGGAGCAGAAGCGATGTCGGTTCACCAGCCGGATGGCGTCGAAGGAACGACCGAGCGTTTCGACTATTTCATGATCCGAGTGACCCGCTCCGAACGAGAGCCGGGCCGCCTGGCTGGACTCATCGAGCGTCTCGGCTCGGGGGAGAAGCGGATATTCGAGACAGGCGAACAGTTGGTCCGCCTGGTCGGCGGGGGGACCGCCTTCGATCTAAACATGCAGTCCGGGACCGGTGACCGCAATCGGTCCGACCCACTATAGCCGGCGTAGTGCTCGACAACGGTGCCCAGGAGGGACCATGCGCTTCGTTCATCTCATGTTGATCGGTTTCGCGCTGAATGTTTCCGGAACGGCCGCGGCGCAGTCCGTCGCGCCGGCTGCAGCCGCTGTGGGTGACTCGACGGACAGTGTGCCGGAGGCCCCGGAAAAAAAGGGTCTCATGGGCAAGGTGAAGGGACTGGCCAAGAACAAGGTGATCAAACAGGTGGCAAAGGCGGCGCTGTGCACTGTCGTGCCAGGAGGCCAGGTCATCGCCGGAGCTCTTGACGCCGCCGAGAACAAGAGTGTGGCCGGGGCCGCTACCACCGCCCTGACCGGAGGAAGCAGCAGTTGTATGCCGGGGATGATGGGGATGGCCGGAGCGGCAGCCCCGGGGGCAGGAACGCCTGCAGCCGGCCTGGCCGGTCAGCCCGGCATGGGGATGTCGGGGATGTCTCCCGAGGTGATGAAGCAGATGCAAGCCCAGATGGCCGCCATGCAGGGCGGCGGAACCGCGCAGGGCACGGGTCCGATGGATGCGATGATGGCGCAGATGGGGCAGATGCCGAACGGCGCCGGGGGAATGCCGCCGGGCGCGGCGGAGATGCCGTCCGACGCCATGGATATGGAGCCCGCAAAAGCCATCGAGGTGTCGTCCGACGTCGCGGGAGACCTGAAGAAGGGCAAGACCGCCATCCGGAACATCGCCTGGGCACCGGGAGCGGGAACGGTGTCACCGGCGGGGTCGGAGGCGTTCGGCCGAGCCATGGCTCAGCTCGCCGCGGCGATGAAGCAGGCCGGCGGCTCCTATCGCCTCGATCTATACATGGAGAAGCAGTCCGCCGACGTAGTGCTCCGGAAGCTGGGGCCGCAGCGGCTCTCCACCGCGCACGCCGCCGTTATGAAGGGCGCCACGGCAAAGACCGCGCAGGCACTGCTGCAGATCGGCAAAGCGCAGAAGGACGAGGACCCGCGACTCGAGTTCGTAAAGCTCAAGTGAGTGTCACTCTCCCACCCCGGAAGCCAAAGGATTCCTCTACCCTGCTCAAAGCGGCGAGTGGAGCGGAGTTCAAGCAGGAGATCGGGCTCTCGGTGGGCGGACGGCTGGGAATCAGCATCACCCCGCGGCTGGGGTTCCCGGCCACCGGCACCTACGTGCCCAGCAATCTCCGATTCGCGCTCGACGGCTCGGAGCAGACGACCGATGCCTCGCTGTTCATCGGGGCCGGCAAGCTCTCGTTCTTCCTGCTCCCCCTCACCTCGCCCGTCTCCTTTCAGCTCAACGGCGGGATCGCGCTGGTAAAGCGAAGTGGGGAGGCGTATCGCAACCTGGTTGACAAGACCAGTATCGGCGGGACAGTCGGCGCCCAGATGGGGTTCCGGCTGGGACCGCTTCCCGCGATTCAACTCGGAGTCGAGACCTACCTGTACAAGCAGAACGTCGAGGGGCTCACCACCGTGTCCGGCGAGCAGGCCAGCCAGAAGGACGTGCAGCTGTCGATCGGGTTCGGGATCCACTGGGACGCTGATGTCCGAAGACCTTACGGGTGCCGCGCCTTTCCACGCGGCCACCGCCGGGTGCCAGACCGATTCGTCCCTGGTCACCTTGAAGCAGCTGGGGAGCGGGTCCGGGGAGCTGCTTAGTGCGGAGTTTGATTCCCGCTGAGCAGGTCCCTCGCTTCGCTCGGGATGAGGTGGGCTGGCGCCAGCCGGCCCAGCACCACCCGCAGCGCTTCGATAAATCGCTCCATCTCCTCCGCACCGATCACCGTCGAGAGGGTTCCAACACCCCGCGGGTCAATCAGAACTCCCTCGCAGTACAACCCGAGAAAGATCCGGTGCCGAAGGGCCGCGTAAGCTTCGCTCGGATGAATCGCGAACAGCGAGCCCAGTCCCGTGACCCTGGCATCCACGGAAAATTCACCGAGCGTCTCCTGCAGCCGGGACCGCAGCGACTCGCCGCTTCGGTTGAGTCGGCCGATCGCCTCTCGGGTGAGCAGCTCCAGGGTGGCCACCCCCGCCGCGAGGCTCATCGGATTGGCGTTGTAGCTCCCCGGGTGCGGGATCACGGGAGCGCCGCGCGACGGGTCGAACAGCTCCATCACGTCCCGCCGCCCACCGAATGCGCCGAGGGGAAACCCGCCGCCGATCAGCTTCCCCAGGATGGTCAAGTCCGGAGTGACACCGAAGTGCTCCTGCGCCCCGCCCCATGCCACGCGGAAGCTCACCACCTCGTCGAACACCAGCAGAATTCCCAGCCTGGCTGTCACCTCCCGCAGCCGCCGCAGGTACTCCTGGGTGGCTGGAATCATGCCCGCCGATCCCTGCACCGGCTCGACCAGCACGGCCGCCAGCTCCCCGGCACGCTCCTCGATCCGGCGCACGGCGGCGTCGGGGTCGGCAAAGGGCAGCACGATCGCGTCCGGGTGCGCCGCGGTCATGGTCTCGTCCAGCGTCCCGTGGTACGCGCCCTTGGCCCAGGCGATCACCCGCCGGCCGGTGAAGCTGCGCGCCGCTCGAATCGCGTTGAGCGATGCCTCGGTTCCGGAGTTGGTGAATCGGACCAACTCGATCGAAGGCACTCGCTCAGAGAGGAGCCGGGCCAGCCGGAGTTGCGGCTCGGTCGGCCCGGGAAAACAGGTGCCGGCATCGAGCTGCCGCCCCACCGCCTCCATCAGCGCCGGATGGCCGTAGCCGTGTACCAGCGAGGAGTGATTGCCGGTAAAGTCGAGCACCTCGTTGCCATCGAGGTCCGTGAGCCGGCAGCCGTCGCCACGAGCGAACACGGCGGGATAGGGCGTGAAGAAAAGCGTGCTGCGGGAATCGCCGCCTGGAAGGTATCTGCGCGCCTCTTCGAAATAGCGCTTGGAAGCGGGAGTGCGGCGGCGATACTCCCGCTCTTCGGGTGACGCCGCCGTCAAAGCGCACCCACCATTTCGACCGCCCCACTGCGCCGGATCTCGCTGCGGGCAATCCGGACGTCGGGACGAGCGTGGCGGAGCGAGCCTTCGCGCAAGCGGCGTTCCCGGCCGCCACCGGTCACATTGAGCAGCACTGTCGCCCCCTTGGCGATCCGCCCATCGCGTGCGGCCTGCAGCAGGGACGCAAGCGCGACGGCACCCGCCGGATCTATGTCTATCCCTTCGTGCTCTTCGAAGAGCGCCCGGGCCTGCCGGGCCGCAGCGTTGTCCACCGCCAGCATGTCACCTCCGCTCGTGTGAAGCGCGTCGTAGACACCGCCGAGTATGGCATAGGGCGGTTGGCGGTTGGAGAGAACCGGTGTCAGGATCTGGGCGGCGCGCCGCCGTGCCACCTCGGCGTCCATCCGTACCAGCACCCGGCTGCCGGTGCGCCATGAGTCGTAGAGCGGAGTGAAGGGATGGTTCTGACTGAGCATCAGCCGGGGGAGCTGGTCGCCGAAACCGCCATCCTCTACCAGGCGCTCGGCCGCCTCGAACACCCCGATCGCGCCGGCTCCGCTGCCAACCGCTTGAAAGTAATAGTCCGGCAGCCTGCCCATCGTGTCCAACGCGTCCAGCAGCACCGTGCCCAGCCCGGCTCGGCGGGCGACGTTGCGGACGCCGCCTTCGGGATAGTACTTCTCCACCTCGGCGAGCCAGCCGGCCAGCGCGATCGCGTCGGCGTAGTCCGCCGGGTGGTCCAGCACTACCAGCTTGACCCACGGAGCTCTCTCCTCGGGGGAGAGCACCTGGGCGAGCCCCGACTCCGGAACGATGATGAGGCAGGCGACCTCGGCGAGAGAGCAGGCCCGGGCGAAGGCGGCGGCGGTGTTGCCCGCGGAGGCGATCACCAGAGTTCCGGCTGGACGCTGGGGCAGCCGGGCAAGCACCGTCCAGGCCTCGAGCTCCTTGAAGGTGCCCGTCGCGAGCGTGGCCCCGCGCTCGGGCCACCAGCCGTTGAAGGCGATCCACAGCTCATCCAGCCCCGCCGCCCGGGCCAGCCGCTCGCTGCGGTAGGTGGCGCCCGAGCCGACCCCCGCCATCCGGCGCCCGATCGGAAGCCATGAATGGAATCGGAAGAGGTCGGCGGAAGACCGGTCCGGCTGAAAACGGCGGTTGTGATAATCGGCGACCAGGAAGGCAGGCTCGTGCGGACTGGGACAGCCGAGGACGAAACCGTCATCCTCGATGACACGATTGCAAGCGCGACATCGCAGCGCGTAGTGTCGCGCTTCCGGCCTGGGCACCAGCACATGTTCTCCGCGAGGATGTCCGGGCGGCATGCCCGGCGGCAGGGTCAACCTGGCTCCGCCGGCCGCTGCAAGCCGTGACGCAGGGCACACTTCGACGCGTGAAACCTGCTTGCGTGGTCAGGCGGGTGCGGGTATCTATGCGGGATGAACCGGCGGCTCAGAAAGCTCTGGCCCCCTCGCCTCATGCGGGACGGGGTCCAGCGCGCACGATGGTGTCTGGAGACGTGGCGGGCGGCGAAAGAGGTCGCCCACAGGCACGGTCTCAGTCCCATGGCGGTGATCCGCGAGCAGGCCGGGCTCTTCCGGCGGCACCGCCTGGATCAGCACTCATACTACAGCTATCGGCTTTACGAGCCCCACCTCTCAGCCGACGAGAAGGCGCGCTACATCCCGGACTGCGCACCCGCCAACCACCAGCTCTGGGCCCTGCTCGTCCCCCGGCGCTATCGCCTGCTCTACGACAACAAGCTGGTCTTCAACCGCTTCTTCGGTGCGGTCGGGCTGCCGGTCGCCACCATTCACGGAGTCTTCGAGGCGGAGCTGGGACACACGCCCGACGGCCGTAGCCTTCGCACCGCCGCGGAGCTGGGGGCCCGCCTGCGCGAGATCGGCGGACCGGGGTTCGTGTTCAAGCCGATGGAAGGGATCCGGGGAGATCGGGTCCTCGTCTTCAGCGGAGCGGCGCCGGACGACCCCGACGCATGGGTCACGCTGGCCGGAGAGCGCTACGACGCGGAGCGGCTGGTGGCGGCGACCGCCGACGGCGCCGAGCTCGTGGCCCACAACCCGGGCGCCGATACCCGGCGTTTCCTCATCGAGGAGCGGGTCCGCCCGCACCCGACGCTGGAGGAGCTGCTCGGCCCCACGCTCTGCTCGGTTCGAGTGCAGACGATCGTCAGCCGCGCCGGCGCGCCGGAGATCCTGGCGGCGGTGTTCAAGCTGCAGACGGGCACGTCGGGGGTGGACCACCTGCTCCACGGAGCGGTAGGCTGCTGGGTGGAACCGGAGACCGGCGTGCTCGGCCGGGGACGGAGCCGCACCGACGACCGCGATGTGAGCACGATCCCGGGGACCGACCGCAGCTTCATCGGCCTCCAGCTGCCGGAGTGGGACGCGGTGCGCGACGTGGCGCTGCGAGCGGCCGCCGCGTTTCCGTGGGCGCGCTCGATCGGGTGGGACATCGGAGTTTCCGAGCGCGGTCCCCTGCTGATCGAGGGGAACGAGCGCTGGTCCCCCTCGCTGATCCAGATGCCCGCACCGCGGGGACTGATGACGGGGGAGATGAAGGCGCTCTGCGATGAGCTCAGCTCGGCGCCGCGCCCTTCCAGCAAGAGCTCGCGAATGAACGCCTGAATGCCTCGATTGGAACCAACGGAGGCCTCAAAGAGAATAGACGGTCGGTATCGGGAGCACTTCCGAGCACCGAAAATGCCACTGGCCTGAGTTGGTTGGACGTTGCCGTCACGCCACCGTTACGGCGATGGGCCTGATCTCTTAGGCTTGCACACCATGCGGAATCCGGCCGATGTTTGTCCGATGGGAAGCTCCCGCCACATCGCCGGCAAGCACGGCTAGATGGGGCGCAGATCAGCAGGACACCGTGCTCGTACCCCGCCGCGACTATCGCTATGAGGGCCTGGTGTTCGGTGGGGTTGGGTTCGGCGCGATGGGCGCCTGGATCGGTTCCCATGACTCAGCGGCATGTCCCACCGTTGCCGGGGCGCAATGCAGGCCTGACAGGTCGGGCAATGCCATTGTTCTCGGCCTCGCGGGCGCCGCTGCCGGCGGAGGCCTTGGTTACCTCGTGGGTCGGCTGACATCGAAGCCGCCGCCGGGCCAGCAGCCTGTTCCCCAAAGGCTCCAGACACCGGTCGCTCTCGATACCGGCCGCCGCCGGGTGGGCTATCACCACTGGAAAGGGGCGGCATTCGGGGCGGGTGGCGGTGCCCTGCTCGGCGCGCTCTTTTATGCGGCTCTGGCCGGCAAGTGTGACGACTGTAGCAGCCCGACAGCCGGCGACTTCGTGAAGCTCGAGCTCATCAGCGCGGGAGTGGGTGGAGCCTTCGGCTTCCTGGTGGGACTCGCCGCACCGAAATACGAACGACAGCCCGAGAAGCCGAAGCCGGAATAGATCGTCGAGTCACGCGGCGGGATCACTATGGGGAGACTCCAACAGGAGGTTCCCCGTGCGTCGGGTATTTCTCTTTCTGCTTCTCCTGCTCTACCCTTTCGTCGCCGAAGCCCAGAGTGCGCCCGCCGGAATTCCCCGCCCGGTGCCGAGCCCGGCTCTCGGCGCGGCCGCTCGGGGGCCGCTCGGGCGGCTCCTCGCTCTCGATTCGCTGCGGCGCGAGATCCCACCAACCCACTGGAAAGAAGGAGCGCTCCTCGGCGGCGGCGCCTTAGGGCTCGGATTCGCGTTGCTCGCAGCGGGCTTTTGCGGCAACTCGGACGTCGGAGGCGGCTGTGGCGGCGCCGTCACCGGCGGCTTTGTCGTGGGCGCCGGACTCGGTGTCATCATCGGCGCTCTGGTCGGCGGCCAGTTTCCCAAGGAAAGACGTGACGGGAGGTGACAGCCATCACAGTTGCCTCGGCTCGGTAATGTTAAGAGAATGTGCTACTGGGTGGTAGAAACTGCCGAGCTCCGTGAGAGGATCCATGTGCATTCCCCGTGCAGGATTGATTTCGATCGTCGTCCTGGCGCTCGCGGCCGGTGGCTGTGGCGCTCGCTCCGGAGAGCAGCCGGAGGATGCCGGCTCCCAGGCATCCGGTGACACCGCGGCCGGGAGCACGGCCGCCTGCGCTCCGCTGGAGACCCGCGAGCCCAACGCGCCCGATCAGCGCCCGGCGTTTCCGGGCCAGACCCGCGCCTGCGCGAGCGCGTCAAACGTCGCTTTCGATGTCGCCGTGGTAACCAAGGAATTGGAACACCCGTGGGCCGTGGAGCCGCTGCCCGGCGGAGACCTGCTGGTCACCGAGAAGCCGGGCCGCCTCCGCCTCGTGTCGGCGGCGGGCAAACTGGGGCAGCCGATCGCCGGCGTGCCCAAGGTCGATGCCCGCGGGCAGGGCGGCCTGCTCGACGTCGCGCTGAGTCCCGGGTTCGCCACCGACCGTACCATTTTCTGGAGCTACTCCGAGCCCCGCCAGGGTGGGAACGCCACCAGCGTCGCCCGCGGAGTGCTGTCGGCCGACCGGCGGCGCCTCGACCAGGTGAGAGTGATCTTTCGTGCGCTGCCGGTCTACGACGGCACGCTGCATTACGGCTCCCGCCTCGCGTTCGGCACCGACGGCATGCTGTACATCACGCTGGGCGAGCGCTCGGACACCCCGATGCGGCCGCAGGCGCAGCGGCTCAATAGCCACATGGGTAAGATCCTGCGCGTCAACCCCGACGGGTCGGTCCCGGACGACAACCCTTTCGCCGGCAAGCCTGATGCGCTGCCGGAGATCTGGACGCTGGGCCATCGGAACATCCAGGCCGCCGCGTTCGATCCCGAGGGACGACTCTGGGAGGTGGAGCATGGCACCAAGGGCGGCGACGAGCTGAACCTGATCCAGAAGGGCAAAAACTACGGCTGGCCGATCGTGGCGTACGGCGAGGAATATTCCGGGTCGCCGATCCCCAATGCGGTCACCGCGCGTCCCAACTTCGAGCAACCGGCCTATTACTGGGACCCGGTGATCGCGCCCTCCGGCGCGCAGTTCTACACCGGCGACGCTTTCCCGGCGTGGCGCGGCAGCCTCTTCGTCGGCAGCCCCAAAGAGCAGCGGCTGGTGCGCCTCACCCTGGAGAACGATCGCGTGACCGGCGAGGAGCACCTGCTCGCCGACCGGGACCAGCGGGTCCGGGACGTGCGCCAGGGGCCGGACGGCGCGCTATACGTCGTTACCGACCAGTCGAATGGCGAGCTCTGGAGAATCGCCCCGCGCCGCTGAGCCCCGGCCCCAGCGCCCGCTCTACTCCCGCCAGCTCCCGCCCAGTGCCCGGTAGAGCTGCACCGCGGCGGTGAGCTGTCCCAACTGCGTCTGACTCAGCGCCGAGCATCTCCGGCCTCGCGTCGAGCGAGGAGCGCTGTCTGCTCGTAGGCGGCGCGCGCCTGTAGCGATTCCAGCGACCTCAGCCGTAGTAGCCGTCGATCGGCACCCGCGCCTCGTCGAACAGCGCGGGCCCTTCATAGGCCACTTCGGCCGCATCCGGGCTCACCGACCCTCGGGGCTTGAGCTGCTGGAGCTGCTCGCCGGAGAGTGCGAAGACGACGCGACCAAGGCCCGATCGCGCGATCGCGTTCGCGCACATGGCGCACGGTTGGCAGCTGGTATACATGGAAGTCCCCTGCGCCACTTCGGGGTCCAGCTGTGCCGCCCACCGAGCCAGCTTCAGCTCCGGGTGCGCCGTGATGTCCCGGCCAGTGGCGACCGTGTTGCGCTCCTCTGCGAGCACCTCCCCTCCGGGGCCGACGAGCAGCGATCCATAGGGCGGGTCACCCGCGGCACGCGCGGCGCCCGCCAGCTCGATCGCCCTGCGCAGATAGCGCTCGTCCACTTCGTTCATGGCTCGTTCTCCCTCGTTCATGTCGCGCTCAGATGCGCAGCGTGCCTTCCGCCACGACCACTGCGGCTCCGCCGATGCGGACCCGGTGGCCGGCCACCTGGACCTGGATCCGACTCGGGCGTCCCATGGCATGCCCCTGTTCGACCAGCACAGTCGAGCCATCGGGCACGACGCCCTGACGGACGAGTTGGCTCACCAGCGGACCGGCGGCGCTACCGGTGGCCGGATCCTCCCAGATACCGACGGTGGGATTGAAGAACCGCGCATGTGCCACCGTATCGGCGTCCACCGTATCGAGGCAGTACAGATAACATCCTTGGCCTCCGACGCTTTGCAAGGCTGCCGCGAGGTGGGGCGCCTCAGGCCGAGCGCGATCGACGACCCCGCGATCCCGCGCCGGTACCAGCAAGTGCGCGGCCCCTGTAGATACAACCTGTGCCGGTGCGTGCTCGGCGAGGTCCTCGCCGGCCAAGCCCAGCGCCGCTGCCAGCGCCGCACGGTCCTCGACAATGTTCCCAAACTCTGGTGGCGCCTGGTCCATCAGGATCCCGAGAGGTCGCCCATCCTCGGCGATCACCTCGACGGGGAGGACTCGGGCGCCGATCTCCTGGGCGAAGCGGCCCCCGTCGTTACCGAGCGCGAGCCGGCCCGCGGTCGCCAGCCACCACCAGGCGCCCAGGGCGTTGTGGCCCACGCCGAAGACCTCGGCGCCCGCCGGGGTGAACGAGCGCAGGCGCCACGTCGCCCCGGCGCGGGTGGGAGGTAGCAGGAACGTCGTCTCGGACTGGTTGAACTCACGAGCCACTGCGCGCATCACGGGTTCTTTGATGTGCTCGGCGTCGACGACGAGGGCCAGCGGGTTACCGGTGAACGGCGCATCGGCGAAGACGTCTACCAGGTAGAAGGGAATCGAAGCGGTCATCGGCGTGGTGAAAGTACTCGGATCACCGATCCTGTATCCACCCCGGCCCCCGAACAGCCCGCCCGGGTTTTGCCCCGGTGTGCGCGCCGCCGCGCAGCACCGCGATGCCGTTCACGAAGACGTGCCGGATGCCGGCCGAAAGCTGGTGCGAGCGGTCGTAGGTCGCGCGATCGCCGACAGTGGCCGGGTCGAAGACGACGAGGTCGGCGTACATCCCTTCGCGAACGAGTCCCCGGTCCCGCAGCGAGAGCCTGGCCGCCACCGCCGACGTCATCTTGCGCACCGCATCCTCCAGCGGCAGGAGTCGTTGCTCCCGCACGTAGCGCCCCAGAATCCGGGTGTATGTGCCGTAGGTGCGGGGATGAGTCTCTCCCTCGGGAACGCTGTCCGTCTCGATCGCTCCGGCGTCGGTGCCGAATTTGATCCAGGGCTGACGGATCTGAAGCGCGAGGTTCTCCTCGGACGCGAGGAAGTAGAGTGCGCCGAGTCGGCCCTCCTCCTTCACGGTGAGGTCGATGAGCGCGTCCACCCAGTCCTGGCGTCTGCTCGCCGCGATCTCGGCGAGACTTTTCCCTTCCCACGCCTTGTGCTCCGGCACCTCGAACCCGCCGATGCGCACGCCTTCCGGTGTGGCGAGCTGACAAAGGTTCTCCCATTCGCCGGATCGGTCCGCGGCGACGTCGGCCCGGATCCGCGCGCGGGTCGAGGAATCCTTCAGGTTTTCCAACAGCTCGTCGTCGGCCGAGGCCCACGGCGGGAAGCAGGCGGCCAGGGCCGTGCCGCCGGCTTCGTAGGGATACATGTCGGCTCCCACATCCTGCCCCGCGGCACGCGCGGAGTCAATCTTGGCGATCGCGAGCGCGGCCTTGCGCCAGTTGCGCTTGCCCGCCGCCTTGAGATGGTAGATCTCGACCGGCACTCCCGCATCCCGGCCAATGGCGAACGCCTCGTCAATGCCTTCGAGGAAATCGTCAGCCTCGGAGCGCATGTGGGTGATGTAGACGCCGTGATGAGGCGCCATCGCCCGGGCCAGCTCGATCAGCTCGGCGGTGGAGGCGAAATTGCCCGGCGGATAGATCAGCGCGGTGCCGAGGCCAAAGGCGCCGTCCTCCATCGCCCGACTGACGGCGGCGCGCATGGTGTCGAGCTCGGCGGGCGAGGCCGCCCCTTCCGCCATTCCCTTGGCGTAGACCCGCACCGTCGAAGCACCCAGGAACGAGCCGACGTTCACCGAGATGCCATGCCGCTCCATCGCCTCCAGCCAGGCGCCGAATCCGTGCGGTCCCCGGAACCCTGCCACCGCCGTGCGGCCGGCGGCCGAGTCCGCGTCGGAGACGAAGAACCCGAGCAGAGACTCGACTCTGTCGTTGGACGGCGCCGGGGTATAGCCCTCTCCCAGGATCTCCGTCGTCACTCCCTGGGTCACTTTGTTGAGCGCGCGCCCGTCGCCCAGGAGGAGATGGTCGTACGATTGCCCTTGGATGTCGATGAAGCCGGGGGCGACTACGAGCCCGCGAGCATCCACCCTGGTGGGGGTGGCGGCGCGGGCGAGCGAGCCCGCCGGCGCGACCCGGGCGATTCGATCGCCGCGTACGCCTACGTCCCCCAGGAACCAGGCATTCCCGGTCCCATCCACCACCCGGGCTCCGCTGATGATCACATCGTAGCGGGTGTCGGCCGATGGCTCGACCGTGGGAGTGCCGGAACCCGGACGGCAGGCGGCGAGGGCCGCGACGGCGAGTGCACCAAGGCGAGGTCGCATGCGTCGGCCTACCGCCCCGCCCCGCGCTGCGGGAGGAGCGTCATGGCCGGCTGCGGCTCCGGCTGCACCAGCGTCACGTGAATGACCCGTCCCCCCTTCATGGTGTAGTCGAGGAAGAACCCTGCCGGCATGTCCGCCGGGCCGCTGAGCCGGAAGCGAGTCGGGGTGACCGGCACCAGCGTGTACGGGGGCTGCCCGGAAACGGTGAGCTTGAGCTGATCTCCGACTACCTGCACCTCGGCTGTAACCGGCAGCGAAGCGGACGCAAAGGTACCGGTGTACCGGGGCAGGTCGGCTTTCGCCAGTTGCACCGCCGGGGTCGTGTCGGCGAGCTCCGGCTTGCGCTTGAACTCGGCCACATCCTCGACCTCCATCTCCTCCACCTTGCTGTTCGCGTCCAGGCCGAAGGTAATGAACGTCTTGCCCTGATGGCGTTGCCGCCATTGCGAGCGGAAGGTGTCGTGCTGCCAGTGCTCGAGGTCACCGATCATGGACCCGTAATGCAGGACCAGCTTTCCGCGCTCGGCGCGGACGGTGGCCTCACCGTACATGCTGTCCAGGTAGGTTCCCGCATACTTCTGCGGCGCCAGCGTCGGCGAGGTCCCCTTCACCCGTTGAGCTTCGCGGTTCTTCTCCTCGACCTTGCTCTGGGCCTCGAGCTCCTCGAGGCCCTTCAACAGCTCCGCGCTCCAATCCTTCGGGGGCTGCTTCAGATAGGCGTCGAATACCCGGTACATCAGGGCGTAGGTCAGGAAGTTGCCGCCCAGATTGGTCAGGATCACGAGCCCGGTCTTCTCCTCCGGCATCATCGCCACCAGCGCACTCATTCCATCGATGTTCCCGCCGTGCTGCACGATCTTCCGGCCCTTGTAGTCATGCAGGAACCACCCCAGGCCGTACGCGGCGAAGTGCGCGTCCTGCATCATGAGCTTCCACGCTCCTTCGAGGGGGACGATGGTCTGGGGAGTATGGGTCTCATCGAATGCGCCCGCGCTCAGGAGCGGCTTGCCACCGACCTTCCCTCGGGCGAGTTGAAAGCGGACCCACTGCGCCATATCCGAGACATTCGAGTTGATGGAGCCGGCCGGACCGACGTTGTCAATGTTGTGGTACGGGACGGCCCGCACCGTGTCCTCGACCTCCTCGTGCGGCGCGGCCACATTGGGCAGGCGATCGAGTCGGTTGACGCTGGTGTTGCTGGAGCTCATGCCGAGAGGTCTGAAGATGCGGTCCCGCATGATCTCGTCCCACGACTTGCCGGTGAGCCGACCGGTGAGCTGGCCCGCCGCCAGGTACATGAGGTTCTGGTATCCGAAGTGGGAGCGGAGGCTCCAGGTCGGTTTCAGGTACCGGACGTGGTGCAGGATGCTGTCCCGTGGGATATCCAGCGCGTACCAGACGAGATCCCCGCGCGACAACCCACTCCGGTGGGTGAGGAGGTCGCGCACGGTGAGCTCGCGGGTCGCGTAGGGATCGAAGAGTTGGAAGCCCGGCAGGTACTTCGTGGCCGGATCCTCCCAGCGCACCTTCCCCTCGTCCACCAGCATCGCTACACCCAGCGCGGTGAAAGCCTTGGACGAGGAGCCGATGGCGAAGACGGTGCGCTCGTCCACCGGCTCGCCCGCACCCAGCCGCTTCACCCCGTAGCCCTTCAGCAGCACCACCGAGTCGTTCCGCACCACGGCGATCGCCAGGCCGGGCATTTTCCACTCCGCCATGCTGCGGCTGACGTAGGCGTCGAACCCCTGCAGCGGCCGCGCCTGTGCGCCGGCGGTGGCCCCCCATGGAGCCAGGACGAGGAGGGCGAAGAGAAGCTGCGCGATGGTTCTCATGGTTCACTCCGATTGTCGGCCGCCTGCGCCGGCCTGAAAAGCAGGTCCTGAAAATCGTAGCTGAAATCCGCGAGGGGAGAGACGGCCGCCATCTTCATCGTCTCGATCGAGCCATCCGGCCCCAGCGCGAACGTCACGTAGGCATCTGGGATGTTTCGCTGGCGCCACCGCGCCACGAACGTGTCGTACTGCCAGTGCTCCAAATCGCCGGTGAGCGCGGGCGAGTGGCTGAAGCGCAGCACCAGACGCCCGTTCTGCCGCACGATGGTGACGTCTCCGTACATCTGGTCGCTGTACCGGGCGGCGTACCTCGCGAGCGGGAGCGAGGGCCGGGAATCCCGCCGTCGTGAGCCGGCGGCCTTGCGCTCGATCTCACGTGCCTCGGCCTCCCGCGCCCGCACGAACTCCGCCATCCTGGCCACCCAGTTCGTGGGCGGCACTCCCAGGTAGTGATCGAGCACCCGCCAAGCCACCGCGGTACTGAGCGGTGACTCGCCGTTGGTGAGCACCACGATGCCGAGCCTGGCCTCCGGCACCAGCAGCGTCCGCGAGGTCATCCCGTCGAGCCCGCCGGTATGGGTGACGAGCTTGCGGCCGCGGTAGTCGCGGAGGTCCCACCCCAGTCCATAGAGGAGGAACATCGGCCGGTACCCGGCGAGGGAGGGCCCCAGCTCGTTGATCGGTTGGATCGTCTGCCCGGACCACATCTCCGCGGTGCGTTCGGTGCTCCACAGCGGGGGCACTGGCCCGCTGCTGGCCCCGGTGGTGCTTCCCCGCACCCGACCCGAATCGAGCTGCACCAGCATCCACTTCGCGAGGTCGGACACCCCGGCAACGACGCCGCCGGCGGCGTTGGTTGCGTCGAAGGTGTCGCGGGCGACGGCGGTGAGGCGGCCTTCCACCCTGGCGTGCGCGGAGGCGGAGTTGTCACCCGGCCGGACGCCCTTGGCGGTGACCCGCGCCTCGCGCATGCCGAGCGGGACGAAGATGCGCTGCCGGATGAAATCCTCCCAGCTCAGGCCGGTGACGGCGGGGATCACCTCTCCCGCGACCACATAGAGCACGTTGTCGTAGGCGAACTCGCTCCGGAAACTCGACGCGACCCTCGCATGGCGGATGCGGCGGACGATGCTGTCGCGCGGGTAATCGGAGTGGTACCAGAGGAGATCACCGGCGCCGAGGCCGAGGCCGCTGCGATGGACCAGCAGGTCGCGCACGGTGAGTTCGCGCGTGACGTAGGGATCGGAGAGCTGAAACCAGGGCAGGTGCTTCGTCACCGGGTCATCCCACGCGAGCTTCCCCTCGTCCACCAGCATGGCCAGCGCGGCGGTGGTGAAGGCCTTGGTGTTGGATGCGATCTGGAAGAGCGTGTGCGAGTCCACCGGCGCGGGCTCCCCCAGCCGGCGGACGCCGTATCCCTTCGCGTGCACGACCTGGCCGTCCTTGACGATCGCGACTGCAGCCCCGGGGGTAGCGAAGCTATCGAGCGCGGCCGATACGTAGGCGTCGAGGTCCGCCGGCGGCGAGGCCTGGGCCAGCAGCGCCGACGCGCTCAGGCCGGAGAGGATCCCGAGCGAGCAGATGGCCCGGGGAAAGGCGGCTCGGATCATTGAGTGGTACCCGGGAGGAGCGTCAGAGCCGGCTGCGGTTCCGGCTGCACCAGCGTCACGTGGTCGATACGTTCGCCCTTCATGGTATAGTCGAGAAAGAAGCCGGCCGGCATGTCCGCGGGGCCGGTGAGTCGAAACCGGGTGGGAGTAACGGCTATCAGGGTGTACGGCGGCTGCCCGGCCACGGTCAGCTTGAGCCGACCCCCGACCACCTGGACCTCGGCGGTGACCGGCAGCGAGGCGGCCGCGAAACTGCCGGTGTACTTGGACAGGGCGGCTTCCGCCAGTTGCAGCGCCGGAACGGTGTCGGGGACCTCCGGCTTGCGCTTGAACTCGGCCAGGTCCTCCACCTCCATCTCGTCCACCTTGCCGCCGGCGTCCAGGCCGAAGGTGACGAAGGCCTTGCCGTGGTGCCGTTGCCGCCACTGCGAGCGGAAGGTGTCGTGCTGCCAATGCTCGAGGTCGCCGGTCATGGACCCGTATCGCAAGACCACCTTGCCGCCGTTGGCGCCCACCGTCGCCTCGCCGTACATGCTGTCCGCGTAGGTTCCCGCATACTTGTCCAGGCTCAGTGAAGGCGATGTCCCCGTTACCCGCTGAACTTCACGGCTCTTCTTCTCGGCCTTGGCTTGGGCTTCCAGCGCCTCGAGTCCCTTCAATAGCTCCGTGCTCCAGTCTTTCCGGGGCTGCTTCAAATACGCATCGAAGATCCGGTACATCAGGGCGTGGGTAAGAGAGTTGCCCGCTAGGTTTGTGAGGATCACCACTCCGGTCTTCTCCTCGGGCATCAGACCCACCAGCGCGTGCATTCCGTCGATGCCTCCTCCGTGCTGAGCGATCTTACGGCCCCGGTAATCGTGGAGGAGCCAGCCCAGACCGTAGGCGGCGAAGTGCGCATCCGGCATTATGAGCTTCCACGCCCCTTCGAGGCGAACGATGGTCTGGGGTGTGTGGGTCTCGTCGAAGGCGCCCGCGCTCAGAAGCGGCTTTCCGCCTACCTTTCCACCGGCGAGCTGAAAACGGAGCCACTGCGCCATGTCCACCACGTTGGAGTTGATAGACCCGGCAGGGCCGGCGTTGTCGATGTTGTGGTACGGGACGGCCCGCACCGTGTCGTCAACCTCCTCGTGCGGCGTGGCTACGTTCGGTAGGCGATGGAGTTCGCTGACGCTGGTGTTGCTGGAGCTCATGCCGAGCGGGGTGAGGATGCGATCCCGCATGACCTCGTCCCATGACTTGCCGGCCACCCGTGCGGTGAGCTGGCCGGCCGCGAGGTACATGATATTCTGGTAGCCGAAGTGAGCCCGAAGGCTCCAGGTGGGCTTCAGGTACCGGACCCGGTGCAGGACGCTGTCCCGCGGGAGATCCTGGGCGTACCACATCAGATCCCCGCGCGCCAACCCGCTCCGGTGGGTGAGCAGGTCGCGCACGGTGAGCTCGCGGGTCACGTACGGATCGAAGAGCTGGAACCCCGGCAGGTATTTGGTGGCGGGATCGTCCCAGCGGACCTTCCCCTCATCCACCAGCATCGCCACGCCCAGCGCGGTGAAGGCCTTGGACGAGGAGCCGATGGCAAAGAGGGTGCGCTCGTCCACCGGCTCGGCCGCACCCAGCCGCTTCACCCCGTAACCCTTCAGCAGCACCACCGAGTCGTTCCGCACCACGGCGATCGCCAGCCCCGGGATCCGCCACTCCGCCATGCTGCGGGTGATGTAGGCGTCGAGGTCCTGGAGCGGCTTGCCCTGAGCCCCGGCCGGGACCGATCGGCTCAAGAGAGTGAGGATAAGAACGGCGACGAGTCTCATGCTCCGCTCCGCTGGACGGTTCGAGGGCGGCGCCGCTGACACCGGGGCCGGGAGCCCGGCCGGCCCCTTGCGCCCACACCTGTGGATGACCATTGTTCCATTAAATGTATACAGTTTTGAATCCACTAGCTAGGGCACGCCGGTGACGCTACGGCTCGAGCAGCTCACCCTCCGCGAGATCCAGCTCCCGCTGAAGGAGCCGTTTCGGATCTCCTCCGGCACCCAGGCGGTGCGCCGCATTCTCCTGCTGGAGCTGGAGGACGCGGACGGCGTCAGCGTCTGGAGCGAATGCGTCGCCCCCGAGGAACCCAATTACACCTCCGAGGCGATCGACACCGCCTGGCTCGCCATCAGAAACTGGGTCGCGCCCCGGGTCCTGAATCGAACCTTCGACGAGCCGGCCCAGGTCTTCCCTGCTCTAGAGCGTCATTTCCGCGGCCATCTGATGGCCAAAGCCGCAGTCGAGATGGGGATGTGGGCGCTCGACGCCGAGCGCCTCGGCCAACCGCTCGCGGCCCGTCTCGGGGCCGCCCGCGAGTGCGTCGAGGTGGGTATCTCGCTCGGCATCCAGACGACGCCGGCCGCGCTGGTGGAGCGGGCCGGCCGGGCGGCCCTCGCGGGGTATCGCAAGATCAAGATCAAGATCGGGCCCGGCGCCGACGTGGAGTACATTCGCGCGGTGCGCGAGGCCCTCGGCCCCGAGGCCCCCCTCATGGCCGATGCCAACAATGCGTACACGCTGGGCGCCGCCGCTCCGCTGCTGGAGCTGGACGAGCTCGGCCTCATGATGATCGAGCAGCCGCTGGCCTGGGACGATCTGGCCCGGCACGCGGCGCTGCAACGCCGGCTGAGAACGCCGATCTGCCTCGACGAGTCCATCACCTCGGTCGAGCGGGTGGAGGACATGCTGGCACTCGGCAGCGGCCGCATCGTCAACATCAAGCCGGGCCGGGTCGGCGGATTCGGTCCCTCCCTGGCAATTCACGACCTGTGCCAGCGTAACCAGATCCCGGTGTGGTGCGGCGGCATGCTGGAGAGTGGCGTGGGCCGGGCCTACAATGTGGCCCTGGCGTCGCTTCCGAACTTCGTCCTGCCCGGCGACCTCTCGCCGGGCTCGAGGTACTGGACCGAAGACATCGTGACGCCGGAGTGGGTCATGAGCGGCGATGGGCTGATGCGGGTGCCGCTTCAGCAGCCGGGAATCGGCGTGGCGGTGGATCGCGAGCGCATTGTACGCCTGACCATGCGGGAAGAACGGCTGCGGCGGACCCGGTGACCGGAAAGTCCGCTCCCTCCGCCCTGACCCGCATCCTCGGAGTCCGGCAACTCACCTACATCGTGATCGGGTCCGTCATCGGCTCGGGGATCTTCATCGTGCCGGGGGCCGTGCTGCGTCAGTCGGGAGGGTCGGTCGGCGCGTCTCTCCTGGTCTGGCTCGCCGCGGGAGTGCTGTCGCTCCTGGGGGCGCTCACCTACGCCGAGCTCGGGGCCATGCACCCCAAGGCCGGCGGGCTCTACGTCTATATCCGCGATGCCTTCGGCCGGTTTCCCGCCTTTCTCTTCGGCTGGACCCTGTTCTTCATCATCGGCAGCGGCTCGGTGGCCACCCTGGCGGTCGCGTCGGTCTCCTATCTCGGCCAGTTCGTGCCCCTCGGCCCGCTGGCGTCCCGCGCGGCGGCGGTCGGCATGATCGCCGCGATCGCCGCCATCAACGTGCGGGGCACCCGCGGCAGCGCGCGGATCCAGGACTGGACGACCCTGTTCAAGCTCGTCGGCATTCTGGTGATGAGTGGGCTGTTTCTGATGCGGGGCAACGGGCTGGACGCTGCTCCCGCCGGCCTTCCGCCGAGTGAAGCGTCCGGTCCGGCGCTCTCGGGCCTCGGACTCGCCATGATCGCGACCCTCTGGGCCTACGAGGGATGGCAGTACGTCACCTATTCGGCCGGCGAGGCGAAGGACCCGCAGCGGACCTTCCATCGCGGCATTGTGGCCGGTACCGTCGCGCTGATCCTGATCTACCTGCTGGCCAGCATCGCCTATCTTGCGGCACTGGGGCCCGCCGGTGTCGCCCGGTCGGACCGAGTCGCGGCCGATGCGGCGACGGCCCTCTTCGGGCCGGCCGCCGGGCAACTCGTCGCCGTGATGATCCTGGTGTCGATCCTCAGTGCCACCAACGCGATCATGCTCACCGCCCCGCGGGCGTTCTTTGCCATGGCGCGCGACGGCGTCTTCTTCGGCAAGCTCGCCGAAATCCATCCCCGGTACGGCACCCCGGCCTTCGCTATCCTCGCGTGCGCCCTCTGGTCGATGCTCCTCGCGGCTACCGGAACTTTCGAGCAACTGCTGACCTACGTCGTGTTCATCGGCTGGATCTTCTACGCGCTCGGCGCTCTGAGCATCTTCAGCTACCGCATCCGGGAGCCGGCGGCCGCGCGCCCCTTCCGGGTCCCCGGCTACCCGGTCACACCGATCCTCTTCGCCGTCGCGGCCGCCGCCGTCGTGGTGAACACCATCGTGGCCCAGCCCGCTCGCGCGGCGGTTGGCCTGGGTGTCATGCTGCTCGGCTCGCCGGCGTATCTCGTCTGGCGCCGGCGCGGAGCGAACGCCACCAGGGTCATGGTATCCACTCGCGCTGGAGAGCCGAGCGCATGACCAACACGCAGACCAGGCACGAGGCCGATCCTGCCGCAAGCTCCGACCATCCGGAATCGGACGGCATAATCATCCGCCGGGTCGAATCCCAGGAGGAGTACGACGAGTGCGTGCGGATACAGTACGAGACCTGGGGCATGGGCTTCACCGAGCGGGTGCCGAGCACGATCTTTCGCGTCAGCCAGTATCTGGGCGGGGTGACCGCCGCCGCGTTCTCCGGCCAACACGGCGGGATGCTCGGCTTCGTGTTCGGCATGACCGGGGTGCAGGACGGCCGCCTGGTCCATTGGTCGGATCTGCTGGCGGTGCGGTGCGAGGCCCGCGACCGTGGCGTCGGGCGCCGGCTCAAGCTGTTTCAGCGGTCGGCGGTGATTCCCATCGGCGTCACCCGGATGCTGTGGACCTTCGACCCGCTGGTGGCGAGAAACGCTCATCTCAACCTGAACGCGCTCGGGGCCAGCATCACCGATTATGTTCCGGACATGTACGGTGTGGATACGGGCAGCGCGCTTCATTCCGCGGTGGGTACCGATCGATTCATCGTCGCCTGGGACCTCACGACCGAGGCCCCACCGGCGCCGCGGGGACGCGGCATCCCCGACCCGTCCTCGCCCACACCCGTCGTCAACCAAATGAACCCGGCAGGTGAGGCCGCGGCGGCCGGCGACGGGGCCGGTGACGTCTACATCGTCGTTCCCGGTGACATTCACGAAGTGGTGGCCCGCACGCCCGATCTTGCGCGGGCATGGCGCGAGAGCACCCGCGCGGCGTTCCTTCGCTATCTGAAGCGCGGGTACCGAGTCAGCGGCTTTCACCGCGGCGACGGACAGGGCTTCTATCACCTCGCGCGGGAGTAGCGGTGACGTCGCACCCTCGCGTGAGCCCACAGGGGTTCGCGGACGGCGAAGAGGAGTGGCTCGGCGCCCTCCGACGCGACCTGCACCGGCACCCCGAGCTGTCGTGGCAGGAGGAGAGCACCGCCGCCCGCCTGGTAAACGCACTCACGGCGATCGGCGCTACCGAGGTCCGCCGCATCGCAGGCACCGGCGTCACAGCGCGGTTGCCCGGCCGCCGGGCGGGCGCGCCGGCCGTGGCGATCCGGGGCGACATTGACGCGCTGCCGATCCGGGAAGCGACCGGATTGTCGTTCGCCTCCGAGATCCCTGGCGTCATGCACGCGTGCGGCCACGATGTTCACGCGACCTGGGCGGTGGGGGCGGCGATGCTGCTGCGCGAGGCGCCGGCCGAAGGGGACGTGGTGATCCTGCTCCAGCCGGCCGAGGAGGTGGCGGAAGGGGCCGCGGCGGTGCTCGGGAGCGGCGCGCTCGACGGCGTGTCGGCCATCTTTGGTGCGCACGTGGACCGGCGATACGAAGTCGGGCAGGTCGTGGCCCAGACGGGGCCGGTGGCCGCTTCCGCCGACTTCTTCGAAGTCGAGCTTACCGGGGCTGGAGGGCACGGCGCCCGCCCGCACGAATGTGCCGATCCCATCGTCGGAGCGGGTGCTCTGATCGGCGCCATCCAGACCCTCATCGCCCGCCGGCTCGACCCAGCCATCCCCGGTGTGGTAACGGTGGCCACCGTGCATGCGGGCACCGCGGACAACATCATCCCCGACCGGGCGACGCTGACGGGCACGATACGCGCGGTGGATCCCGCGTCCCGCGCCTTTCTGCTGGAGGAGCTGCGCCACGTGTCGGAACGGCTGGCCGCGGCGCATCACCTCACGGCGCGGGTCGAATTTGCCCGGGGCACGCCGCCGCTGGTGAATCCACCCGGCCCCACCGCCTGGGCGCGCGAGGCCATTCGAGCGGTTCTGGGCCCCGGGGCCGAGATGCCGATGGCGGGCACCAATATGGGAGGCGAGGACTTCGCTTTTTATCTGGAGCGGCTGCCGGGCTGCTTTCTGCGCATCGGGGCCCGCGAGCCGGGCGGGGCCTATGCGCCGGCGCACTCGCCGGGATTCTACGCGGCGGAGGAGAGCGTCTTTGTGGGCGCCGCGGTGCTGGCGGAGACGGCGCGGCGGGCGGCCGCGGCGCTCGGTTGAATCGTCGCCTTCACGCAATCGAAGGGCTCGACTCGCCGCCACGCCGGCGAGCGACCCGTTCCCCTCGTGAGAGGCGGAGGCTCAGGACGACTTCTGCATCTGCGCGAAGAACGCTTCCTGCCCCTTGTCGATCTCCTCGGGGGTGAGGTCCTTCACATGCTCCGCTAGCGACCAGGAATGTCCGAAAGGGTCTTCCAACTTCCCCACGCGGTCACCCCAGAACATGTCCGTCAGCGGCATCGTGCCCTGGGCGCCGGCGTCAATCGCTCGCTCCCAGGCCGCATCCACGTTCTCGACATAGACGTAGAACCCGACGGGTGACCCGCCGTACTTCTTGGGGCTGTTGCTGCCCATGTCGGGCATCTCCTCGCCGATCATCATGACCGAGTCGCCGATCCGCATCTCGGCGTGCATGATCCGGCCGCCCGGTCCGGGCATGCGTACCGTCTCTTCGGCTCCGAACGCCTTCTTATAAAACTCCAGGGCATTAGCCGCGTCTTCGACGACGATATTCGGCGTGACGGTATGGTATCCCGGGGGGACTGCCTGCTTCTTTGCCATAGTGCGGCTCCTGAGGTTGGCTTGGTGAGAGAACTGTCCTTCCACTTCGATTCACGAGCATGCATTTCCCAGCCCAGCTACGGCACCCGCTCGCGCGGTCCTATCCAGGAATCCGGAAGCGAGTTATCCGGGCGCTCGTCATCCCATACCGCTCCCGTGATCCACCAGCGGGTACCGTCCCAGTACAGCAGGAGGTAGTTCACGCCACGACCCAGCAGCGGGCCATCAACCGTGCGCCGGGTTTGGTACACGCTGCGGACTTGAGCCACGTGCCCGAACCGCTCGATCCGATGCCCGATCTCGGTCTCATAAAACCCCTTCGCCGCAAATTCCCGATCGACGGCGCGGCGGAACTCCTCCGGCGTCATCACGTCGGCGACGGGCTTGCCGCCCTGCTGCTTCATGGCCACGAACCTGGCGCCCGGCATATAGAGGGTGCTGTCACGTCGCCATTGGCGTGGGGCCCCCGGGGGGCCGCTTATCACGTCGTAGTAGGCGCGGACTATTCCTTCGATCGTGCTGACATCGGTCGCGAGAGCGGGTGCCGACTGTCCCGGCGCCGTTGCAGGAACCCCCAGCGCGCAGAGGAGGGCTGTCGCGAGCGCTTTCTGGTCCATCAGTCCTCCATCGAGAGGGGCGCGAGAACGATCGCGTAGCGCATTCCGCGATACAGCATGGCCATCTTCAGTATACGGAGTCTTCGCCTCTACTGGGCGGTGATCGGACCGTCAGCGGTCTCATTCCGCGGGAGATGCTGGCGGCGATTTGAGACGACGGGATGGCGGGTTCGGAGGCACCCCTCGTCTGACGACGCGGCCCGGGAATACCCCCGTCGTCCGACCATCCTGGTAAACCACACGCCCGTTCACCCACACCGTGCGGATGCCGACCGAGAGCGCGCGTGGATCCTCGCGGTCCGCCCGGTCCGCGACGGTGGCCGGGTCGAACAGCACGAGGTCGGCGTATGTCCCCGGAGCGATCGTCCCCCGGTCCCCGAGACCCACGTTGGCGGCCGCGAGACCGGACAGCTTGCGTACCGCTTCGGTCAGGCTGAGCACATGCCGCTCGCGCACGTACCGGCCGAGGACTCGTGGGTAGGATCCGATACCCCGGGGGTGCCGGTCCACCAGCGATCCATCGGTGCAGAAGTTGGTGAACGGCCAGGCCATGATCCGCTCGAGGTCAGGCTCGACCATGCTGGTGCCGATGACCATGTCCACCGGCTGGGAGGACGCAGCCGGGTTCCGCCGGTCGCGGTCTGCCCGGAACGCCTCGGAGCGGCGGATGAGGTCGAGGTATGCCGTGGTGGGGTCGGTCTCCCTGAGCCGGGCGATCTCGGCCACCGTTTTCCCCACGTATGACGGTTCGGGGGCGTAAAGCGAGAGGAGGAGGCCATCGGGCGGGGCGAGCTGGTCGAGCGCGAACTGCACCGCCGCTCGGTCGTCGAAGTTCCGCTCCGGCAGGAGCACCGCGAGGTTGGACTGCCAATACGTGTAGGGATATATGTCGGCCGTGATATTCACGCCCGCGGCCCGAGCCCGGTCGAGCACCCCCAGCAGCGAGTCGGCCTGACCCCAGAGGCTTCGCATGGCCAGCTTGGTGTGGGAGATCTGCACCGGCATACCGGTGGTCCGGCCGATCGCGATGATCTCGTCCACGGCATCCCAGAAGCCTCGGTCCTCGCTCCGGAGATGGCTGATGTAGCGCCCGCCGAACTCAGCCGCCGTCCTGGCGAGTGCCAGTACCTCGGTTCGGTCGGAGTAGATGCCGGGGTCGTACTCCAGGCCGGTGGAGAGCCCCAGGGCCCCGTCACCCATGCCTTGGCCCACGAGCGCCTGCATGCGGCTCACCTCGTCCGCTGTGGCGCGGCGCCGATAGTCGGGCCCCATCACCCGGGCCCGCACGGTGTTGTGCCCGACGTAGCTGGCGAAGTTGATCGCCGGCGGGGTGCGCGCCAGGCGCGCGAACAACGTGGCCAGCGTATCGGCCGAACCTCCGTCCTGGCCCACCACGGCGGTGGTGATGCCCTGGCTCACCGCGGCGAGGGCGTCGCGGTGGTCGAAGATGTCCCCGTCCGCGTGGCTGTGCGTGTCGATGAAGCCGGGCGCGAGCACCAGGCCCGCCCCATTCACGATGCTGTCTTCAGGCTCGGGGCGGAGATCGCCGAGCGCGAGAATGCGGTCACCCCTGATCCGTACGCTCGCCCCTCGGGGCTCGGCGCCGGTACCGTCTACCACTGTCGCGTTGACGATGAGCGTCGCCGGCCGGGGAGTTCCGCCCACCGCTCCCGCGCACGCCGCCAACAAACCCAGCGCGGCGGCCCGGCCCCATGCTCGCCGACAGATGCTCATCCGCGTGCGTTCCTCAGTAGTTGACGTCGAAGGCGATGAACTTGAACGCAAGCGCCACGTAGAGCAGCGTGAAGCAGGCCAAAGCGAGCACGACGCTCCACATCCGGGCAGGCCACCGCCGCTTTCCGCTCCACATCACCCAGGCGTGCCACAGCGCCACGGCCGCCGCGCTGGGCAACACCACCAGGCTGAGGAGCTGGAGCACCCAGAGCCAGGGATCTCCCTCCGAGGAGAGCGCCGAGATGTCGGAGAGCATATTCATGAAGCTGGCGCCCCACGCCAGGAGGACGATGAGCACCGCCGCCGCGGCGAAGTGCATGCGTCGGTGTGCCGCTGCGTCGCGCCCGAGGAGCGGGGAGGGAGCCCGGTAACGCCGGCGGACCAACGCCGCGATCGGCCAGAACAGCAGAGAGAGCAGCAGCGCCGCGATCGCCGACGACACCAGCGGAGTCAGCCACACCGGCGATCTCCACCACGGTGTCGGCAGAAACATCATGAATGGGGAAACCTCGTCGCCACTGAGCATCACCACCTTCCCGCTTTCCACCTGGGCCGAGAGCACGTTCTTGCCGTTCACCTCGCGCCAGACGAACGGCGCCGTCTCCCGCCACCGCTTCGGCTCGCCCCCGAGGCCGGTGAGCAGCCCCAGGCTGATGGTCGTATCCTCGTTGACCGTCACCTCGGCCGGGCCGAGGAGGCTCAGCACGCTGAAGAAGTTGGACTCCGACCGGCGCGAGTTTTCGTAAGTGCCGGCCATCAGCCGGGCATGCGCCTCGGCGGTTTCCGGGTCCACCCGGCCGGCGGTTTCCTCGCCCGGCAGGTAGCGGTCGGCGAACTGCTCGAACAGGGCGCTCCTGATCGCGCCGCTCGCCCCGTCCTTGCCGGCGCTGTTCAGCGAGATGTAGATGCCTAACCCGTCGTTGATGAAGAGGTGCAGGTCGGTATGGAAGAGGTAGGTGTCGCCGGCGTGAGCGATGGCGCGGCGCCCGTTGCGGTTGGTCTCGTAGAAGCCCAGCACCATCCGGTTGACCGCCGGGAGGATCGTCAGCGCCGATGTGTGCATCCTCCTCGCGGTCTCGGGCTGGAGGATCTTCCGGTCGCCGTACCGTCCGTCCTGCAGGTGGGCGATCATGAAGCGCCCCATGTCCTCGCCCGTGGCGCTCAGACTTCCGGCGGGCCCCGGGATCACCACCTCGAACGGCTTCGGCTCGCCCGACGCCACGTCATAGCCCTTCGCCATGGCGGCCGCGAGCGGCGCCGGCAACGGCTGCCGGAACGTCGAATGCTTCATGCCGAGCGGAGCGAAGATGTGCCGCTCCACATAGTCTTCGAAGGGCTCGCCCGAGACCCGCTGGACGATGTATCCCGCCAGGGCGGTGGCGTAGTTCGAATAGGCGGGTACCCGGCCCGGCGGGAAGATCCGGGTGGGCACCCAACCCTTGAGGAACGCGTCCAGCGGCATGATCCCGGTCGAGTCGCTGGTGAAGACGTTCTTGTTGACCTCCTCGAATCCCGGGGTGTGGGTCATGAGATTCCGCAGGGTGACCGGCGCACCGAAGGCGGGCGGGATGGTGAAATCGAGGTATTGATTGACGTCGCGGTCGAGGTCGAGCTTTCTCTGCTCAGCCAGTTGCATGACCGCGGTCCAGGTGAAAAGCTTGGAGACCGAGCCGGGCCGGAAGAGCGTGACCCTCGGATCTACCGGGATGCGCGCCTCGACGTCGGCGTAGCCGTAGCCCTTCTGGAGCAGTATCTCTCCATTCTTGACTACCACCACGACCGCTCCGGCGACGTCGCCCCGCTGGAGGGCATAGGGGAGGTACCCATCGAGCCAGGCCTCCACGTTGCCCCGCTCGAGCACCGCGGCGGTGGCGATCGGCGGCTCGGCGGGGCTCGCTCTGGCCGCCGGCGGCCCCGGCGGGGCGAAATCAGACGTTTGCTCCGGCGAGCAGGCCAGGATGACGCCGACCACCGCCGGGAGCAGCAATCGTGGCCGGGAGCGGACTTGTCGGCGGAGGGATCCTGTATACATTTTCGGATACACTTTGACACACCCCAATTGGCCCACCGGCCGGAGTCGTCTCATGGGCTCACCCGCTCGCTGGATGGGAAGGTTGCTCGCCGCCGCCGCGCTCGCGGGCTTGCACGCCGGGGCATTGGCGGGCCAGGGCGCCGTGCCGGACAGCATGGCCCGCCGGCTGGACGCGGTGTTCGCCCGATACGACCGCCCCAACTCGCCGGGATGCACCCTGGGAGTGTACCGCGACGGCCGCGTCGTATACGCCAAGGGCTACGGGAGCGGGAACCTCGAGCTTGGCGCGCCGCTCACCCCGGCGTCGGTGTTCGATATCGGCTCGACGTCGAAACAGTTCACGGCCATGAGCGTCCTGCTGCTGGCGAGGGAAGGAAAGCTGGGGCTCGATGATGAGGTTCGCCGGTACGTCCCCTCGCTCCCATCGTATGGCGCGCCGATCACGATCCGTCACCTGCTGCACCACACCAGCGGGATCCGCGACTACACCACGCTGTTCACATTGGCCGGCGAGCGAACCGAGAACTGGACGACCGATGACGACGCGCTCGACCTCATCGTGCGCCAGCGGGCACTCAACTTCCCGCCCGGCAGCCAGTGGCAGTACAGCAACTCGGGCTACTTCCTGCTGTCGCTCGTGGTGGAGCGGGTCAGTGGGCAGTCGCTGCGCCGCTTTGCCCACGCCCGGATCTTCCAGCCGCTCGGCATGACCCACAGCCACTTCCACGACGACCACGGGATGGTGGTGCCCAACCGAGCCACCGGCTATGTCGCCGCCGACAGCGCCGGCCCTTTCCGGATCGAGATGTCGGACTTCGAGCAGACCGGGGACGGCTCGGTCTTCACCACCGTCGAGGACCTGCTGCAATGGGACGAGAACTTCTATTCCGCCAGGGTCGGCGGCCCCGCGGTGCTGGCGCGGATGATCCAGCCCGGAAAGCTCGACGGCGGGGACCCGCTGGATTATGCCGCGGGCCTCTTCGTCGGAACGTACCGCGGGCTGCAGACGGTGGAACACGGCGGATCCTGGGCAGGTTATCGGTCGCAATTGCTCCGGTTCCCCACCCAGCATGTGTCGGTGGCGTGCCTCTGCAACCTGGGGACGGCGGATCCCGACGGGCTGGCGCAGGAGGTGGCGGATATCTATCTGGCTGACCGGCTGGGGCCGCGCGACGGACAGGCGGAAGGGGATGGGGATAGCGCGGGGGCGAGCGCGGTGACGCTCCCACCGGAGCGGCTCCGTGCGGCCGTCGGCACCTACCGCGACTCGACCCGGGGGGCCGTGGCCCGCATCGTCCTGGCCGGCCGGAAGCTGGAGCTCCGGTACTCGGGCGCCGCCATCGAGCTTCGTCCGGTGAGCGCGACGGAGTTTCGCCCGATCGGATTCGACGCCCGACTTCGGCTGGTGCCTGGCCGGTCCGGTAGCCCGCGGCGTATCAGTCTTTCCGGACCTGGTCTGGGAGAAACCACCTTCGAGGCGATCGTTCCGGTGCGGCCCTCGGCTGCGGGGCTCGACAGCCTGGTCGGCGAGTACTTCAGCCCCGAGCTGCGAAGCACATACCGCATCGTGATGGAACGGGGAGCGCTGGTGCTCCATGCCAGAAACCTGCCCACCGCGAAGCTCGAGCCGACCCTTCGAGACGAGTTCGAGTATCCCGTGTACGGCCTCACCCTCCGCTTTACGCGCAGGGCCGGCCGGGTGGATGGATTCACCCTGGCCGCCGGCCGGACCCAGGGCCTGCGCTTCGAGCGCAGGTCCCGGTAGCGGCCTACCAGCTTCCCCGCTCACCGGCACGATCGATCACGCGCTCCAGCCGTCCGGCCGCATTCCGCCAGTTGGTCTGGACCGCGCGCTGGGCGGCGTCGGCATCTCCTCGCTCGATGCCGGCCGCGATGGCCTCGTGCTCGGCGACCGAGCTCTTGAGGTCGCTCACCAGCAGGCTCAGGTACAGCCGCTCGTAGCGCTCCGCCTGGGGCTTGATGATCGTGTGCAGGGCGAGCAGCCTGGGGCCGGCGCCGGCTTCGACGTAGCTCCGGTGAAAGCTGGTGTCGAGGTCGTGCAGCCGGTTGAAGTCGGGGCGACGGATCTCCGCCTCGCGGCGGAAGTCCGCGTTGAGCGCGCGAAGGACGCGGACCACCGTCCGGCGCTCACCCGTCGGGCGGGCCGCCGCCCACCGAGCCGCCAGTCCCTCGATCTCGGCCACCATGTGGAACAGCTCCCGAGCATCTTCACTGGTGAGCGGGGCAACCATCGGGCGAGCCAGTCGGCCGCCCGAGGCGTCCACGATGTACCCCTCCTGTTGCAGCCGCTGCAACGCGCCGCGTACCGGCGTCCGGCTCACGCCGAGCCGCGCGGCCACGTCGCTCTCGACAATCCGGCCGCCCGGCGCGAGGTGGCCATGCACGATCAGATCGCGCAGCTGCTCGTAGACCACCAGCGGGCGCTCGCCGCGGGCGATCGCCGCGGGGCGGGCGGCGACGCCTTTGCGCACCCTGGCGGCGGGGCCACTCACTGGAATCGGACCAAGGACATCGAGGTCTCCCGGATCGAGCAACGTAGTCGAGGTGGCAACGATAGCACCGTCCTCGGCCGGTTGTCGAGCCGGGGGACGACTCTGCCGAACGTCGAGCACGCCCTTGCGGTTCCGGGACTCGCCTCACTCACGCTTCCCCCTCTCCAGGCGACGTCATCCGATCCGAGCTGAGATTGGACCCGGTACCCACCCTGGCCCGCGCCCGGATTCTCTCGGACCCTCTTGCGCATTTCCGCGGTGACATACAAGCTGTACCTGGACTTGTATACACTTTTGCTCATAATATCGCCGAGATCGACCTCGGCGCAAGTGCATGAGGCGGCGGATCCGTCACCTACCGATCCGAAGCAATCCCCGCCCGAGCCGGAGTTCACTTCGACATGATACGAACCACGAGACCGGACACCGTACGGCGCGCGGCACGCACTCTGGGACCACTCCTGGGCCTTGGCCTCGCGCTGCTCCCGCGGAGCGCGGTCCCCCAAGTCGCGGTAGAGGCCCAGGGCCACTATGCGGAAGTCGCCCGTGCCCTCGCGCCCATCGTCGAACGCGAGCGCGCCCAGAGGAGCATCCCGGCGATTTCCCTCGCGCTGGTGGAGGGGAGTCGCATCGTGTGGGCGCAAGGGTTCGGCTGGGCGGACTCCGCCGCCGGCATCCCGGCCACGGCCTCGACGGTGTACCGCGTCGGCTCGGTGTCCAAGTTGTTCACCGACATCGGCATCATGCAGCTGGTCGAACGGCGGGCACTGGACCTCGACGCACCGGTCACCCGATACCTGCCCGACTTCCACCCGAGAAACCCCTTCGGCGATCCCATCACCATTCGTCAGCTCACTTCGCATCACGCGGGACTGGTCCGGGAGCCTCCGGTCGGCCACTACTTCGACGACACCGAGCCGACGCTCGCGGCCACGGTCGCAAGCCTCAACGGGACCACGCTGGTGTACCGGCCCGGCACGCGCGCCAAGTACTCCAACGCCGGCATCGCCGTGCTCGGCCACGTGCTGGAACACACCCAGCGGGAAGGGTTCTACACTTATCTCAAACGCGCCGTGCTCCAGCCGATGGGCATGACCGAGAGCGCCTTTCAGCCGCTTCCCGAGCTCCGGGCCCGCCTGGCCGAGGCGGATATGTGGACGCTCGACGGCAGACGCTTCCAAGCACCCACCTTCCAGCTCGGCGAGGGGCCGGCTGGCAGTCTGTACACCACCGTTCTCGACCTCGGCCGTTTCATGTCGGTCCTCTTCGCCGGCGGCGCCACTCCCGGCGGTGGCCGAGCGCTGGAACGGACTACCCTCGATTCGATGTGGACTCCGCAGTACGCGCCGCCGGGCTCGACCAGCGGCTTCGGCATCGGCTTCGGAGTGGGTCAACTCGACGGCCACCGGAGCGTCGGACACGGCGGCGCGATCTACGGCTTCGCCACCAGTCTCCTCGCACTTCCCGACGATTCCCTCGGCGTGGTCGCGGTGGCCACCCTGGACATCATGAACGGGGTGACCGACGAGCTCGCCGAGCTGGCGCTGCGGATGATGTTGGCGGCGCGGGCGGGCAAGCCGCTTCCCGCCGGCCCGCAGACCTCCCCGCTCACCCGGGCGCAAGCGGTCGCGCTGATGGGCCGGTATCTCAGTGGCGACGACGGGCTCGATCTGACGGAGTACGCGGGAAAGCTGTACCTCACCCCGATCGAGAGAGGTACCCGAGCCCACTTGCGCCTCGCCGGGCCGGCCGGCGGCAGCACCGCTATCGGTGCGCCGGCGAAGTTGGTAGGAACCGATCTGGCCGGCTCCCCCGTGTCGCTGCAGGTGCTCGCGCCCGGTCGGATCGTCGTCGACGGCGACACCCTTGCCCGGCTCCCGACTCCCGATTCGGCCGGGATCCCGATGGCTGAGCCACGGCCGGCACCGGCGCCGGACACCTACGCCGGCCTGATCGGTGAGTACGGCTGGGACCACAACATCCTGTACATCCACGAGAAGCACGGGCGACTGCACGCGCTCATCGAGTGGTTCTTCGACTACCCGCTGCAGCCCGTCTCCGGCGACGTGTACCGCTTCCCCAACTGGGGGTTGTACGACGGCGAGAAGATCGTCTTCCGCCGTGGTCCCGACGGCCGCGCCGTCGCGGCGGTCGCGGCGGAGGTTCGGTTCAAGCGCAGGAGCCTGCCGGGAGACGACGATCGCGTGAGCTTCCGGATCACGCCGGTAAAGCCGGTGCCAGCGCTCCGTGCCGCCGCGCTGTCCGCCCAGCCGCCCGAGGAAACCGGTGACTTCCTAGAGTCCGACCTGGTCGAGCTCCGCGGCCTCGAGCCCAACATCGCGTACGACATCCGGTACGCGACGTCGAACAACTTCATGGGTGCGCCGTTCTACAACTCGGCGCACGCCTTTCTCCAGCGGCCGGCGGCGGAGGCGCTCACCCGCGCCGCCCGAAAGCTCAATGCGCTCGGCTACGGCTTGCTGGTGCACGATGCGTATCGGCCGTGGTATGTGACGAAGATGTTCTGGGACGGTACACCGGAGGACAAGCACATCTTCGTGGCGCACCCGTCGCAGGGATCGCGGCACAACCGTGGGTGCGCCGTCGATCTCACGCTTTACGACCTGAGGACCGGGAAACCCGTGCGGATGACGGGCGGGTACGACGAGCTGAGCGACCGCTCCTACCCACGCTATCCCGGCGGCACGTCGCTGCAGCGGTGGCACGGCGATCTGTTGCGCCACGCCATGGAAGCCGAGGGCTTCACCGTCTATGAAACCGAGTGGTGGCACTTCGACTACCAGGACTGGCGCCGCTACCGCATTCAGAACCTCACCTTCGAGCAGCTCGCCTCGCCCCGGAGCAGAAGGTCCCCATGCGATCTGTTGAATCCGGTCTTCTGTGTTCGACGCTGCTACTGCTCGTAACGGCCAGTCCGCTCCAGGCCCAGCGGGCCGGCGAATCGGCATACGACCCCGCCGCCTACGAGCGGAGCAGCGCCGACATCCCGATGC
>JACCQZ010000107.1 GCA_013813875.1 Gemmatimonadales bacterium | reverse complement strand
GCAATGCTTTTCTTGTAGGGCCTGATCCCAAATTCACCACCACTCTGAATCAGGCGGGGCTTCGGTCGGCTGTTCTCGCGCGAGCACATCACGCGCACCCTTGCATCCTCTCTCCTAGGAGTTGGTATGCGCTCTTTCTGTACTACGCATAGAGTGGCTGCCCTATTGACTGTTGCCGGTGCGCTCACCATCGGTGCCTGCAGCGACGACGTCACCGCACCCACGACCCCGCCTTCCGCAAAGGAGCAGTTGCAGCTTTCTCTCCCATCGTATGAGGACATTCGAGCCGCGCTCCAGCAGATCGTGCAGGAACAGAATGGCGGACTCGGGTTCGACATGTGGGCGGCCATTGTGGACCGCGATGGTTTTGTCCTAGACGTTCTATTCAGCGGGGCAGACCGCGACAGCGAGTGGCCCGGCAGCCGGGCGATAGCAGCTCAAAAGGCGAATACCGCCAATGCCTTCACTTTAGACAACTTCGCCCTCTCGAGTGCAAACCTGTACGCTCCCACCCAGCCGGGTGGCAGCCTGTATGGTCTTCAGGAAAGCAATCCGGTCGATCCGGACGTCGCCTATGGGGGGAACCCGACCCTATACGGCACCGAGAATGATCCCATGACTGGGAGGCGCATAGGTGGCATCAACGTCTTCGGTGGCGGCCTTGGGCTCTACTCGTCTGATGGCGTGCTTCTGGGCGGAATCGGGGTCAGTGGCGACACCTCGTGTACCGACCACATCATTGCATGGAAGCTGCGGCATGCGCTCAATCTGGACAACGTGCCGGCCGGTCCCGCTACTGAGGGGCGGACCGATAACATCATTTACAATACCGACGGCGCTCTCGAAGGGTTCGAGCACCCGACATGCTTTGACACCCCGGACCGGGGAGATCACATCGAGATTGGGGAGAACTTGGCCGAGAGCCACCCTGTGGGTGCCTAAGCATTGAGCTCAGTATGTGCCAGTGAGTGCGCCCAGAGATCCGAGCGGGGCCCGCAGGGCCCCGCTACCTTTTTCGTCAGGCCGTGGTGGCAGCGCTCCGAAGTCCCTAGCTCGGTAAGTGACCGTTTCCCGGCAACTTGGCCGGAACCGCTGCCGCTGCGGTACCGACTCTGGATCAGGAGAGTCCTGGTTCGAGCCCAGGAGGGGCAACTGGAGGCCGTTGTCCGTCCGCCTGGTCTCGTTCCGAGGCTACATGGCCTCGCACCAATCCCAACGGTGCGCTTCGATGGTTGCACGTGGCGTGTGCGCGGATCGTCTTCCCATGTTCTGCTGGTGGGGCTCAACGGTCATTCCCCGTCGGCGGGGCTTTGACGGAGCAGCCGCTCGAAGCGAGGGTGGCCGCGGAGCGAGTCGAACGTCGGGTCGATCTTGAGCCATCCGGGGGAGAGATAGTAGGAGATCTTGAGCAACGGTTCGAGTTGGTCGAGCGCGTTGTCCGGCTCGCCCACGAGAATGTAAATCCGCGCCAACTGGTGCTGGAAGTAAGCTCCACCATAGGCATCGTTGGCGACCGGCAGGAGCGCCACGCCTCGCTTGCCTTCCGCCACTGCCTCATCCCGCCGCCCCAGGTAGGCGAGGGCCAGGCCGAGCAGCACATGGAGCTGGGCGTCCTCGGGCAAGGTGCGGAGGGCCGACTCCGCCGCGGCCTGGGCCGAGTCGGCGTAGGCGCGAGCCCGACGCTCGTCGCCCCGGAACGCGTGCATCTGCGCTAGAACGAGGCCCCAAGCCAGGGTGTCGTCGGCAAAGGGCTCCGGCGTGAGGCCGAGCAGCAGCCGCTGGCCGGGCTCGTCCAGGGCCCAGCCCAAATCGAAGTACGTGGCCATGAAGGCCGCGAGCTCCACAGGCTCGACTTCCTTGGTGGCGGCCGCGAGCACCTGTCGGGCGGCGGCAAGATTGCCCTGGGCGAGGTCCACCATCGCGCGTTCTTGAATGAAATCGAAATTGGCCGGGGCCAGCGCGAGTGCCCCATCCAGTGCCGCCCGCGCCTCGGGGTAGCGCCGGAGCCAGAGGAGCGTACCGCCCAGCGCTGACGATGTGGTGGCCGTGCGGGGATCGAGAACGGCCGCGCGTTCGTAGTGCGCCAACGCCGCCGCCCAGCGGCCCAGCGACCGCTCGATGCCGGCCACGTCTACGATGATCAGCGCGTCGTTGGGTGCCTTGCGGAGAGCCGCGGCGTACTGTTCGGCGGCCCCTGTCAGGTCTGTTTCCACCTGGCCGAGGTAGAACCCCATCGCGCGCCGACTATCCGGGTGCTCGGGGTCGAGCGCCAGCGCCCGCTCGGCGGCCAATCGGGCGGCCGCCCCCATGGCCGCGACCTCACCAGCCTTGCTGCTGCTGTTGATGTAACGGAAAGTCCGGGAAATGCTCAGGGCGGCCCAAGCCCGAGCAAAGGCCGGGTCGAGCGTCACGGCCTGCTCGTACTCGCCTTTGAGATAAGCCTCGTAGGCCGCCAGGCTCGCGGTGGGCCGGTCGGCAAGCGTCCGCTTCTCCTTGGCCCCCAGCGCCACGTCCAGCGCCTCGGCGACTTGCCCGGCAATCTCCCCCTGCACCTGGAACACGTCCACCATCGCGGCGTCGAACGGCTGTTGCCACCGGGTCGAGGCGGTGGCGACCTGCACCAACTCGGGGCTCACCCGCACTCGGCTCCCGCTGCCCCTCTTCTCCCAGCGCACCGTGCCGGTGAGCAGGTACTGCACGCCCAGCTCCTGCCCAATCTGCTTGACGCTCTTGCGGCTCTGCTTGTACTCGGCGGAGCTCTGCCGGGCGGTGATCTGGAGGGCGGGGAGCGCGCTCAGCTTGCCACGCACCGCGTCGGTCATGCCGTCGGCAAAGTAGGCATCCGCCGAGTCGCCCAGGTTCTCGAAGGGAAGCACGGCCAAGGGCGTCAATCCGCCATGCTCATCCTCCCCGCCCGCGGTGCTCTGGCGCCAGGCGAACAGCACGCCGAGGCCGATCAGGAGGCCGAGCACCAGGGTCACCGCGGCCACCGACACCTGGCGCCGGGGGCGGCCCGCTGCAGCCGGCGGACGGCGCGCGGGTGATCCCGCGGCCGGGGTCAATTCGGTAGGCGTGGCCGCCGGCGTGATGCCGGCCGTCTGCAGGGCCCGGGCGAACTCGGCGGCACTGGCGAAGCGGTCGGCGGCCACCGGCGCCAGCGCCCGCGTGACCGCCTGCTCCACCGGCTCCGGGACGCTGGGCCGCACCTGCCGCACCCGGGGCACCTCGCCGCTGAAGCGCTTGGCGATCACCGCCTGCGCGGTGGAGCCGGTAAACGGGGGCTCGCCCGCGAGCATCTCGTAGAGCACCGTGCCCAAGCTGTACACGTCGGTGCGGGCGTCCAGGGTCCGCTCCCCCGCCGCCTGCTCCGGGCTCATGTAGGCCGGGGTCCCCACGCTCATCCCGGTTTGGGTCAACTGGTCCCCCGCGCTGCTCAGCGCCCGGGCGATGCCGAAGTCGGCCACCA
>JACCQZ010000091.1 GCA_013813875.1 Gemmatimonadales bacterium | reverse complement strand
CTCTTTTCCCCCGATCTGGTGGTCACCAACACCGCAGGCGAGTTGAAGGATCGGACAGGGGAAGTGGCCGACGTTCGGCCGGCGCCAGGGCTGAGCATGCACTACTTCCGCACCGCTGATGTCCGGGAGCGCGAGTACGGCCGGGTCGGAGTGGTGATGGTGGCTTTGCATCTGGGACGGGCGCCCGAGTCGCAGCCTAGCCGGTAACGGCGCCGCGCTGCTTCGGGCACCCTCCTCAGGGACCTTACCTCGACATCTCCGCCGCGGCGATCGGGCGATCGGGATCCCCCGTCCTGCCGGTCGGCACTTGGAAGACGAGCTTCTCCGTGTAGGGCGCCGGCCGCTTGGCCTTCATCGCCGTGATCTGCTCGCCGTACATCTTGCGTGCTCCCGCCACGGTCTGCTTACCGGTGACGATGTCGTTGGCCAGGTTGAGCGCCAGGAAATTCGCTCCCTCCTTATCGCAGCGCGCCGAGATTTCACCTGAGGTGCGTTCCAGAACCACGCTGCCGTCATAGGTCGCCAATTCGTCGTACATCTCAGGAGGAGCCTTGTAGTCGATCCACTGCTGCATCACGTCGGTATGGTGCATGGGGAACTCGTGCGGATACTCCCTGCTGTACACCACCGTGCGCTTCCACGGCCCCGTCTTTCCCCACACCGCCATTTCCGACGTCATCGCCGCCGGCGGGCCGTACTTGCCGGTCATGAACTTGACGGCTTCCCGAGCCGCGGCCGGCCAGCCGGCCGACATCTTCTCCATCTGCGCCCGATCCATCTTGGCGGGCTGCATCTCTCCCTGTGCCGCCGCAGTGCCGGCCATGAGCGTACCGGCGACTGCCATGCTACACAAGATTCGGCTATACCTCATGATGCGTCCTCCCAGGAGGTGAAGCTCGCCAAGCCGGCGACGGCGAGCTGTGTCAGTAAATTCTCCAGAAGAGTCCCAGGAGCGCACAACGAGTCGCCTCCCGGATCTCTCCACCGGCCCGTCACGGTCAGGGTCCCGCTGAAGATAACGTCGGAATACGACGAGCGGTTTGGTGGGCGGCGCACGGCCGAGGTCCAGCGTAGCTTTGGAGGATGGAACCCTGCCGCGTCTGGACTATAGGCCATTCCACCCGGACTCTCGAGCAATTCCTCGGTCTCCTCAATGCGCACGACATCGAGGCGGTGGCCGATGTGCGCCGGTACCCGGGCTCCCGCCGCTGGCCACATTTTGCCCGCGAGAACCTGGCAGCGGCGTTGACGGCGTGCGGACTTTGTCACGTGTGGCTGCCCGAGCTTGGAGGCCGGCGAAAGCCGAGCCCGGACTCGCCCAACACTGCGTGGCGCAACGCGGCGTTCCGCGGCTATGCTGATTACATGGCGAGCGAGCCGTTCGCCGAGGGATTGGGACGGCTGGCGGACCTAGCCTGCGGCTTTCGTACCGCCATCATGTGCGCCGAGGCACTGTGGTGGCGCTGTCACCGCGGCCTCATCGCCGATGGGTTACGGTGGGCCGGCTTCGAGGTGTGTCATATCGGGGGAGTGGGCTCGTGCATCTCTCACCCGTACACTTCAGCCGCCCGACTTGAAGCCGGGCGGCTCACCTATTCAGCGCCAGCCTCTGTCTAAAGGCGCCTACTCCCCCTCCCCGCAGGGTCAGGTGAGATAGCTTGCGAATCAACCGATTACGGAGGCAGCGGGTATGCAAGCAGTCGCGGTGTGGCCGGAGCGGCGTAGCGTGGATGTCGTGGAGGTGGCTGCTCCGGCGCTCGGCTCCCCGCTGGAGGTCCGACTGCGCATGCTCGCGGTCGGGGTCTGCGGCACCGACGCCGAGATCTGTTCCTTCAGCTATGGCGGCACGCCGCCCGAAGGCGAGGAGTCGCTCATCGTCGGCCACGAAGCGATCGGGCTGGTGATCGAGACGGGACCCGAGGTATCGCGCCTGCGGACGGGTGATCTGGCCGTGCCGATGGTGAGGCGGCCGTGTACCGTCCCGCACTGCTCCCCGTGCCGGAGCGGACATCCGGACTTTTGCGTCACCGGTGAGTACACCGAGCGTGGCATCAAGGGCGCGCATGGATTTCTCGCTGGAGAGGTGGTGGAGGAAGAGCGATACCTCGTCGCGGTTCCTCCCCCGCTGCGCGAGGTCGGGGTTCTGACCGAGCCGCTCACGATCGCCGAGAAGGCCCTGCGGCAGTTCGTAGAAGTGCGGCGCCGGTTTCCCTGGCTCTCGACGGCCTCGGAAGCCGAGCTGCTGGCAGGGGGCAGCGCCGTGGTGCTGGGAGCCGGAGCCGTCGGGATACTCGGCTGCATGCTCCTCCGGCAGCGGGGGTTCCAGGTCGTGGTGTACTCCCGCGGACGCAAACCCAACCCCAGCGCCGCGCTGGTCGAGTCGCTCGGGGCCGCCTACGTCTCCTCAGAGGAAACACCGCTCGTTGAAGTCTCGCGGCGGGCCGGCGCGATCGATCTGGTCTACGAAGCGACCGGCGCCTCCAAGCTCGCCTTCGATGCGCTCCAGTACCTCGGCGCCAACGGTGTCTTTGTCTTCACCGGCGTGCCCGGACGCAAGGCGCGGGTGGAGATCGCCGCTGACGCGATCATGCGGAACCTCGTCCTCCGGAACCAGACCGTCCTGGGCACCGTGAACGCCGGGCGGGCCGACTACGAGGCCGCGATCCGGGATCTGGAGCTTTTCCAGGCGGCCTGGCCCGGCGCCCTCGCCGCTCTCATCACCGGCCGCTACCCCATGTCCCGATTCTGCGATCGGGCACGATCCCATGACAAGATCAAGGACGTTATCGAGCCGGCGGACGCCAAGTGAGCCGGCCCAACGGGCGATACGCCCCCATCGAGTCGTACGGGATCATTGGCGACCTGCAGACGGTGGCCCTGGTCGGGCTCGATGGCGGCATAGACTTCCTCTGCCTTCCGCGTTTCGATTCTCCATCCGTCTTCCTGGCGCTGCTCGATGCCGGAAAGGGCGGTACCTTCGCCATCACGCCCGACCTCGACGGTGTGCGTCACAAACAGATCTACCTGCCCGACACCAACATACTGCTCACCCGATTCCTGTCCGAGCAGGGCGTGGCGGAGATCTCCGACTTCATGCCGATTCACGCCGAGCAGCACTCCAGCCGGCTGGTGCGCCGGGTGAAGGCCGTCCGGGGAGAGATCCACTTCAGGGTGCGCTGCGCTCCGCGCTTCGATTACGCGCGCGAGGATCACACCGTGACGCCCGAGCCCGGCGGGGTGCGCTTTACCGGTTCCAGCGGCGTAGTGCTGCGCCTCTCCTCGACGGTACCGCTCCGGTGCGTTGAGGGGGAGGCGGTGGCCGAGGTGACGCTGCCGGCGGGCGCGACCGCGACCTTCATTCTCGAGCAGATCACCGCCGACACCTCGTACCCGACCGATCTCGACCGTTACGTCGCCGACTCGTTCAAGGACACCATGAACTTCTGGCGCGGTTGGGTCGGCCTGTCCACCTACTCCGGGCGGTGGCGGGACGAGGTGCACCGCTCCGCGCTGGCGCTCAAGCTGCTCCACTGCCGCTGGAGCGGATCGCTGGTGGCCGCGGCCACCTTCGGCCTCCCCGAGACGATCGGTGGGGAACGCAACTGGGATTACCGTTACACCTGGATCCGCGATAGCGCGTTCACGATGTATGCCCTGACCAGGTTGGGAATGACCGCCGAAACCAAGGCGTTCATCGAGTGGCTGGCTCGCCGCTTCGAGTCGTCGCGCCCCGAGACTCTGCAGACGCTCTACGCGCTCGACGGTCAGAAGGATCTCACCGAGCGGACCCTCGACCACCTTGAAGGCTACCGCGGGTCGCGGCCGGTCCGCATCGGCAACGGCGCCGCCGACCAGCTCCAACTGGACATCTACGGTGAGCTGCTCGACGCCCTCTACCTGTACGACAAGTACGGCGAGCCTGCCAGTTACGACCTGTGGGGACGAATCGCCGGGTTGGTGGAATGGGTCTGCGACAACTGGCAGTGTCCCGACGAGGGGGTGTGGGAGGTGCGGAGCGGCCGCCGGGACTTCCTCTACTCCCGGATCCTCTGCTGGGTGGCGATCGATCGCGGGATCCGGCTGGCCGTGAAACGATCGTTCCCGGCGCCACTCGACACTTGGCGGGCGGCGCGCGACGCGATCTACCGCGACGTATTCGAGAGCTTCTGGGATCCGGCGCAGCAGGCGTTCGTCGGCGTGAAGGGCACCAAGCGTCTGGATGCCGCGTGCCTGATCATGCCGCTGGTTCGTTTCATCTCACCGACCGATCCGCGCTGGCTCTCGACGCTGCGTGCGGTCGAGCAGCGGTTGGTGACCGACTCCCTCGTCTTCCGCTACGAGGTCGAAGGGGTCGAGACCGACGGGCTCAAGGGAGTGGAGGGCACCTTTTCCATCTGCTCGTTCTGGTACATCGAATGCCTCTCCCGCGCGGGAGACTTGCAGCGGGCTCGCTTCCTGTTCGAGAAGATGCTGGGGTATGCCAACCACGTCGGCCTCTACGCCGAGGAGGTCGGGCCGGCGGGGGAGCATCTGGGGAACTTTCCTCAGGCGTTCACTCACCTCGCGTTGATCAGCGCGGCATACGACTTGGACCGGCGGCTATCGCGGGCGGGGTGGCGAGCGTAGGGCTGCGGTGGTCACCCTGAACGCAGTGAAGGGGCCATGCGTGGGGTCATGCCCCCTTCGCTGCGCTCAGGGTGACAGAGGCCCGCCCCAACCCCACCGGCCAGCGCAGCGTCACCGACTCGCCCTGTCTGGTCCGGTCGAGCCCTCGCTCCGACTTTGCCACCGTCTCAATGGGGAAACGCCACTGGTCCGCGGCGGGCGAGCAATCGAGCTGCACCGGCGCGAACAGCGACAGCTCCACGGCAAACAGATCCTCCGGGTCGGCGATCGTCGGATCCCAGGTGTAGCTCACCTCCACCCGTCCCTCCCGCACAAAGGTGAGCCTCTTGGTCATCCGCTCGCGGCCCTCCCCCGCGGTGAACAAGATCTCCACCGCTCCTGCTGGCCGCTCGACGGTGAAGCTGCAGGGGCTCCGGGCCCAGGTGACCGAGGGCCAGTAGCCGCCCCGGGCGTACTCATCCACCGCGAGGCTCCGCGAGAGGATTCGTTCCAGGAACAGCGCGCGATCCTCGAGGTCGAGTGGGGGGCGCACATCCAGCCGGATTCCCGCTTCGATGTCGTGAATGCTCTGGGTACCTTCGTCGCCGCCGTGGCCCGCGTCGCCGCCCCGCTCGAGGGCGAGGTCGTGGTAGGCTTCGCGGCGCCGGGTGAGGGCGCCCGCGAAGTTGATCCCGAGCTCGAACACGGTGTACTCCTCCACCGCGCCGCCCCGATGCGGGCTCACCAGAGCGGAGAAGTGGTTGGAGTGGACCCAGATCTCCTGGTGGCCGTCGCCGTCGAAGTCGAGCAGCTCCCACTCCAGGTTGTCGCCCCGCCGGAGCTCGCCCTCGGCGAGGGCCAGGTTGCGCCAGATGGCTTCCCGCAGGTGCGGAAGGTAGAGCCCGCCGAAGACGCCATGCCAGTAGGCGTCGTTGCACTGCGCGCGGCCGACGGCCCGGCGCGCCGCGGGCGGATCTCCCCGGGTCCGGCAGAGGGCGGAAAGCGCCTGCATCTTCTTGTGCATGCGGTTGGACTCGGAATATTTCACCAGAAAGTTCCGCCAGTGCGCCCCGCGTACCAGGGCCCCGTCCGGCCCCGCCATCCGCTCCTCGCCCAGGTCGCGCTCCAGCCGTGCCAGGCGGAGGGCGGCGTCCGGCGGCAACGACCACGCTTCCATTTCCCGGTAGGAAGCTGTCGGCAGGTAGGCCAGCCCCGCGCTGGGCACCGTATCGAGCGCCTCGTCGAGACGGCTGAGCTGAACCTCGCCTCTCTCCACCAGCCCGCCGATGGTACCCAGGAACCGATCCAGCCAGCCCCGCTCGTAGACCCATTCCTTGGTGCCGGGCCAGCCGCCGAACTTCTCGCCGTCGTCGGCCAGCACGGCGAGCTGGTGCCCGGCGCCGCGGAGGTAGCGCAGGTAGTCCGCGGTCTCTTCCGGCGGCCGGAAGGGGATCAGATAGCGGAGCCGTTCGTCTATGGGAAAGAGCGCCACCCGCTTGCCGTCGCTTTCGGTCCAGAGCGGCGCGTGCAGTTGGTCGGCGGCGAAGCCGGTGGCGAGAAAGTGCCGGTCGTCCACCAGTGCGTAGCGCACGCCGGCATCGGCGAGGTCGGCGGCCAGCTCGGGCTCCCACACCCGCTCGGTGAGCCAGAGTCCGCTGGCGCTGACCCCGAAGCGGCGCCGAACGGCGTCCCGCATCCATTGGATCTGTTCCACCCGGTCGGCCCGCGGGAGCGCGGCGAGGACCGGCTCGTAGAAGCCGGCCAGGAGCAGCTCGACCCGGCCGTCGGACGCCAGACGACCCAAGCGGTCGAGATATCCCGTCTCATGCTCTTCCAGCCACTCGAGCAGCGGCCCGGAGAGATGGAGGACGATCGGGAGGAAATCGCGCGCGGCCAGGCGCTCGAGCAGCGGGCGATAGACGTCCTCGACGTGCTGGGCGAAGACATGATCGAAGTTTCCCACCGGCTGGTGCAGATGGAGGCCGAAGGCAAAGCGGATTGGCGCCACCCTCAGCCCAGTACGAGTGAGCGGGAGCCGCCGAGGGCGGCTGCCACCGCCGCAAGGACATCGGGAAAGAGCGGGTTGAGCTGCGCCAGCTCCTCGGCTCGGCGCTCCGCGGCCGTGAGATCGGAGTCGCTGCCACCCGCGAGCGCGGCAACCAGCGCTTCGGCATCGCCACAGTGCTCCCGGAACCGCCGCTCGGCGTAGTCGGCGGCGGCGCCGGTGGAGATGATGAATTGCCAGTCGGAGGACTGGGCCAGGAGCATCTCCCGCGCGGCCTGGGCCAGCACCGGATGCGCCGCCGGCCGCGACAGGGCGCCCGGAGCCGTATCCCAGAACGCCTCCTCCAGCGGCCACAGGCGCTCCCAGGTCCAGGCGGTCTTGTCGCTGAGCCACATGCGGTAATCTCCTCCGGCGCCCCACGATCCCGAGGGCATGCGAATGGCGGTGCGGGGAGGATGCTCACCGAGGTGTTGAGAGCCGGTGACAGGCCGAACCTGGCCGTGACCGCGGGCAAGCGCACGGTAGACCCCGGTGAGAAAATCGGGACCCTCGAACCACCAGTGCCCAAACAGCTCGGTATCGAACGGAGCGACGATCACCCCGTCGCGCGCCCGCTCCTCCCCATCGGCGATGCCCGCAAGGAGCCCGGCGAAATGCTCGGCGTGGCCCCAGGCCCGATGTTGGGCGGCACCGGGCTCGTAAGCCCGCTTGTCGCCCAGGTCCACTCCAGGCCCGCTCACCCGCCAGAGCTTGAGTCCTCCCGGCCAGCGCATCTTGTGGAACTCGAGGTACCACTCGTCGCCCGGATAACCCTGCGAGCGGCTCCAGACCTGCATGGACGCCTTCGGATCCCGCACCAGGGTGGAGATGGCGGCGGCGCCGCGAGCGTGCGCGACGCGATAGGCCCGGTTGGGCGAGCGCTCTACCGACTCCGCCGATTCCGCGGGCAGAGGGCCGTGCAGCGTGGGATCGCCGGCCGGATCGCCGGAGAGACCCAGCGAACGTCCGGCGGAGGCGAGGTGGGAGTCCACGAAGAAGTAGCGGAACCCCGCATCGGTCAGGTGCTCCTCGATGCCCCGGCGCGTGCCGCTGCGGGGCGCGGTGGGCCAGGGCTGCCAGGGCCCTCGCGGCCGGTAGGCGCACTCCGGCAGCCAGCAGCCCGATGGGGCGCGGCCGAAGATGCGGCGGTGCTCCGCGACGCCCACCGCGAGCTGCAGCCGGATGCTCTCGTCGCGAGCCAGGAGCGGCAGGAAGCCGTGAGTGGCCGCCGAGCCGATGATCTCGATCCGGCCGGATGCTTCGAGCGCCCGGAAGGCTCCGATCAGGTCGCGGTCGGTGCCATGGAAGAGGCGCCGGAGCCGCAGCAGCCGGGTGCGCCAGAAATCGGCCAGCGGGAGGAGCGCGTGCTCCCCGCT
>JACCQZ010000087.1 GCA_013813875.1 Gemmatimonadales bacterium | reverse complement strand
CGAGTCCGATCCGAACTGCCAAAGGCACCCTCTACAAAAAAGGCCGTCCGCGAGAGACGAGCCGAAACGAGTTGAGTACTTCGACGAAACTAAGGTAAGAAAAAGAGTTCGGAGGCACAATAGCTTTTTGCTGGTTCTGAGCGGGTGAAAAGTGGCAAGGGACAAGGGGCAAGGGACAAGTGCGGAAGAGGAATCGGATCAAATCCCACACTTGTCCTTGCCACTTACCACTTTTCACTTGTCTCACCACTCCCTAGACCTTATGAAACCCCACCCTCCCCGCCTCGCTTCCATCGGCAGCCTGGTAGATCTCGAAATCCACGAAGAGAGCGGGGGCTTCCTGCTGCAGCAGGCGCAGGCAGGCGACCGCCATCCGCCGGATCTCCAACTCGGCGCCCTCACCCAGCCGCAGCTCCAGCATGGTTCGCCAGGCGCGGACGTTGGCACTGACCACGATTTTCACCTCGGTGGCGTTGGGTAGAACGCTTCGAGCCGCCTCGCGCGCCAGCTTCCGCCGGTGAACCTTGTCCTCCACCCATTCGTAGCGCGCCATCAGGCGCTCGACCGCCACGACGTAGGCCGCCTGCGCCGCCTCGATCTGTGCCGTCCATTCCGCCTCGAGCGCCTCGTGCCCCAGGATGGCCGGCGGCATCACGAAGGCTGCGTGAGACTCGTCAACGTAGCGCTGGGAGAGCTGCGAAAAGCCCCACCCCGCCCGATGGCGCACCAGCTCGTGGCTGCAGGAGCGGGAGATTCCCTCGATCAGCGCGACGTAGGTGGCGTGCTCGAAGACCGAGCCATGTCCCTGCTTCAGGATGTTTCGCAGGTACTCCGCCGTGGTCCGGCCTGCCGGGTTGTGCTGGCTCATATAGCAGAGCCGCCCCGCAAACTCCGCGATCCGCTCCCCATCGGTCGCCTCTCCTTTCCACTGAATCGGCAGATGGCCGGGCTCGATGAACTGGGGACGAGCGATGAGGGTGACGCGGGGGGAGCGGAGGATTTGCATGGTTTAAAGTCGAAGGTCGAAGGTCGAAGGTCGAAGGTCGAAGGTCGAAAGTCGAAGGTCGAAAGTCGAAGGTCGGTCAGGGGAGACCCTCGACCCTCGACCTTCGACCTCTACACCAACTCCATCCTGCACCGCCCATACCCACCCGTGCGCTCGATCTCGCGGAGGGCGGCGGCGATGTCTGCCGGGAGGGCGGCGGCTTGGGAGCCGACCTTGAGACGGCTGATCGGGGGCTCGCCGGAGGGAAGGATAATGCCGGGGGCGAGGAGTCCGTGGGGATCGAAGGCATGCTTGAGGCCGCGGAATATCGCCACGATCTCCTCGCCGTACACCCGGGTGAGGAGGCCGGCGCGGAGGCGGCCGTCGCCGTGCTCGCCCGAAGGAGTTCCGCCGAGGCGGACCACCGCGTCGGTCACCTCGTCCAGCATGCTGGCGACGGCCGCCTCCCAGCCCGGATGCGCGATGTGGGGTAGCAGATTGACGTGGACGTGCCCATCGCCGGCATGACCGAAGATGATGGCCGGCAGGGTCCGCACCTCGGCGGTACGGCGCACGACGCGGATGTAGTCGCCCATCCGCTCCACCGGCAGGCAGGCGTCCTCGATGACTTGCAGCGACCGGCGCTCCTCCGGCAGCCCGGCGAGGATCGGGCTCGCGGCATGCCGGAGCGCCCACAGGCGGTCCGCCGCCTCGGTCGAGAGCGCGGTGTCCACGCTTTGCGGCCGGGAGCCCACCGCCTCGACCGACCCATCCACCGCGCGGCGGAGCGCCTGCGGATCGAATCGCTCGAGCTCGACCAGCAGAACCGCCTCGCCCTCTTCCATCCGCAGCAGATCGAGGAAGCTGCGATCCAGCAGCTCGACGGCCGACGGCTTCTGGGTGAGCAGCCCGGCTACCACCTGCACCAGATCGTCGAGCGAGCGCAGTCCGATGCGCAGCCCGGCGCGGCAAGGCGGCACCCGGTCGAGCTTCCACTCGATCGAGGTGATCAGGCCGAGCGTTCCCTCAGCTCCGATTACCAGGTCGAGCAGATCTCCCGAGGCCAGATAGGCGTCCAGGGCATATCCCGAGGAGTTCTTCCTGGTCTTGGGAAACCGCTCCACGATGAGTCGCTCCGCCGAGCGTATCTCCGGAAGAATCTCCGCCTCGAAGCGCTGCAGGCCCGCGGCAGATGGGGCTCTCTCTCCTCTGCGCAGCTCGACGACTTCCCCATCCGCCATCACCAGCTCGACGGCCTGAACCCAGCGGCGTACGCTGCCGTACCTCACCGACCGGGCACCGGCAGCGTTGGTGGATGCCATTCCCCCGAGCGTGGCCCATCGTCCGCTCGAGGGATCGGGTGGCAGCCGGAGACCGTGCAGTCCGGCCACGGCGTTGAGCTCGGCGAGGGTGACGCCCGCGCTGGTGATGGCCGCCTGCCGGGAGGGATCAACGTCGAGCCGGCGGGGCAGGCTGGTAAGGTCCACCACGACTCCGTCACCGACATTGCCACCACCCATCGCGCTGCCGGCGCCGCGCGGAACCAGAGCCACCCGGTGCGCGGCGGCCCAGCGCACCAGCGATACCAGGTCTTGACGATCGGCGGGGAGCGCGACGGCGGCCGGAATGATGCGATAGATGCCCGCGGCCTCGGCATACGCCGCACGGGCGCGAGGGTCGGTGCGGAAGAGACCCCGAATCCCTGGGGGAGGCAGCATCGCCCAAAGCTAACTATCTTGACTTCCTATGCCGGAGACTCCCCGAGCCCAGCTCATCCACATTGACGTGGACCGGCGCCTGGGCCACGAATGGGATGAGTGGGATGGACGGCCCCTTCCCAACCGGGGCGACTACGACTCTTCGCCGGCCCTCTTCTTCGGCTGGTCGGCGCTGGCCCTGGCGGCGGGACTTGGCATTCTCGCGCTGGCGCTCTTTCTGCTCGGTCCCCGTCTGGCCACGCTGCATCCCGTCATTCCCTCCGCGCTTTGGATGGCCCTCGCTGTCGGCGCGGTCGTGCTCTGGTGCTGGTGGGGAGTGCTTCTGGCTTCCTTCCAGACCGGCCGCGCGCTCTTGCCGGAGCGCCTCGCCGAGCGGGGGCCCTTCCTCCGGCTGATGCGGTTGACGTCGCGAGTGGCCGGGCGGTTCGGCCGGCGTGACTGGGTGGAGAACGCCTCGGTCAAGGTCTACAACGCGCTCGCGCTGCTCCGGGGACGCAAGGTGGGTAAGGGGGAGCTGCTGCTGCTCATTCCGCGTTGCCTCTCCAAGGATACTCTCGACGGAGTACTGGGGATCGCGGGCAAGTACGGAGTGCCGGTGTTCGTGGCCACCCGAGGCCAGCTCGCCCGGCGAGTAATTCGCGAGCGCCGGCCTCGCGCCGTGGTGGCGGTGGCCTGCGAACGGGACATGGTGAGCGGATTGCACGACGTGGCGGGCAAGGTGCCGGTGCTGGGCCTCACTATGACGCTGCCGGCGGGACCCTGCAAAGACGCGGTCCTCAACCTGGGGCAGCTGGAGGAATGGGTGAGGGCCTACGTGGTGTGAGGTTCCGTTTGTCACCCTGAGCGGAGCGAAGGGGACATGACCCGACTATGCCCCCTTCACTTCGTTCAGGGTGACGACTCGTCTCCTCCCAGATCCTCGCCTGACTCTATGTCCTCCCCTGCCTCAGACGGCACATCGGCGGGCTGCTGCACCTCAGGGGGCGGCGGCCCGCCGTAACGTTCGAGCAGCTGCCGCAGCGCACCCTCGACCTTCAAGGCTATGGGATGGTTGCGAGCCACCTGCCGGTCGAGCTCACGCTCGGGCAGCGACGGATCGGCCAGTGGGCGGTAGAGGGTCTCGACGGTGAGCAGCGAGTTTCCAGCGCGGGCGGGGTCGGCCCAGGCCCTCACCCGCACGATCTCCGCCCCGATGGGCCGGCGCCGGGTCGGCTGACCGGACGAAGCGTCGAACCACACAGTCTCGATGTATCCATCGCGCTCGCGCACCACGGCCGCGGGAATCGAGTCGGACCGCAATGCCAGAGCAAGCTGCCGGGTGGCCTCGCGCACCGGGAGCCGGATCTCGGTGGCCGCCGCCTCCGGCTGTGGCCCGAAAGCCGGCCGCGTGGTGTTCGGCTGGCAAGCCGCCGCTGCCGCCAGTGCCATCCCGAACGAGCCTTTGATCATGCCGCGCTGGATCACGCTCAGTGCCCGTGCGGCGGGGTGCCCGGCGGATCCACATGCTCCGCGGCAGGCTGCGCGGCTACCCCGGTGTCGGCGGGAGCTGCATAGTCGTGCCCTCCCTCCTCCCCGTGCGCTTCACCTTCAGCATGCTGGTGCCCTTCGCCGCGCTGGCGCGCCTCCGCCTGAAGCACTTCGGTAGAAATCCCAGCCGCATGATCGAACATTAACCGGCCGCCGTACAGCCCGGTCGCGATCAACACACCGGCGCCTCCCACGGTCAGTGCAAGAGCCAACGAGCGCTCGGCGGCACCCATCCGGTTCTCCCGAAAGAGCCGCCAGAGGGCCAGGACCGCGAAGATTCCCAGCGTGACGAACGCCAGCAGCTCGTGGGTCTCCATCACTTGGTGCACCGCGCCGCCATGGGGAATGACCTCTTCCGCCTGCAGCCCCGAGAGCACCGCCGCCACTCCGCCGAGCGCGCCGATCATCAAAGTCCAGAAGCTGACCTGCCGGAAGGAGCTGCGCCGAGCGACCGCGGCCAGCAGGTCGAAGAGCACGACGGCGAGCAGCAAGGCCACGGGAAGGTCGTTGAGGGCTGCATGCAGTCGGGCCCAATCGTAACCGAGCATTCGGGTCTCCTCAGAGTCCTAGATCAACGGGAACCGGCGGATTGGCCGCATAATCATAAAATCCCCGTCCACTCTTGCGGCCATGCAGCCCGGCAACCACCATCCGCCGGAGCAGTGGAGGCGGGGCATACCGAGGCTCACGGTATTCGTCGAACATGATCTCCGCGATGCGCACCACGGTGTCGAGACCGATGAAATCGAGCAGGGTCAGCGGCCCCATGGGATGGCCGCAGCCCAACTGCATTCCACGATCAATGTCGGCCGCCGAGGCGATGCCCCGCTCCAGCGCCCGCACCGCGTCGAGCAGGAAGGGCACCAGCAGGAGGTTCACGATGAAGCCGGAGCTGTCTCGCGCGGCGATCGGCTCCTTGCCCAGGCGCCGGGCGAAGTCCGTGGTCCGCTCGAAGGTCTCGCGCGAGGTGGTCACCGCCCGGACCACCTCGACGAGCGGCATCAGCGGTACCGGGTTGAAGAAGTGCAGTCCGACGAAGCGGTCGGCGCGGGAGGTGGCCGCGGCCATCTCACCGATGGTGAGGCTGGAGGTGTTGGAGGCGAAGATGGTCGCGGCCGGGCAGAGGCCGTCGAGCTCGCGCCAGAGGGCATTCTTGAGCGCGAGATCTTCGGTGACCGCTTCGATTACCAGCCCGCAGTCGCGCAGGGCGGAGACGTCCGTCGTAAAGGAGAGGCGCTGGAGGGCGCTATCCCGGATGCCGGGGTGCAGCTTGCCCTTCTCGGTCAGCCGGTCCAGCGACTTGGTGATGCCGGCGCGGCCCCGGTCGAGGAGTGCGTCATTTACATCGCGAACGACGGTGGTGAATCCCGCGGCCGCGGCGGTCTGGGCGATACCGCTCCCCATGAGCCCGCAGCCGAGCACGCCGACGGTCGTGATCACGACCGCCCGATCGAGACCGGCGCCGTCAGCGTGACCGTGATCCGCCCGCCGGCGGGTATGCAGGCGCCGACCCCCACGCCGCTCTGGCTGGCCCCGGCGACGAACTCACGCTGCGGTCGAGCGTTTGCGCCGGCCACCGGAAACGATCTCCCGCCGTACACGATCGAATCCACCCGGACGCCGATGAAGGTGGGTGCCTCCAGCCGGGTAACCGCGAGAACCGCCGCCGAGCCCACCGGAAGTTGCAGGTTGTTGCTGCCCGCCACCGGTACCACCACGGTCGCGTTGAATCGGTCGCCCGGCTGACTCATGGTGCTGCAGACCCGAGCTCCCGACGCGAGCTCGATAACCGTCCCGCTCGACCGCCTCGTCACCGAGCTCTTCGGTGCCGCGGCCACCGGCGTGGTGATCTCCGGCGCCGCGGTGTCCTTCGCGCTCAGCCTGCCGGTCTCCACCTTCTGCACCGGCGCGCTCGCTGCCGGCGGAGGCATGGGCGTATCATCCTTCAAGCGATCGAAGGCGCCGATCTGATTCAGTCCGCCGATCAATCCCGAGACCGCCGCCACGAATGCCGCGCCCGCGGTCAGGAGCCCTGGGGCAGTCTGCCACCATCGGGGAGAGCTCTGGTCGTTGGCCATGCGTCAACCTAGCGCCTTCTTGACTTCGCTCGCCAGCAGATTGAGGAACCCGGTTGTCGGGGGCGGCAACTGGTGCTCCGGCTTGGTGCTGCCCTGCTCCAGCTCGTCGAGGGCGCGCTCGAGGCCAAGCTGGATGCGCGCGAGCAGCGGGCCGTACCGGCGGGTGAGGCCGTAACCGAGTCCCAGTGCCACCGGCAGCGGGAGTAACGCCACCGGCACGAAAGCGCCGAGCACGATGAGCACGGCACTTCCGGCCACTCCCGCGGTGGCGAAAGCGGCGCCGCCTCCCATGTACCCGCCGCGGGCCTTGCGCGCGCTCGCGGTGAGCACCACCTGGGTCCAGCCGGGCTCGAGCGCGAGGATGGTGGCCGCGACGGTATCGGCGCGCGAGAGCATGAACGGCCGCTTGCCGGCGCCGAGTGCTGCGGTGGAACGGCGGATGGCGGATTGCAGCCCGCTGACGGGCTCCCAGGTGATCCGCCCCGGCTGCTGCCGCTGCACGCAGAGCAGCTCGTGCTGCTCGACCCAGCGGAGCAGTCTCCGCTCGACCGCCGCGGGCTCTCCGCGCACCACCCGCTGAGCCGTCACCTGCGCGGCACCGGCCACCTTCTCCCAAAGCCCCGCCGGCGCCGTGCTGATCAGCCGGGTCCGCTCTTCCAGCAACGCCTGCTGGAGATAGCGGCCCGGGATGCCCACATCGCGGCCGAGCGCCATCACCTCGTCGGAGGTCAGGCTCTCGCCGATCTCCCGCTCGGAGGTCTGCAGCTCGGCCGCGCGGTGAATGATTCGCTCGAGCGCGGCCCGGTCAATTCGGGCCAGGGCCGGCGTGCCGTCAGCCATGTTATTCCTGGGGCGCCCGTGCGGCGTCGAGCCGAAGCTGGGACATCAGATTGGAGAGGTCGCCGGATGGAAGCGCGGGGCCCGCCGGCTCGGCTTCGTTCACCCGGGGAGCCGGCCGGGGGGCCAGGTTGTTGAGGAATGGGCGGAACAGCTCTATCGGGATCGGGAAGATGGTAGTGGAGTTGTTCTCCGCCGCGATCTCGGTGACGGTCTGCAGGTAGCGCAGCTGCAGTGCCGTGGGCTCGGTGGCGAGCGTGCGGGCCGCCTGCGCCAGCGTCTCGGAGGCCTGCAGCTCACCCTGGGCGGCGATGATTTTGGCCCGCCGCTCCCGCTCCGCCTCGGCCTGGCGCGCCATGGCGCGTTTCATCTGGTCGGGAAGATCCACGTCTTTTACTTCGACAGCCGAGACCTCGATCCCCCAGGCATCGGTGCGCTCGTCAATGATCTTCTTGAGCACCGCGTTGATCTTTTCCCGGTCGGAGAGCAGCTCGTCCAGCTCCACCTCACCCATGACCGAGCGCAACGTGGTCTGGGCCAGTTGGCTGGTGGCGTAGAGGTAATCTTCGATCACGATGACCGCCTTGGCCGGGTCGGTCACCCGCATGTAGAGCACGGCGTTTACCTTGACCGAGACGTTGTCCCGGGTAATCACGTCCTGCGGCGGGATGTCCATGGCCACGATGCGGAGCGACACCCGCTTCTGCGTCGCGAACCCCGCCGGGAGAAAGATCAATCCCGGCCCCTTGGTTCCCCAGAACCGTCCGAGAAAGAAAGAGACCCCCCGCTCGTACTGCCGCAGCACCCGAAGGCTGAGAAAGGAATAGACGACGGGAACGGCCAACGCCGGGATCAGGAGCTCCATGGTCTCGTTCTCATGCCGGGAAGGCTTCCACGATCACAGCGGCCCCCTGGCCCCCGCCGATGCAGGCGCTCCCCAGCCCATAGCGGCCACCCCGCCGGCGAAGCGCGTGCAGCAGGTGGAGGGTGATCCGGGCGCCGCTCGCGCCGAGCGGATGGCCCAGGGCGATGGCTCCGCCGTCCACGTTGGTGCGCTCCCGCTCGAGTCCCAGCTCCTGCTCCACCGCGAGATACTGGGCCGCGAACGCTTCGTTGACCTCGACGAGATCCATCTGCTCGAGTTGCAGGCCGGCCCGCTCCAACGCGCGCCGCGCCGCCGGCACCGGGCCGATCCCCATGATGCGCGGGTCCACCCCGGCGACCCCCCAAGCGAGGAGTCGGCCGAGAGGACGGAGCCCGCGCTCGGAGGCGAATCGCTCGCCGGCCATGACCAGCGCCGCGGCCCCGTCGCAGATGCCGGAGGCGTTTCCGGCCGTTACCACGCCGTCCTTCTTGAAGTGAGGGGAGAGCTTGGCGAGCGCCTCGGGGGTGGTGTCCGGCCGCATGTGCTCGTCGCCGGCCCACGGTTCTTCCTGCCGGGTCTTTCGGTTCTTGAGCATGACGGGAACCAGCTCGGCGGCGTACGCGCCGCTCTGCCAGGCCGCCTTGGCGCAAGCCTGGCTCCGGGCAGCGTAGGCATCCACTGCCTCCCGCGCGATGCCATACTTCTGCGCCAGATTCTCCGCCGTCTCGGCCATGGACAGCCCGCACCCGGAATCGCGCAGCGCCTCCCAGAGAGTGTCCTCCAGGGGCGCGGCCGGTCCCAGTCGCAGGCCCCAGCGCGCACCCCGCACCACGTGGGGAGCCTGGCTCATGGACTCGGTGCCGCCGGCGAGCACCACCCGGGACTCGCCCAGCAGGATCTGCTGGGCGCCCTGAATCACTGCCTCGAATCCCGAGCCGCAGAGGCGATTGACGGTGACGGCAGGAACCTCCGTCGGAAGCCCGGCCCGAAGGCCCACGTGGCGCGCGAGATAGGGGGCGTCGGCGGAGGTCTGGAGTACGTTACCGAAGACGACGTGCTCCACGTCCTGCGGGTCAACCCCGGACTTGTCGAGAGCGCCTCGGGCGGCGACCACGGCCAGATCGGTGGCGCTCTGGTCCTTGAGCGCGCCACCGAAGGCGCCGAAGCCGGTGCGGACGCCGGAGAGAAACACGGCGCCGGAATAGAGGGAGGCAGGGAAGGGCATACTTCGAGAAATATGCCCCTCCCCCGGACTCACTTCAAGGAAACGGGGGCACTCAGATGACGGTCCCGCTCATCACCACGGCACCCTTCGGGATGATCACCAGCCCGTCGCGCAGGTAGAAGTTGGGCCCGTCGAACTCGGCGGGCTTGCCTTCCGGCGTGACCCGCACCCCGTCCCCGATACGGGCGTTCTTGTCCACGATGGTCCGCTCGATCCAGGTGCCGTGGCCGATCCCCATCGTGGGGGCACCCGGGGCGGGCGCCCGCTCGGGGGTGTCGTAATAGTCCTGTCCCATCAGGAGCGAATCGCGGATGGTGGCGCCGGCTTGGATCCGGCTCCGGACCCCGACCAGCGAATGCTCGATCAGGGCATCGTTGATGATGCAGCCGTCGGCGATG
>JACCQZ010000072.1 GCA_013813875.1 Gemmatimonadales bacterium | reverse complement strand
CGACGGAGATGGCCGAGAGCCGCCGACTCGAGGGCCGCATCGTGCTGCTGGCCCTCGACTACACCCGCCCGCTGCCTTCGGACCTCGGCGACCGGGTAGACGAGATTGCGGCGCGGGCGCGGGCTGTCGTCCTGCTGTCCAACCGCGACTCGGTAGCCTTTGCCCGGCGCCTCGAAACGGCGGCCGAGCCCAAGCTCACTCCCGACTTCCTCGATGAAGGCAGCGCGCCGGTGATCGAGGTGCACCAGCGCGTGCTGGGGGCCGTGCTTGAGGCGGCCGGCATTGACCCGGAGCGGCTGCGAAGCGGCGAGCGCGCCGGGATCACCGCAACGAGCGGCCTGCGGGTGAGTATCCGGTTGGCCCCACGCTATCTGGAACGCGCCCAGGCGCCGAACGTGGTGGCGGTGCTCCAGGGAAGCGATCCGCTGTTGCGCCGCGAGTACGTGGCGTTCTCCGCTCACGCCGATCACATCGGCATAACCCCCGGCCGAGCGGACAGCATCAACAACGGCGCCGACGACAATGCATCGGGGCTGGCGGGTCTCCTCGAGCTGGCGGAGGCATTCTCCCAGCCGGGGGCGCGGCCGCGGCGCTCGCTGCTGTTCCTGGTTCCCAGTGGTGAGGAGAAGGGACTCTGGGGCAGCGCGTACTTTACCGAGCATCCCACGGTTCCGCTGGAGGAGATCGTAGCCGATCTCAACATGGATCTCATCGGCCGCAACTGGCCCGATTCGGTGATCGCGGTGGGGCTGGAGCAGTCCACCCTGGCGAGCACCTTGCAGCAGGTCGTCGCCGACCATCCTGAGCTTCGCATGGCGCCGATCCGCGACCGCTGGCCGGAGGAGCGCATCTTCTACCGGTCGGACCACTATAACTTCGCGCGGAAAGGCGTCCCGATCCTCTTCTTCACCAGCGGGACCCACCCCGACTATCATCAGCCGACCGATGCGGCGGACCGGATTGACGCCGAGAAGGCCTCGCGACTGGTCAGACTGCTGTTCCACCTCGGTACCGAAGTAGCCAACGACCCCGAGCGTCCGCGCTGGTTTCCCGAGAGCTACCGGCAGATCGTGGAGCGGGACTGAGCCGTTCCACCAGCCTCTACCAGGATTACAGAATGCATCGCCGTACCCTTGGCTGGGTCCTTCTCCTCGCCGCGAGCCCGCTTGCGGCCCAGATGCGCCCGACCGCCGCCGGGGCCGCCGCCACGATCACCGCGGCGGATGTGAGCCGCAGGATCGGGATCATCGCCGATGACTCCATGCTGGGCCGCGACACGCCCAGCCGCGGGCTCGAGCTCACGGCGACGTATATCGCCGATCAGTTCCGCGAGTCTGGACTGAAGCCCGGTGGAGATCGGGGCACGTGGTTCCAGCGCTACCCGATTTCCAAGCGGAAGCTCGATCTGGCTCGGTCACGGGTGATGTTCACGGCCGGTGGCAGGTCAGTGTCGGCCCGGCTCGACCAGAGCGCCCGTTACAACCAAGGCAACATTCCGGATCAGCCGATCACCGGGCCCGCCATTTTGGTTGGCGGGCGGGTCGCGCCGGACGACGTGGACAAGATGGCGCTCGCCGGCAAAATCGTGATCTACGTTTCCGACTACTCAGCGCCCATTCCTCAGAACGCGGCGCAGGTGGGTCGCGCCATTCGCCTCGCGGCGCCGAAAGCGGTCATCCAGCTCTCCAACCTCGACTCGGCCAGCTTTGCCGGCCGGGTACCGCGCCAAGCCCAGGAACGGGTCGGCATTGACCTCCAGATGGTGAGCCCACCGTTCATCGAGGTGAGCGAGGCGGTGCTGCCGGCGGTACTTCGGGCCGCCAGGGTCAACACCACCGAGGTCCGCAAGGTTGGAGGGCCGGTGGTGCGGAATCTGCCCGGGCTCACCGTGCGGGTGGAGCTCAAAGACTCGGTTCTTTCGGCGCTCACCGCGCCGAATACCGTCGGCATCGTGGAGGGATCGGATCCGGCGCTCAAAGACGAGTATCTGGTGTACTCCGCGCATATGGATCACATCGGCATCACGCCGGGCAAGGCCGACAGCATCAACAACGGCGCCGACGACGACGCCTCGGGAACGGCGGGACTGGTCGAGCTGGCCGAGGCATTCAGCCGGCCGGGCGTGCAGCTCAAGCGCTCCATCGTCTTCCTGGCGGTCAGCGGAGAGGAGAAAGGTCTCTGGGGCAGCCGCTACTATAGCGAGCACCCCACGGTGCCGCTGGAGAAGATCGTGGCCAACATCAACATTGACATGATCGGCCGCAACTGGGAGGACACCATCGTGGCCATCGGCAAGGAGCACTCCGATCTCGGCGCCACCCTCAACCGGGTGAACGCAGCCCACCCGGAGCTGCGGATGAAGGCGGTGGACGACCGCTGGCCGGAGGAGCGCTTCTACTTCCGCTCGGATCACTACAACTTTGCCCGGAAGGGGGTCCCGATCCTCTTCTTCTTCAACGGGGTCCATGAGGATTACCATGAGGTGAGCGACTCCCCGGAGAAGATCGGCAGCGAGAAGGAAGCAAGGATTCTCAAGCTGCTGTTGTATCTCGGGCTGGAGGTGGCGAATGCCCGGGAGCGGCCGGAGTGGAAGGAGGAAAGTCGGGCGGAGATTGTGGAGGAGTGAGAGTGCTTCGAAACTGGAGTGCTTAGTTCTGAGTGCTTAGTTCTTAGTGGGTGGCAAGTGATAAGTGCGGAAAGTTGGCTGGCTGCAATCTTCACCCGAACACTCAGCCAGGGCCCACGCCGGCACGCTGCCGTGCGGCGTTCCACTCAGTCTGCAGCTGGAGCTCTACGACCCACTTCTCAATGTAAGGAAGCTCTATTTCGTCCGCTCGAATCCGCAGGATGGCTGCAGCGTCCTCGATCTGACGCTGGGAGGCCCCCAACTTTGCCCACTCCAACTTCGAGAGAACCACATCCTCGGCCGTGGCGATGAATAGCTGGCTACCCTCAAAGTCTACCCGCCGGCGGCGTTCGAACTCCAGTCTGCTGAATGGCCGAGACTTACGGATGATGAAGTCGATCTTCCACCCTGTGGCGAGGTCAATGACGTTGAAGAGCGACTCGGTGTCATAGGCCTCCAACGCCGCCGTTTCGTCCGCGTAGTATTCGCTCACGGGTAATGCCTTGACCAGCTGCTGCAGTTGCTGCCGGGTTGGCGCGATCACCAGGTCTACGTCCTGCGTCGCGCGGGGCACCGCATGATAGGAGCTCG
>JACCQZ010000149.1 GCA_013813875.1 Gemmatimonadales bacterium | reverse complement strand
GCAACAGCCCCTTGAACGGAGAGGGGAGGATATCCACCATCACCCGCACGTAGCCTTCTTCCGGGTTGGCGAGCCCCGGATAGCGGAGCGCTCCCACGAAGCCCACCAGGATCCAGGGCCACGGCCGGAGCGCGTAGTGGGCGATGTTGAACCAGAGAGTCGCGAGCAGACCGTGCCGCTCGTCCCGGGCCGAGAGAATGCGCTGGGCGATGTATCCGCCGCCCCCCGGCTCGGCGCCCGGATACCAGGCGGCCCACCACTGCACCCCGAGAAATACCAGCAGCGTCGAGAGGGGGAGCCAGGCCTGGTCGGTCGGCGGGAGGATGCTGAAGGCGTTCTCGGCCGAGCCGTAGTGGGCGGCGACCTGGCTCTGCAGCGAATCGAGTCCGCCGACCGATTGCACCGCCAGCACCGCCAGCAGGATGGAGCCGCCCATGGCCACCACGAACTGGAAGACGTCGGTGACGATGACACCCCAGAGGCCGGAGAAAACGCTGTAGATCGCGGTGACCCCGAAGAGGAGGATCGCCGCTCTCCAGGGATCGACGTCCAGGCTGATCTGCAGGATCGTCACCATGGCGCGGGTGACCCACGCCATGATGATGAGGTTGATGGGCAGCGCCAGATAGAGCGCGCGAAAGCCCCGCAGCACCGCCGCCGGGCGGCCGCCGTAGCGCAGCTCCGCGAACTCGACGTCGGTGAGCACGCCGGCGCGGCGCCAGAGCCGGGCGAAGAAGAAGACGGTGAGTATTCCGGAGAAGGCCCCATTCCACCAGAGCCAGTTCCCCGCCACGCCGTACTTGGCCACCAGCCCGGCGACCGCGAGAGGGGTGTCGGCCGCGAAGGTGGTGGCCACCATCGAGGTGCCGGCGAGCCACCAGGGGAGCGACCGGCCGGAGACGAAGTAGTCGGCCAGGGATTGTCCCGCCCTCCGGGTGTAGGCCAGCCCGATGGCGGCCGAAACGACGAAGTAGAGCGCGATGACCAGCCAGTCGGAGAAAACGAGATGCATCGAAGACCCCTGAGAAGTTGAAGGCCGGTGGTCAGGGTGCCCGACGCTGCACTCCCCAGCCGCGGGGATAGTCAGGCGGGATGGAGATGGGGAGCTTGCCGGTAATCGGCGCCGCGCCGGCAAGGGCGCGGGCCATGGCCCGTTCGGTGACGGGATTGGACCGCCATCCGATGAGGTAGGAGCCCACCTCGGGCAGCCGGGAGATGAGGTAAGGGTTGCCCAGTGAAGCGAGAATGGTCGGGCGGCTGCGTGCCGCGTCGCTGATGAGCGCGATGAGGCGGTCGGGAACCCCGATCCCGCGCCCGGCGGTGGGGCGGTCGGCCGTGGCAAAGAGCGCCACCGTGCCCCGTCCCAGCACGGCAAAGGCCGAGTCGTAGCTTGACTGGCCGCTTGCCGGACCCAGCCTGAAGGTGTTCACCGCGAATCCCTGGGCCCGCAGCTCCGCGGCGAGCGCGGCGCCGGCGGTGCGGTTGTCGTCTTCCGCGTAAGCGACGAGGCCCAGCGCCGGCCGGGTCCGCTTGAGGCTGTGGACCGTGCCGCCCACGTCCTTCACCATCACGACAGACCGGGCGGCCATCCGCTGGGCTTCGGCCAGGAACCGGGCCGTCCCCACCACGGCCGGGATGCTGTCGAGCGGCACCGTGCGCTGTTCGAAGAGGCCGAGCTCTCGCTTGGCCTCGAGCACTCGGCGGAGCGAGCGGTCGAGCCGCTCGCCGGTGATCTCTCCGCGCGCGACGGCGGCGGCCATCGCCTCGATGGCTTCGCCGGGGTCGGCCGGCTGCAGCAGCAGATCGGCGCCGGCCAGGAAGGCGCGCACCGCGGCCTGGGCGCCGTAGGCGCCGGCCACACCCGCCATGTTGAGCGCGTCGGTCACCACCAGTCCTCGAAAGCCCAATGAGTCGCGGAGAATGCCGGTGAGAATCTCCGGCACCACGGTGCCGGGCCGTACCCGGCCGGCGTCAATCCCGGGCAGCGCGATGTGCGCGGACATGACCACCTGGACGCCGGCGCCGATGGCTGCCCGGAACGGCACCAGCTCCACCGAATCGAGTCGGCCCCACAGCGCGGTGATGACCGGCAGGGCGATGTGCGAATCGGTGCCGGTGTCGCCGTGCCCGGGAAAGTGCTTGGCCGTGGCCAGCATCCCGTGTTCCTGCAGGCCGTGGATCTGGGCCGCGACTAGCCGCCCCACTTCCGCCGGATCCTCGCCGAAGGCGCGGGTGTTGATGATCGGGTTGGCGGGATTGTTGTTGACGTCCGCCACCGGAGCGAAGGCGAGGTGAATGCCCACCGCCCGGCCTTCCAGCGCGGTTACCCGGCCGAGCTCGTAGGCGGCGGAGTCGCTCCCGGTGGCACCCACGCCCATATTGGGTGGGAACGGCGTTCCACCGCTGAACCTCAAGCTGGTGCCACCTTCGAGGTCCGAGCCGACGAGCAGCGGAAGCTCGGAGCGCTGCTGCAGTCGGTTGAGCTTGGCGGCGATGTCCAGCGGGGAGCCGACCGACACGATGATCCCGCCTACGTGCAGCGAGTCCACCCAACCCTGCATCCGGGTGAAAGCCTCGTCATCGTACGCGGCGTAGGTGCCCGGAATCCAGGGCATCACCAGCTGGGCGATCTTGTCGCGCACGCTGAGCGAGCCGATGATGCCGTCGGTGCTGAGCTCGGCCAGCTCCGGCGCGCGCGGCGGAAACCGGGAGGGTTGTGGCGGCGCCACCCGCGGCGCCGGCCCACAGGCAGCAAGCGTTACCACCACCATCGCGAGGTACTTGGGGTGCACAGATCTCTCGTTCTGCTGGGACTCTGCGGATGGTCGCTGGGTTGCGCTGCCTCAGGGCCCGCCGGTGCCGCCGCGCCGGGCAGCGTGCGCCCGGGAATCGAGGTTCTGCTCGCCGACAGCATGAGCCTGGTCCGCGGCCGGCGAGTTGGTCTGGTGACCAATCAGTCCGGCGTGGATGCGGGCGGAATCAGCGACGTGGTTCGACTACGCGCGGCCGGTGTCGGCCTCGTGGCACTGTTCAGCCCCGAGCACGGGTTCCGTGGGGTGGCCGAGCCCGGCGAGGCCGTCGCGTCGTCGGTTGATTCAGCCACCGGCCTACCAATCTACAGTCTTTACGGCCGGACTTCCGCCCCTACGCCCGAGATGCTGTCGGGAATTGACGTGATGCTGGTGGATCTCCAGGACGTGGGCGCGCGCTATTACACCTGGCTCTTCACCACGATCGAGGTGATGAAGGCGGCGGGCCGGAGTGGAGTTGACGTGGTCGTGCTGGACCGGCCCAATCCGATCGGCGGGCTGGTGCAGGGGAATGTACTGGAGCCGGCGTTCATTACCACCGTCGGGCAGCTCGCCATGCCGATGCGGCACGGCATGACGCTGGGCGAGCTGGCCCGCCTCGCCGCCACCGACCTGAGCATCAAGGTGAACCTTACCGTGGTGCCGGTCGCCGGTTGGAAGCGGCCGGTGCCGTTAGACCGGACCGGGCTGCCGTTCATCCCCCCGAGTCTCAATCTGCGCTCGCTGGAGAGCTTGTATCACTATCCCGGAACCTGCCTGTTCGAGGGGACCAACCTGTCGGTGGGCCGGGGGTCGGATGCGGCGTTCCAGCAGATCGGGGCGCCCTGGCTGGATACGGCCGCCGTGCTGGTATGGCTACGAAACCAGGATCTTCCCGGGGTCAGGTTTTACGGGGTCACCTTCACTCCCGCTCGGCCGGGAGATGGCAAGTATGCCGACACTTTGCTCTATGGCATCCGCCTGGAAATGACCGACCGGGACACCTACGACCCGACGGCCACCGCCGTCCACCTGCTGACCTCGCTCCGCATCCATCACGGCGGCGCGTTCGCCTGGATCCCCAAGCATTTTGACCGGTTGGCCGGAACGGCGGTGCTGCGGCAGGCGATCGAGGGCGGATCGGATCCGGCGGTGATCGTTCGCAGCTGGGGGAGCCACCTGGCCCGCTTCAACATCCGACGCCGGCCCTTCCTCCTCTACGAGGATGGGGGGAGCTGACTCGGCTACCCCTCCGGTGCGCTCGCCCTGTAATTGCCCTAACCGGTTTTGACGGTTATCCTTTCGCCCGGCAATTAGTTGGGTCCGCTCAACCTCCCCTGGGCTCCTGCTGAGGACCGACACGACAGTGAAGCTGCTGGGTGCGCTGGAGAAGCCCTTTTACGCCGCGGTAAACCCGTTGGTGGAGCGGCTGATCCGGGCCGGCGTGCGGCCCAACAGCATCACCACGGTGGGAACCGGACTGGTACTGGTCTCGGCCGTCGCCTACGCCTTGGGCGAGGTCAGGCTGGGGGGCGCGCTGCTGCTGGCGAGCGGAGTCGCCGACACGCTCGACGGTCAGGTGGCAAGGGGCAGCGCGATGGCCACCCGGTTCGGCGCCTTCTACGACTCCACCCTCGACCGGGTGGGCGATGGAGCCACCTTCATCGGGATCGGCGCCTTTCTGCTGACCGCGCCGGACGTGGCCTACCGGGTTCCGGCCACCATCATCTGCATGGTGGCGATCCTGAGCTCGCTCCTGGTCTCCTATGCCCGAGCCCGGGCCGAGGGTCTCGGACTCGACTGCAAGGTGGGGATCGCCCAGCGGGCCGAGCGGATACTGGGTCTCGGCGTCGCCTCGCTGGTGGTCGGAGCGGGGCCCAGGGCATTGGTGCTGGAGGGACTCGTCGCCCTGCTGGCCGCGGCCTCGATCATCACGGTGATTCAACGCTTCGTCTACGTCTACCGGCATGCCGACGCCGCGGGTCCGGGCTCGCGGCCGCGAAACGTCGAACGGGCCACCGTGGATTCTCTCGCGAAAGGACGCTAGCAGGTGGCTCAAGAGACCGTCCGGCGGGTGGCGCCGGCCAAGGGGAAGCTCGGGGTGCTCTGCGTCGGCTTGGGCGCGGTAGCGACGACGTTCATCGCCGGCGTGGAGAACATCCGCCGTGGTGCGGCCCGCCCCATCGGGTCGCTGACCCAGATGGGAACGATCCGCCTGGGCAAGCGCACCGAAAATCGGTCACCGCTCATCCGCGACTTCGTGCCCCTCGCCGATCTGGAGGATCTGGTCTTCGGCGCCTGGGATCCGGTACCGGACGATGCCTACGCGGCGGCGGTTCACGCGGGCGTGCTCGACCGGCACGAGCACCTGGAGCCGATCGCCGACTTCCTCAAGGCGCTGAAGCCGATGCCGGCGGTGTTCGAGCAGAAGTACGTGAAGCGGCTGGAGGGGAAGAACGTCAAGACCGGAAAGACCAAGCGCGATCTGGCCGAGGCGCTCTGCCAGGACATTCGCGACTTCAAGGCGCGTCACAAATGCGATCGGATGGTCGTGGTGTGGTGTGCCTCGACCGAAATCTTCATCAGCCCGGGCCCGGCGCACTGGACGCTGGATGCATTCGAGAAGGCAATGGACACCAACGACCCCTCCATCGCCCCGTCCATGCTCTATGCCTACGCCGCGCTGCGGGAGAAGGTGCCCTTTGCCAATGGGGCGCCCAATCTGACCTGTGACTTCCCGGCCATGGAGCAACTGGCCAAGGAGCAGGGCGTCGCCATCGGCGGCAAGGACTTCAAGACCGGCCAGACCATGGTCAAGACCGTCCTGGCGCCCATGTTCAAGGCCCGCATGCTCGGCGTGGCGGGGTGGTACTCGACCAACATCCTGGGCAACCGCGACGGCGAGGTGCTGGACGATCCGGAAAGCTTCAAGACCAAGGAAGAGTCCAAGCTCGGGGTGCTGGAGTACATCCTGCAACCCAAGCTCTATCCCGAGCTCTACGGAAACATCTTCCACAAGGTGCGGATCAACTACTATCCGCCGCGGGGCGACAACAAAGAGGGCTGGGACAACATTGACATCGTCGGATGGCTGGGCTATCCGATGCAGATCAAAGTTGACTTCCTCTGCCGCGACTCGATTCTCGCCGCGCCGCTGGTGCTGGACCTGGCGCTCTTTTTCGATCTGGCCCAGCGGGCGGGGTGGAGCGGGATCCAGGAGTGGCTCTCGTTCTACTTCAAGAGCCCCCAGGTGGCGCCGGGCCTCTATCCCGAGCACGATCTCTTCATTCAGCAGACCAAGCTCAAGAACACGTTGCGCTACCTGATGGGGGAGGAGCCGATCACCCATCTGGGGGTCGAGTACTATCAGAATGATTGAGGGCGGCTGTCACTGTCACCCTGAGCGAAGCGAAGGGGACATGCCTCGCGGTACGGCTCCTTCGCTCCGCTCAGGATGACAATGAAATACTTCCACCGTACCCACCTCCCCCCTGACGCGGTGCTCACCCTTGCCACCGGGTTTTTCGGCGCCCGGCTGGGACCGCTGGAGGAGCTGCCCCGCCGGCGCAAGTTTTCCGGCGCCATCGGCCAGGTGAGCGTGACCGCCGGAGCCGAGGGCGGCCACTACACCCTGGTGACGGTGGCGACCGATCAGGTCGGGGAGAGCGAGGCCGACAAGCTGGCCAAGCGGTTTCTGACGCTGGTGCACACGCAGGCGGAACCCACCCACCGTCCCATCGGCGCGTACTGATCGCGTGATCCGTTCGCGTAAGCCCGTCACTTTCAGGAGACCCATGATGACCCGGATGGCTTCCCTGTTCAGTCGAACCCTTCCCACGGTCTTCGCGCTGCTGATGGCGCTGGCCCCCGCCGTCGCCGCCCAGGGCACCCCCGTCCGCCACGGCGGCGGGGAGGCGAGCCTGGTGGTGCCCGATCTCAGCCAGGTCCAGTTCGGGTCGTTCGACGGGCGGTCCCTGCTCATGGCCGGGCTGGTGATCTCCGCCTTGGGCCTCGTGTTCGGGTTGGTGATGTACGGCCAGTTGCGGCGGATGCCGGTGCACGAGTCCATGAGGGAGATCTCGGAGCTGATCTACGAGACCTGCAAGACCTACCTCATCACCCAGGGCAAGTTCATTCTCATCCTGGAGGCGTTCATCGGGGTGGTGATCATCCTCTACTTCGGCGTGCTCCAGCACATGGAGGCCAGCCGGGTCGGGATCATCCTGTTGTTCAGCCTGATCGGCATCGCGGGCAGCTACGGGGTGGCGTGGTTCGGGATCCGGATCAACACCTTCGCCAATTCGCGCACCGCCTTCGCCAGTCTCCGCGGCAGACCCTTCCCGCTTTACGATATCCCGCTCAAGGCGGGGATGAGCATCGGGATGCTGCTCATCAGCGTCGAGCTCTTCCTGATGCTCTGCATCCTGCTCTTCATTCCGGGCGCGTACGCCGGCGCCTGCTTCATCGGGTTCGCCATCGGCGAGTCGCTGGGCGCGGCCGCGCTCCGGATCGCGGGCGGCATTTTCACCAAGATCGCCGACATCGGCGCCGACCTGATGAAGATCGTCTTCAACATCAAAGAGGACGACGCGCGCAACCCGGGCGTCATCGCCGACTGCACCGGCGACAACGCGGGCGACTCGGTCGGCCCCAGCGCGGACGGCTTCGAGACCTACGGCGTCACCGGCGTGGCCCTCATCTCTTTCATTCTGCTGGCGGTGCAGGGCGAGGCGGTGCAGGTCCAGCTGCTGGTCTGGATCTTCGTCATGCGGGTGCTCATGATCGTCGCGAGCGCCGCCTCCTACCTGATCAACAACGCGGTGGCGCGGGGCCGGTACGGAACGGTCAAGCGGA
>JACCQZ010000003.1 GCA_013813875.1 Gemmatimonadales bacterium | reverse complement strand
ACCATCGAGCGCAGCGTTCTCCTCCCCGCCTCTGTCGAGGACGCCTTTGCCTGGCACGAGCGGCCGGGCGCCCTCGAGCGTCTCTGGCCGCCGTGGGAGCGATTGGAGGTGCTGGAGCAGAGCGGCGGCATCAGAGACGGCGGGCGGGCGGTGTTTCGGGTTCGCGCCGGGCCGGCATCTTTCCGCTGGGTGGCGCGCCATCGCGACTACCTCCCCTCACGGCAGTTCACCGACGAGCAGCTGGAGGGCCCTTTCTCCCAATGGACTCACCTCCACCGCTTTGAGCCCGCTGGAGCGCGAGCATGCCGCCTCACCGACCGAGTCGAATATCGCGCGCCGTTCGGCATCCTGGGCAGGGCCGCCGCGCCGTGGCTGGTGCGGCCGCGGCTGGAGCGGATGTTCGATTATCGCCACGCTCTGCTGGGCGAGGACCTCGCGGCTCACGCAGGTTTCCCCGACGCTCGGCTTCACGTCGCGGTGACCGGCGCCAGCGGGCTGCTCGGTTCCTCCCTGGTGCCGTTCCTCAGCACCGGCGGGCACCGGGTGACGCGGCTGGTGCGCGGTGCGCCGAGGGAAGGTGAGCTCAGGTGGGATCCTGCCGGCGGGCAGGTGGGCGCCGCGGAATTGGAGGGAGTGGACGCGGTGGTGCACCTCGCGGGTGAGAACGTCGGCGCCCGGTGGACCAGGGAGCGCAAACGGCGGATACGCGAGAGCCGCGCCGATGGCACCCGCGTCCTGGCTGAGACTCTGGCCCGGATGCGGCGGCCGCCGCGGGTGCTGGTGTCGGCGTCGGCCATCGGCGTGTACGGCGATCGCGGTAGCGAGATTCTGACCGAGATGAGCCCACCGCTCGGTGCTTCGAGCGATTTCCTGGTGGCCGTCGGAACGGAGTGGGAGGCAGCCACCGAACCGGCGCGGGCCGCCGGGATCAGAGTCGTACTGCTGCGCTTCGGGATCATCCTCACTCCAGCCGGCGGCGCCCTGGGCAGAATGCTGCCGGCCTTCCGGCTCGGCGGCGGAGGACCGCTGGGAAGCGGGGACCAGTGGATGAGCTGGATCGCGATAGATGACGCCGCCGGCGCCGTGCACCACGCGCTCTTGAGCGACAGCCTGGAGGGGCCGGTGAACGCCACCGCCCCCGAGCCGGTCACCAACCGGGAGTTCGCCGCCACGCTGGGCCGGGTGCTGGGCCGGCCGGCTCTGGTGCCGGTGCCGGGCGCCGCCCTCCGCCTCGCCTTTGGTGAGATGGCCGACGTCGCCCTGCTCGGCAGCCAGCGGGTCATCCCGCGGCGACTCGTCGAGGCAGGCTATCGCCACCGGCATCCGGCGCTGGAGGGAGCACTGCGTTTCCTGCTGGGGCGGCAAGCGGCCGCGTCCTGAGCGGCCCGTCTATATTCGGTCATGCCCCAGTCGAAAGCCGTCGTCCTGCTGAGTGGCGGGATGGACTCGACCACCACCGCCGCCATCGCGCAGAGCCGCGGATTCGACGTGCACGCGCTGAGCTTTCGCTACGGCCAGCGCCACGCGCTGGAGCTCGAGGCCGCACGCCGGGTGGTGGAGCGGCTGGGTATCCGGCGCCACGTGACGCTCGACATTGATCTCCGGGCGTTCGGCGGGTCGGCGCTCACCGGCGACACCCCGGTTCCCAAGGACACACCGGCCGAGCGCATAGGTCAGGACATCCCGGCCACCTACGTGCCGGCCCGCAATACCATCTTTCTCTCCTTTGCGCTCAGCTGGGCCGAGGTGCTTGGCGCCGGCGACATCTTCATCGGCGCCAACGCGCTCGATTACAGCGGCTATCCCGATTGCCGGCCGGAGTACATCTCTGCGTTCGAGCGGATGGCCAATCTCGCCACCCGCGCCGGGGTGGAAGGCGGGCGGGTCATCATTCACGCTCCCCTCATCGCCCTCTCCAAGCGCGACATCGTGCTTCAGGGACTCGCGCTGGGGTTGGATTTCGAGCTCACCTCCACCTGCTACGATCCCGCCCCCGATGGTGCCGCCTGCGGCCGCTGCGATGCCTGCCTCCTGCGTCTCAAGGGATTCCGCGAAGCCGGGATTGCCGACCCGGCGCGTTACCAGGCCGCGCTCGCGTGAGCTACGCCGTCAAGGAAATCTTCTACACCCTTCAGGGTGAAGGCGCCAACGCCGGCCGGCCGGCGGTCTTCTGCCGCTTTGCCGGCTGCAACCTGTGGAGCGGTCGGGAGGAGGACCGGCACGACGCCGTCTGCCGGTTCTGCGATACCGACTTCGTGGGCACCAACGGAATCGGCGGCGGAAAGTTCAGCTCGCCATCGGCGCTTGCCCGCGCGGTGTCGGGCGCATGGGGGCCGTTGGCCGGGGCGGAGCGGCGGTTCGTCGTTTGCACCGGCGGCGAGCCGCTGCTGCAGTTGGACCAGCCGCTGTTGGACGCGCTGCACCGGGAGGGTTTCGAGGTTGCCGTGGAGACCAACGGCACCCTGCCGCCGCCGGAGGGAGTAGATTGGCTCTGCGTGAGCCCCAAAGCCGGAGCCCCGCCGGTGGTCGAAGCAGGGGACGAGCTCAAACTGGTCTTTCCGCAGGAGGGAGCCGAGCCCGAGCGCTTTACCCATCTGCGGTTCCGGCATTTCTTCCTGCAGCCGATGGACGGCCCTCGCCGGCAGGCGAATACCGAGGCCGCCCTCCAGTACTGTCTCAGTCATCCGCGCTGGCGACTGAGCCTCCAGACGCATAAGCTTCTCGGGATTCCCTAGAGCATGCACGGTTACTCCGACCGCATCAATCACGCGTTCGCCTTCGCCGCCAAGTATCACGGTGCCGTTGCTCCCGCAGGGAGCGGGATGGACTACCTGGCCCATCCGGCCAACGTGGCGATAGTCCTCACGCGGTACGGCTGCGAGCAGGTGACCATCGTTGCCGGCATCGTCCATCACGTGCTGGAGGAGAGCACGCCCGACGACTGGCCTACCCTGGAGCAGAAGATCTCCGAAAAATTCGGGCCGGTGACACTGGCCATCGCCAAGGATGCCGTCGAGCCCAAATATGACCGGCGGGGCGGTGAGCGGCCCTGGCAGGCTTGCCGTCAGGATTATCTCACCCAACTGGCCAACGCCGAGCCCCGGGCGCTCGACATCTGCGTCGCCGACGAGATCCACGGCTGCGGCAGCACCGCCACCGCCCTGCGGCGGCTGGGCGTGGAGTACCTGCGGGCCGTCTCCCGCGCCGGATCGGAGCAGACCATCTGGTGGTATCGCTCGATGCTGGAAATCCTGGAGCGCCGGCCCGACTGGCCGCGCAAGGACATGCTGTCGGAGCTCCGGATCATGAGCGCCGATCTGGTGCGAAGCCTCAGGCGGAGCGAGGGGGAGCTGTGAGACGGCTGACCCTGGGCGCCATGCTGGCTGGAGCGATGGGCTGTGTCGGTGCGCCGAGGGCGCCCGAGCCGCTCAATCCGGTCCGCTTTCTCCTCATCAACGACGTCTATGTGGCCGACACCCTGGCCGACGGCACCGGAGGTCTGGCCCGCGTGGCTACCGTGCGGAACCGGCTGGCCGACCAGGGACCGGTCCTCTTCCTGCTCGCCGGCGATTTCCTCAGCCCCAGTCTGCTGAGCAAGTACTACGGCGGGCGCCAGATGGTGGAGGCGCTCAACGCGGCCAAACTGGATTACGCCACCTTCGGCAACCACGAGTTCGAGCTCGACCGCGACACCCTCGTCGCCCGCATCGGCGCGTCGAGCTTCAAGTGGCTCTCCAGCAACTGCACCTTGGCGGACGGGAGCCGCTTTCCCAAGGTGCTGCCCTGGGACACGGTGACGGTCTCCGGGCACCTGGTCGGATTGTTCGGTCTGACACTCAGCGGGAGCTACCGGCGGTACGTGCGCTGTGCCGACCCCGACAGCGCCGCCCGCCAGGCCATAGACACCCTGGAAAAGATGGAGGCCGACCTGATCGTCGGGCTCACCCACCAGACCATCGCGGCCGACCGCAACCTGCTCTCCCGTGAGCCTCGGCTCGATCTGATCCTCGGGGGGCACGAGCACGAAGCGCACGATTCCGTCGTCTCCGGGCGGCACCTGCTCAAGGCCGACGCCAACGCCCGATCCGCCCAGTTCGTCACCCTGTGGGGCGGCAAGGAGAAGTGGCGCCAGGCGGTGGGGTTGGTACGGATTGATTCCCGGCTGCCGGAGGACACGCTGGTGGCGCCGCTGGTGGAGCGGTGGTCCGACAGCCTTCGGAACCGGCTGGGACCGGAACGGAAGGTGGCCACCACCGAAATCGGCATGGACGCGCGCGACGCCGTGTCGCGCCGCCAGGAGTCGGCGTTGGGAAACCTGGTGACGGACGCGGTGCGGGCGGGAACCGGGGCCGATGTGGCTCTGCTCAACGCCGGCTCCATGCGCCTGGACGACGTCATCCCCCCGGGAGAGGTGTCCAACTACCAGTTGGAATCAATCTTCCTCTTTGCCGACGAAACCCGCATGGTGACCTTTCCGCTGGGGTTGGCGCGGCTGCGCGAGGTCCTGGAGCACGGAGTCTCCGAGGCCTCGCTCGGCAAGGGAGGCTTCCTCCAGGTGTCGGGGCTGAGCTTTGCCTACGACCCGAGCAGACCTTCGGGAAGCCGCCTGGTAGGAGACATCCGCGGGCCGGGGGGGCAGGCCATCGCCGCCGACGACACCCTCACCGTCGCCTTCGGAGTGTATCCATCGTGTGAGGGTGGGGACGGGTATCGGCTGCCGGAAGCGAAGGCGAGCTGCCAACAGTGGGAATCGGCTCCGCGGGCTGCGGATCTTCTGCTCCAATACGTGACCGATTCGCTCGGCGGGCGGGTTCGGGCGCCGGCCGCCGGAAGGATCTCGAGGACCGGAAGCACAAATCCCGGCTGAGCAGGTGCTCGCCGGGACTGGAAGCTTTAGCAGTTTTCATCACCCAGGCCACAAAGCCCAAAAAATCCCTGGGGCCCCGAAGGGCTATGTCTCGATCCAGGACGCAGTTTAACAGGTCGGGCCCGGAGAATCAACCGGTCGTTGCAGAACCGATACGGGCAGAACCGATACGGGCGGCGGCGCCAGTCATCCGCGGCTCCCACCCACCACCGCGGACAGGTATTATAGGCCATGGGTTCGTCGCCTCCTCCGACCACGCTCGCAAGTCTACCCAGTGCCTTCGCCGCCGCCTGCCGACTCTCCCGGACCGAGGGAGAGCTCTTCGAGCGCTGCCGGGTGGCGCTGGTGCGGCGCTTCCAGAGCGAGCGGATCTGGATCACCCTGGTCTCGCCGACCGAAACCGTGCCCCGGGTAGGGCCGGAGGAAGGATTCGAGGACACGGTCGAGGTGGCGCGGCTGGGCAGCGGGGAGACCCAGGTCATGATCCACGCCGAGCCCGCCGCAGCCAGCGAGATGCGGGCGGTGGCGATGCCCCTGGCGGTGGGGCTCAGTGTGGTGCTCGAGCTTCGGAGCGTGCTGCTCGAGCGCCAGGCGTCGCTGGACGATGCCGTCTTCCAGCTACGCGCCCTGCGCCAGGTGGCGCGGCTCCTCTCCTCGGTGCACTCGATCGAGGAGACCGAGCAGCTCATCCTCGACTTCATGGCCGAGGTTTTCTTTGCCTGGTGGGCCTGCCTCTACCGTCCTGAAGGCGAGGTATACGCGCCCAAGGTGTTCCGCGCGCTCAACGACCGTCTCCGCCCGGCCCCCATCGCGAAAGGCGCCCTGGACCAGGCGCTCCCGGCCGGCAGCGCGTCCACCGGGGCCGATGATGTAGCGGTCGCGGCGCTGGTGGGGCCGGGGGCCGAGCTGGTCGTGCCCCTCGATGCCGGAGCGGAGCGGATGGCGGTAATGGTGCTGGGCTCCCGCATCAGCGACAATCTCTACGGGCGGGCGGAGCTGGAGCTGGCCGGCACCCTCTCCTTCGCCGCCGCGATCGCGCTGAAGAACTCGGAGCTGGTGGAGCAGCTGCACAGCGCGGCCACCACCGACGAGCTGACCGGGCTCTACAATCGCCGGGCGCTGGAAGAACGGCTGGCCGCCGAGATCTCCCGCAGCCTTCGCCACCAACTGCACACCAGCGTGCTGCTGCTCGATCTCGACCGGTTCAAGGTGGTCAACGACACCATGGGACACGCGGCCGGCGACCGGCTGCTGATCGAAGTGGCCCGAGTGCTCCGGCGGCAGTGCCGCGCCCTCGACGTGGTCGGGCGGCTCGGGGGCGACGAGTTCCTGGTCATCCTGCCGATGACCAAGCCGGCCGAAGCGCAGGTGTTCGTGGCCCGGGTGCAGTCGAGCCTCAGAGAGATGGAAAAGACCAGCCCCGAGTTCGGCGTCTGCACGCTGAGTATGGGAATCGCCGAGTCGCCGCGGCACGGTACGACGGTCAGCAGCGTGCTGGCCGCCGCCGACACCGCGCTGTACAAGGCAAAGCGCGGCGGCCGCAACGCGGTCGAGGTCGCGGATAGTTAGCGGCCGATGACCCACTCCGAGCTCATCCTCCTCGGCGACGCCGTGTGGCTCGACTTCGTGAACAGCGCCCGAGGACGGACTCTTTCTCCCCCCGATCTCCTGCCGGACGCGCAGGCGTACGCGCGGTGGTCCCGCGCGCTTCAGCTCGACGCCGGCGGCAGCGCCGACTTCCCGCTGGCGCTCAGCTTTCGCCACCAGCTCAGCGCGCTTGCCGAGGCCCTGCACGCGGGGCTCCAGCCGCCGGCCGCTTCCATCACCGCCATCAACGCGCAGCTTGCCCACGCGCCGGGGACTCACCAGCTCACCCGGGTGAGCGGCACCTGGCGGCTTCGCTTTGCCCCTCTGCGCCCGGCGGGGACGCTGGAGGCGGTGGCTCGCTCCGCCGCCGCCACCCTGGCCGATCCGCAGACCTTCGTCCGCCAGTGCGCCGCGGAGACCTGCTCGCTGTTCTTCTCCGACGACTCTCCCAACCAGAGCCGCCGCTGGTGCACCCCGGCGCTGTGCGGCCAGAACGGCCGGGTGGAGCGGCGCCGGGGACAGCTCCACTGAGCCATCCGGAGCCACTCGACGCCTTCGCGCGGACCGGCGCGGCGCTCGGCTCCCGCTACCGGCTGGAGCGAATCGCGGCCTCCTCGGCCGAGCGGGTGCTCTTCGAGGCCTACGACGAGACGCTGAAGCGGCGGGTCAGTCTCCGGATCAACTTCTATCTCGAGCCCGAGGCCCGGGCCTGGTTCCTCCGCGAGGCTGAAGCGCTGGGACAGCTCGATCACTCCGCCATTCGCCACGTCTATGACGCCGGGGTGGTGGGCGATCTGGCGTATCGGGTAGGCAACTGGATTGACGGAGAAGGGCTTCAGTCGGCCGTGGAGCGCGGGCCGCGGCCCCTCCCCACCGTTCTGGCTCTCGCCCGCGATCTCCTTGGCGGGCTGGAGCACGCCCATCTCCACGGAATCATCGTGCGGCGGGTGGCGCCGGCGACGGTGCTGGTGACCTCGGCCGGGCGCGGCACGGTCACCGATCTGCGCTACTGCAGCTACGTCCTCCCCGCCATTCCCGCGGGCGCCGCTCCGTCCGATCAGAGCTTCATGGCACCGGAGGTGCGCGGGGGCGCCGCGGGTGATCCCACCGGCGACGTTTACACCGCCGGCGCCCTGCTCTATTACGTCGTGACCGGACAGGAGCCGCCCCTCGATCCGGCGCGGGCCCGCCGCCCAAGCGAGCTGCGTCCGACCACCCCGCGCGCCATTGAGCGGCTGATCCTGCGCGCGATGCAGCCGGTCCCCGAAGACCGGTACCTGACCGCCGCAGAAATGCTGGAGGATCTCGCCGCCGACGCCGGCATCTTCGAGACCAGGGCCGTCTCCGTGGGCGGCGGGACCTCCGGACCCGATGAAGACCGGCCTCGCTGGGAGCAACGGCTCCGGCGCGCGCTCGGCGACGACTACGAGCTGCTGGCGCTGCTGGGCACCGGCGGCTTCGGGAGAGTCTATCGCGTTCGCGATCTTCACCTCGAGCGGGAGGTCGCTCTCAAGGTGCTGCAACCGTCGCTCACCCAGGATTCGGAGGTGGTCGAACGGTTCCGGCGGGAAGCGCAGCTCGCCGCCCGGCTCAGCCACCCCAACATCGTGAACATCTACGACATCGCCGGCCGCTCGGGACTGATCTGGTACACCATGGAGCTGATCAACGGCCCCAGTCTGGCGCAACTGGTGGAGCGGGAGGGACCCGCGCCGGTGGACCGGGTGGTCCGGCTGCTGCGCGAAGCGCTGTCGGCGCTGGCACACGCGCACGGCTCGGGGTTGGTGCACCGCGACATCAAGCCGGAGAACATGCTCATCGCGCCCGACGGCAGCCTGCAGATCACCGACTTCGGTCTGGCGCTCGCTCTACGAGGAAAATTCGGCGGGGCCACCAGCCAGAGCGGCACCCCGCAGTTCGCCAGCCCGGAGCAACTGCTGGGCGAGCGGGTGGACCAGCGCTCCGATCTGTACAGCCTGGCGGCCGTGGCGTACTACGCGCTGCTCGGGAAAGCTCCCTTCCCCGGACTCACGGTAGAGCAGGTCCTGGCCAAACAGACCACCAACCAGCTCCCCACCTCCCGCGGGGCCCGGGAAGACGTCAGCGACGCGCTGGAGCGGGCGCTGGACCGCGCCCTGAGCGCCGAGGTCGAGGCCCGCTACCCTTCCGCCGCCGAATTCCTGCAGGCGGTCAACCGGGCTACCGATAACTCGGGGCTGGAGCCGGTGGCCGACTGGGCCCGGGCGGCGGCCCGCTGGCTTCGCGGCTCCCCCCTTGACTAAACGTCGTCGTACTACAGATTTGTGGGCGATTCGACCCTCGCAGGAGCTGACTACCCAACCTCGGATTTTCAAGACCCGGGTAACACCCCAGACGGGCCTTACGTTTTTTATGACGCGGGATAGGCCCGCGCTCATAAAAACTCGGTGCGCCGGCCGGTCCGGCACCGACGCAGTCCAACAAACGCGGAGTAGAAGCAATGGCTCGCACCATCGGCACGGTTAAGTGGTTCAACGACGCAAAAGGTTTTGGGTTCATCACTCCGGAGAATGGGGACAAGGATTGCTTTGTCCACCACACCGCCATCAAGGCGGAGGGCTTCCGCAGCCTCGCCGAGGGTGACCGGGTGGAGTTCGATATCGTGCAGGGTGCGAAGGGGCCCGCCGCCGAAAACGTCACCAAGGTCAAGTAGGTCCGACCGCCTGCAAAAACGAACCGGGCCGTCTCTGGGGCGGCCCGGGTCGTTTGCGGCGCGACCTCTTTACTTGTGTCGGTAGATGACCCGGCCTCGGGTGAGATCGTAGGGAGACAGGACGACGCTGACGCGATCGCCCTCCAGCACGCGAATCTTGAACTTGCTCATCTTGCCGGCGGCATACGCCAGAATTTCGTGGCCGTTCTCCAGCAGGACCCGGTAGTTGCGGTCGGGGAGCACCTCGGTCACGACTCCCTCCATCTCGATCCCTTCTTCTTTGGCCATCCAGTCTCTCCCCCAAGAGTCACCAAGGTCCGGCGGGACCGCCGGAGCCGCTGGGCGTAGAATCTTGCCGCCCGGGGGCCGGGAAGCAACCCGATGGGCTAAAGGGCAAACATCTCCGCCAGTACTCCCAGCACTTCGCGCTGCGTGCCCGTCTC
>JACCQZ010000139.1 GCA_013813875.1 Gemmatimonadales bacterium | reverse complement strand
TGCTCTACGGCCCGGGCCACGCCTACGCCACACCCTGGACCGGGTCCGGCACCGAGGAATCCACCGCCCGAATTTCCCGCGACGCGCTGGTCGGCTTCCATCGCACCTGGTTCAAGCCCAACCATGCCACGCTGGTCGTGGCAGGGGCCACCACGATGGCGGAGATCAGGCCCAAGCTGGAGCGGCTGTTCGCCGGGTGGCCGCGGGGCGAGGTGCCGGCCAAGAATATCGGCCAGGTAAAGCAGCAGACCCGGCCGGTGGTCTATCTCCTCGACCGTCCCGAGGCGATCCAATCCATCGTCTTCGCCGGCAACGTGGCGCCCCCCAAGGCCAACCCCAACGAGGTGAGCATCGAGACGATGAACACCATCCTCGGCGGGACCTTCACCGCGCGGATCAACATGAATCTGCGGGAGGACAAGCACTGGTCGTACGGCGCATACACCCTGATCCGCGACGCCCGGGGCCAACGGCCGTTTCTGGTCTACGCCCCGGTGCAGACGGACAAGACCAAGGAGGCGATCGTGGAGCTGAGTCAGGAGCTTCGGGGAATTCTGGCGCAGCAGCCGGTTCAGCCGGAAGAGATCGCCCGCGCCAAGGCATCGCTCACCCTGACGCTACCCGGCTCCTGGGAGACCATGGGAGCGCTTGCCGGGGCGATTACCGACATCGTGACCTACGGCCTGGACGACCGCTACTACGATACTTACGCCGACCGGGTGCGGGCCCAGACGGCCCAGACTCTCACTGCGGCGGCACGGCAGACGGTACATCCCGACCGCCTGATCTGGGTGGTGGTGGGCGACCGCTCCAAAATCGAAGCTGGTATCCGCGAGCTCAAACTGGGTGAGATCCGTCTCATTGACGCGGATGGGAAGCCGATCGGGGCGTCGTAGTGGGTTGTCATCCAGAGCGGAGCCATGGATCTTCTCGAACGGCCCCGGGAATCTTGGGCAAGATCCCTCGCTGCGCTCGGGATGACACGCGCTCGCTCAGGACGACACTCTCGATACACAGGAGAACTCATGACCACCAGCAGTGCCAGCGCAGTTTGGGAAGGCGGGCTTCGGTCGGGGCGCGGCCACTTTACCGCGGGCTCCGGCGTCTTCGAGGGGGACTATTCCTTTCCCACCCGTTTCGAGAGCGCCAAGGGGACCAACCCCGAAGAGCTGATCGCCGCCGCCCACGCTGCCTGCCTCAGCATGGCGCTCTCCGCCGGACTGGAAAAGGCGGGCACCCCGGCCACCCGGATCAGCACCAAGGCCTCATGCACCATTGACAAGGCGGGGGCCGGATTCAAGATCACGCGGATGCGGCTCGAGGTGCGCGGGGAGGTACCGGGGATGGACCAGGCGCGCTTTACCCGGGCAGCTCAAGAAGCCAAAGAGGGATGCCCGGTCTCCGGCGCGCTCAAAGGAAACGTCGAGCTGGAGTTGGACGCGAGGCTGGCATAGATCCCGTCTGCCACACTCTGGTTGGCGCCGGACTGGCGCGGAGCGGACTGGGGTCGCGCACCGCGCTGGGGACGGCCACGCTTCTCATCGGCGCCAATCTCCCCGACATAGATGTCCTGGCCTACCTCGGCGGGCCTGCCGCCGACCTGGAGCTGCGCCGGGGCTGGACCCACGGGGTGCCGGCGCTGGTGGTGCTTCCGTTCCTCCTGACCGGCGGGATGCTGCTATTCGACCGCACGGTGCGTCGCGCCGGCCGAGCGTCGCTTCCTTCCAGGGTGGTGCCGCGGCAGCTCCTGGTGCTGGCCGCCGTCGCCATCGTCTCTCATCCTCTTCTGGATACGCTCAACACCTACGGCGTGCGCTGGCTCATGCCCTTCAGCGGCCGATGGTTCTACGGAGATACACTCTTCATCGTGGACCCATGGGTCTGGCTGGCCCTGGCGGGAGGCTTGCTGTTGAGATCGGCCCGAGGAGGTCTGCTGCTGGCGCTGGGGTATGTCTTGGTGCTGGCAATCTCAGGGGTCGCGGCCCGGATATTGGCGACTGGGGAGCTCACTCGCCTTTCCGGTGAGCCGGTACGATCGCTCATGGTGTCTCCGGTGCTGGCCAACCCTTTCGTTCGCACCGTCGTCGCCGCGCAAAACGGGAGCTACCGGGTGGCGATCTTTCGCTGGCTCGAGCGGCCGCACCTCGACCCGAGGTCGGTACAGGTTTTCCCCAGAGACCGGCCCGATCACCCTGCTGTAGAAGCCGCGGCCGCCACGACGCTGGCCCGCCGCTTTCTGGGGTGGGCCCGGTTTCCTGTGTTCCAGATCGAGCCCGGGTCCGGTACTGCGGGGAGCTACCACGTTCATCTGGTAGACCTGCGCTACGCCAACCGCCCTGGCGTCACCTTCGGCTCCGTCACCATTCCCGTGGTCATCCAGCCAGCTTCCGGGCCACGCCGAGGTACCCCTCCAGCATCTTCTCCAGGCGTTGCTGGCGCTCGGCTTCCTTGAGCTGTCCTTGCTGGTCGAAGGCCTGACTGGCGGAGGGGAGGGCATACATATTGGGATGCAACAGCACCCCCAGGCCCTCGAGTGGGATGCGTAGCTGCCAGAGTCCCCGAATGCCTCCAACCAGGCTGTTCGACGCGGACATGAGGAAGCCGCTCCTTCCCCGCAGCGGAACGGGCTTCAAGCGGGAGACCCAATCAATCGCATTCTTGAGTGTGCCGGGAAGGGAATAGTTGTACTCGGGCGAAGCGATGAGCAGCCCGTCGGAGGCGCCCACCCTCCGGCCCAACTCCTGGGCGCCCGAGGGAATGCCTTCGGAAGCCTGTACGTCAGCATCGTAGAGCGGCATGTCGAACTCGCGGAATTCGGCCAGATCCACCTCGGCACCGCCCCGCCGCGCGAAGTCTGCCGCCAACGCGATCAACTTGCGATTGGATGAATCCCGGCGGAGCGAGGCGGCAAAGGCGAGCAGCTTCATGGACGACTTTCCTCAGTTCGAAATGGCCGAGTACCGAAAGAGTACCCCTTCGACAAACTCTGCGATGATCTGGCCCTCTTTAGTGGCGTAAGTGCGGGTGACCACCTTGAGCCGGCCCTCGGGACGCTCCTCGATGTTCTTGGGTGCGCCGAGCAGCACATCGGCCTCCCGGATCAGCATCCCTTTGCGAGGAAGTCCGCCGGCGGTAGCGGGCATCGAGGCCGGAGCGAGCGGCCCGGCGGCGGGCCCGGCGGCAAGCCCGGAGCGAGGATTCGGCGAATCGAATACGACGTACTCCGCGAGCGCCGACTTCAAGCCGCCGGGAGTGAGGGCGGTGTCGGGCAGCCGCTCGCGGTACCTCACGTTGAAGCGGGATCCGCCCTCCAGCCGGCGCTGCCGGATGTTCTGCGAGCGGTGCTCCCCCGCCTCGGCAACGGCCGCCTGGTTGCGGGCATCCTCCCGCTCTCTCTCGCTGCGAAGGTCATCCAGCTCCTCCTTGAGCTCCCGCTTCTTGGCGGGATCGGACTCGCGGTCGATCTCTCCCTCGAGATTCTGCTCCCGCTTGGTCTTGGGGGCGCTACTCACGGGGACGCTGGTGGAGGTCTCGTCGCCCATGGTCCCGTACCCCCGCCATCGAGCTGAAACTCGATGTGCTTGGACTTCACCTTTACCTTGGTGACCATGGCCTCCTCACCCGATCTGATAGAGGTGCCGAAATCTTTGAGGCGATCAGCGTGACGGGGATAGTCCAGTGGACGAGGAGTGCCCGGATAGACGTCCACCCCCGCTTCGGTGCCGGGCATCGACACCTTGAGGGTGACGGTCTTCCCTTGGAAGTACTCCTTCAGCGCGGCCTCGGATTGCGCCCGTAAGGGAGCAGCGTGGAGCAGGAGAGCCGTCAGGCACAGGAGCCAGTATGAACATTGCCGATTCCTGGAGAGTCAGTCCTGGGGGGTTTTTGGGGGCGGACGCGGGATGAAAGTGGGCGCCTGCGCCGGAAAATCGAGGGGTAGGTGTCACCCTGAGCGAAACGAAGGGGCTGGAACGTGGCTTCGGCCGCTTCGCTGCGCTCAGCGTGACAGAAGGCGGTGCGCGCCCCCCAATGCGACCCGAACGACTCATGCCGGCAGGCTTTGACAGGCCAATGTATACCGGATACTGTATACATTGTTTAATTGAACGCCAGGAGATCAATGTTGATCACCCGAGCCCCCATTCGCGACCAAGTCTACCGGCACATCCTTGAGCAGGTAGACCGTGGCGACTTGCCGGCAGGCTCCCGGGTCCGCGACACCGCACTGGCTGTCGTCCTCGGTGTGAGTCGCACCCCGGTCCGGGAGGCGCTACTCCGTCTTGCCGGGGATGGCGTTCTGGATGCGGAGGCGGGTCGGGGATTCCGGGTGCGGCGGCTCGACCGCGCCGAGATCGGCGAGGTAGGGGCCATGCTCGGGGCCCTGGAGCCTCTGGCGCTGGAGCTCTCGTCCGAGATTCTGCCGGAGCGGCTGGCGCGGCTCGAGGCCGTCGCCGAACGGCTGGAGCGTACCCGGGGAGACGCGCTGCGCTGCATTGACCTCGACGACGAATGGCACCGCATCCTGCTGGAAGGCTGCCCCAACCAAAGACTGCTCCGGCTCATTGCCACGCTGCGCCAGATTCCCCGCCGCTACCTGCACGCCTATCTCCGGGAAGCGGGACGAGTGAGTCTCTCGACCATTCACCATTCCCGCGTGCTTCAAGCGCTGCGGCGGGGAGAGCGGGCCACCGCCGCGGAGTTGCTTCGGCGCCGGTGGCAACGAGGAGTGAAAGAGATGGAAAGCTGGATCCCATGACTGTGCCGACAACCCCACCCGAGCTGGCTCGCTGGCGCGCCGATACACCCGGCTGCGAGCGGCTGGTGCATCTGAACAACGCCGGCGCGGCGCTGATGCCCGCCGCCGCGCACCAGGCCATCGCGGCGCACCTCCAACTCGAGGCCGAGCTGGGCGGCTACGAAGCGGCCGACGCACGGTCGGATGCGCTGCTCCAGGTCTATGTCGCCCTGGCGCGGCTCCTGGGCGCCGAAGCGAGAAACGTAGCTCTGACCCAGAACTCGACTCTGGCCTTTGCCCAGGCGCTCAGCGCACTCGACCCCGGCCCCGGAGACCTGTTGCTCACCAGCCAGGCCGACTACGCCTCCAACCAGATCATGTATCTCTCGCTCGCGCGGCGCCGCGGCGTGGAGATCGTCCGCGCTCCCGACGCACCCGAAGGGGGGATCGATCCCGAAGCCCTCCACGCCATGGTGGCGCGCCGCCGGCCGGCGCTGGTGGCCCTCACCTGGGTGCCGACCAACTCCGGCCTGGTGCAGCCGGTGGAGGCAGTGGGCGAGATCTGCCGCGACGCCGGCGTTCCCTACCTGGTGGACGCCTGCCAGGTTGCGGGGCAGATGCCGGTGGACATATCACGGCTGCACTGCGACTACCTGGCGGGAACGTCGCGAAAGTTTCTGCGGGGACCGCGAGGGATCGGCTTTCTGTACGTCTCCGACGGCGCGCTCGCCGCGGGCGCGCATCCGCTGCTGATAGACATGCACGGAGCCACCTGGAGCGATCCCGACGCATTCACCTTGACGCCGGACGCCCGCCGCTTCGAGAGCTGGGAGAACGCCTACGCGCTGATCCTCGGCCTCGGCGCCTCCGCTCGCTACGCGCTCGACGTGGGACTGGACACGGCCCGCGACCGCTCCTTTGCTCTCGCGAGCTACACCCGGGAACGCTTGGCCCAGCTCCCCGGCGTACGGGTGCTCGACCGGGGTCCGGAGCTCTGCGCCATCGTCACCGCCGAGCTGGCGGGCCGGCCCGCTTCTGAACTGAAGCTCGCGCTGCGCGCGCAAGGCATCAACACCAGCTCGCCCGAACGAGAGGATGCGGTGATTGACATGGACCGGAAAGGAGCCGCTTCGGCGCTCCGCCTTTCGCCCCACTACTACAACACAGTGGAGGAGATTGACCGGGCGGTGGAGGCAATCGGGGGGTGGCTGCGGGGGGCCTGAGCGGGAGAGGCGGTGACATTGCCGGGGCCCCGCACCCTACACGCTCTCCTCCACAATCGGCCGCAGCACCTCCCACACCGTCTCCGCCATCCGCCGCTGCCCCGCGGCGGTGGGATGAATCATGTCCGCCTGATTGAGCGAGTCCACACCCACTACTCCCTGAAGCAGAAAGGGCACCAGCGACAACTCGTTCTTGTCCGCCAGCTCCGGGTACACCTGCCGGAACTGCCGGGCGTAGGCAAGGCCGTAGTTGGGAATCGCCTGCATCCCGAGGAGAACTATGCGGGGCGGAGGACTCTGCCGCCGGGCGCGGTCCACGATGGCCTGGATGTTGGCTCGAAGCGAGTCCACGTTCTGGCCGCGCAGGCCGTCGTTGGCTCCGGTCTCGACCACCAGTACCGCCACCGGCTGCTGAAACAGCCAGTCAGCCCGGCGCCGCGCGCCGGCCGAAGTTTCCCCGCTCACCCCGGCGTTGACCGCCAGATACGGCAGACCGGCCGAGTCCAGCTTCTGCTGGATCAGCGCGGGAAAAGCCTGGTCCGGGTCGAGGCCCAAGCCGGCGGTGAGACTGGTCCCGAGAAACACGATCCGGCTACGGCCGCTCTCCGCGCGAGGTGCTGAGGCCTCCGCTTCGCGACGCTCTTCAGCCGGGTCGCACCCCAGCGCAGCAGCAGCCAACAGACCCATCCCCACATACCTGGCTATCATTGACGTCATGCTCCGCTGCGCATCGCTGACCAAAACATATCGCTCCGCGGGCCGGGAGCTCACCGTGCTGAACAATATCACTTTCACCCTGGAGCCGGGGGGCTTTGCCGCAATCGTGGGCCCGTCCGGCAGCGGCAAGACGACGCTGCTGGGACTGCTCGCCGGCCTCGATCGGCCGAGCCAGGGCACGGTTCATCTCGACGGGCAGGAGCTCGGCGGGCTGAGCGAGGACGAGCGGGCGCAGCTTCGCGGGCGGAAGATCGGCTTCGTCTTTCAATCGTTCCAGCTCATCCCCACGCTCACCGCCCGGGAAAACGTTCAGGTGCCGCTGGAGCTTCGGGGCGAGCCCGCCGCCGAGCGGGCCGGAGAGCTGCTGCAGCAGGTAGGGCTGGGCGATCGCGGCCACCATTATCCGGCCCAGCTTTCCGGCGGCGAGCAACAGCGGGTGGCGTTGGCCCGGGCCTTCAGCACCCGGCCCAAGGTGCTCTTCGCCGACGAGCCCACCGGCAACCTGGACGCCCGCACCGGGGCCGACATCATTGATCTTATGGTGGAGCTCAATCGGGACCTGGGCACCACCCTGGTGCTGGTGACCCACGACCTGGAGCTCGCGGCGCGAGCCAGGCGTACCATTCGCCTGGCCGACGGCCGGATCATCGCCGACACTGCCGCGTGACCTCGCTCCGCTTTGTCCTTCGAATGGCCGCGCGCGAAGTGCGTGCGTCGCCCCGCCGGCTTCTCCTCCTTACCGGCTCGGTGGCCATCGGCGTCGCCGCGCTGGTGGCAATCAACTCCTTCACCGACAACCTGCGGGACTCCGTCCGCCGCCAGTCCCAGGCCCTGCTGGGCGCCGACCTCTCGCTCTCCAGCCGGCGTCCCCTGCCCCCCCGCGCCGAGGCGCTGCTGGATACCCTCGGCGCGCGGGGAGCGGCGCTCGCCCGCGTCACCAGCTTCGGCGGCATGGCCTACGTACCCCGCACCTCGGGTACCCGGCTGGTTCAGGTGGCGGCGGTGGAAGGCCCTTACCCGTTTTACGGTGAGATTCGCACCGATCCCGCGGCCGCTTGGAGCGGGCTGCAGCGGGGCCGGCGAGTGGTGGTGGACCCCTCGCTCCTCACCGCGCTCACCGCCCGCGTGGGCGACACCCTCGCGCTCGGCGAAGCACGCTTCATCATCAGTGGCACGGTGGTGAGCGCGCCGGGGAACGTCGGATTCCGCGCGGCCTTGGGCCCCCGCATCTTCATTCCCGCCCGCTATCTGGCCGAGACCCGGCTGCTCGGGTTCGGGTCGCGAGCCGAGTACGAGGCGTTTCTCAAGCTGCCCGACGGCGACTCGCCCCAAGCGCTGGCCGACCGCTACCGAGCGCGCTTTCAAGGCGAGCGGGTGCGGCTCCGCACCGTGGCGGAAGACCAGGAAAACCTCAACGACACATTGTCCCGCCTCACCGGCTACCTCGGCCTGGTGGCACTGGTCGCGCTTCTGCTCGGAGGCATCGGTGTCGCGAGCGCGGTGATCGTCTTCATCCGCCAGCGGCTCGACACCATTGCCGTACTGCGTTGCCTTGGCGCCACCGGAGGGCGGGTCTTCGCCATTTACGGAGTGGAGGCGGCGGCGATGGGGCTCGCGGGAAGTCTGCTGGGCGCCGTGGCCGGTACCGCGCTGCAGCAGCTTCTGCCGCAACTGCTCGCCGACCTGTTGCCGGTGGACGTGCAAGCGACGCTCTCCTGGCCCGCTCTGGCTCTGGGGATCGGAATGGGACTCTGGGTGTCGCTGGTCTTCGCGCTGCTGCCGCTGCTCTCGGTGCGCCGGGTTCCCCCGCTCGCCGCGCTCCGCCGGCCCTATGAGTCCGAGCGGCAGCCTAGCGATGGCTGGCGTTGGCTCGCCCTGCTGGCTCTGGCCGGGAGCACCGTGGCTCTGGCGGCGGCACAGGTTGGAAGCTGGCGGCAAGGGGCGATCTTCTCGGCCGCCGTCGGCGGGGTGCTCTTGTTGCTGTGGGGCGCGTCGTGGGCGCTCATCCGGGGACTTCGCCGCTGGCTGCCGCCTCGCTGGCCCTATCTCTGGCGGCAGGGCCTCTCCAATCTCCACCGCCCCTCCAACCAGACCGTCACCGTGGTGCTGGCGATCGGGTTCGGCGCTTTTCTGCTGGGGACGCTGCTTCTGGTGCAGTACAATCTGCTGCGCCAGCTCCGGGTGGCCGGTGGCCCAGCCAGACCCAACCTGGTGCTGTTCGACATCCAGCCCGACCAACTGCCCCTGATCGAGCGCGAGCTGAGCGAGGCCGGCCTCTCGTCCGCCGCGCCGGTGCCCATCGTGCCGATGCGGATTCTCTCGGTGAATGGCCGGCCGGTGAGCGGCATCCTGGCCGACACCAGCAGCGGCGACGGGGGAGGGACACCGGGCGGGTGGGCCTTTCGACGGGAGTACCGCTCGACCTACCGGGACACGCTGGTGGCGTCGGAGCGGATGGTCGAGGGGCGGTGGTGGTCGGAAGGGGAACCGCGAACCTCAGCGCCGGGCGCACCGGCGCGGATATCGGTCGAGACCGGCGTGGCCGCGGAGCTCGGCGTCGGGCCGGGAGACCGGATCGTATGGGACGTCCAAGGAGTGCCGCTGGAGACCCGAGTCGCCAGCCTGCGGGAGGTGGACTGGGCCAGATTCGAGCCGAATTTTTTCGTGGTGTTCGAGTCGGGATCGCTGGAGAGCGCGCCACAGAGCCTGGTCACCCTCACGCGTATAGACAGCCCGGCTGCCCGCGGCCGGTTCCAGCGGGAGGTGGCCGAGCAGGTGCCCAATGTCACGACGCTCGACCTCTCGGTAGTGCAGCAGACGCTGGAGCGACTGGTGGACCGCGTCGTCCTGGCCATCAGGTTCATGGCGCTGTTCACCCTGGCCACCGGCACGCTCGTCCTCATCGGCGCCCTGGCCACCAGCCGGTTTCAGCGGGTGCGGGAGGGCGCGCTGCTGAGAACTCTGGGCGCCACCCAGGGCCAGCTCCTCCGGATCGTGCTGGCCGAGTACCTCGCCCTGGGCCTGCTGGCGGCCGGGGTGGCGGCGGCGCTGGCGGCGGTGGCGGCCTGGGCGCTCGCGCGCTACGTGTTCGAGGATACATTCTCGCTGCCGGTGCTGCCGCTCGGCGCTCTCACCGCCGGCGTGGTGGCGCTCACCGTGGCCGTCGGACTCGCCCACAGCCGGGAGGTTCTCCGGCGAACGCCGCTGGAGGCGCTGCGGGCGGAGTGATAATTTCACCATAGCCAGGACACTGCATGCTCGCCATTGATTTAACCGGAAAGCGCGCGCTCGTAGCCGGGGTGTCCGATGACGGGGGCTTCGGCTTCGCCATCGCCAAGGCTCTGGCCGAAGCGGGGGCGTCGGTGTGCGTAGGGAGTTGGCCTCCGGCGCTCGGTATCTTCCTCAAGCTGCTGGAGCGGGGGAAGATGGACGACTCGCTGCAACTTTCGGACGGAAGCAAGCTCGAGTTCGAGCGGATCTATCCTCTCGACGCCGCCTACGATACCCTGGACGACGTGCCCGCCGATATCCGGGAGAACAAGCGCTACCGGGAGCAGGGCGACTTCACCGTTCGCGGCATGGCCGACCGGATCAGACAGGATTTCGGCGAGAGCGGGCTCGACATCGTGGTCCACAGTCTCGCCAACGCGCCCGAGGTGCGCTCGCCCTTGGTGGACACCACCCGGCAAGGCTATCTGGCGGCGCTCAGCGTGAGCGCGTACAGCAACA
>JACCQZ010000288.1 GCA_013813875.1 Gemmatimonadales bacterium | reverse complement strand
CGTTCATCTGCTGGCCGCTGCAGCCCGAAGGGACGCCGGAGATGTCGGATTACGAGAAGACCGATGCCGTCACCTACCTCCGCACTCTCGCCATCGCCCGCATCGTGCTGGAGAACGTGCCCAACCTTCAGTCTTCCTGGGTCACCATGGGTCACAAGGTGGGCCAGATCGCCCTCCGCTTCGGCGCCAACGATTACGGCAGCCTCATGATGGAGGAGAACGTGGTTTCGGCGGCGGGCACCACCCACCGCACCACCCTCGGTGAGATTGACCGCCTCATCCGCGACGCCGGGTACGTCCCCCGGCGTCGGCGGCAGGACTACTCCTTTATCGAGGAGACGGCTGCTGCGTGAGCCGACCGTGAGAGTCGGCATCGGCTACGACTCCCATCGCTTCGTCAAAGGGCGCCCGCTGATATTGGGCGGGATCACCATCCCCCATCCACGCGGACTCGCCGGCCATTCCGACGCCGACGCCGTGGCCCACGCGCTCATAGATGCCATTCTCGGCGCGGCCGCGGCGGGCAACATCGGCCAGCTCTTCCCCGACAGCGACCCGCGGTGGAAGGACGCCGATTCCATGGAGCTGCTGCGCACCGCGCACGAGTTGGTCCGGGGACGGGGGTTGGCGCTAGTCCAGGCCGATCTCACTGTCATCATCGAACAGCCCCGGCTCGGGCCCCACCTCGCCCCTATGGCGGCCGCACTCGCCGAGCGGCTGGGCGTTTCCCCCGGCGCCATCAGCGTCAAAGCCAAGACCAACGAGGGGATGGGATTTCTCGGCCGGGGCGAAGGGATCGCCGTGATCGCGGTGGCTTCACTGGAGGCGCGCTGATCGAGTCCCTGCTGGCCTGGGTCTCCCAGCTCCCACCCGCGGCCGTGTACGGCGTGCTGGCGCTTCTCGCCGCCATCGAGAATGTGCTGCCACCGGTACCGTCCGATGCCGCCGTCGGCCTGGGTGCGTTCCTGTCGCATAGGGGAGTGGTCACGCCGTTCGGCGTGTTCCTGGTGACCTGGTCGGCCAACCTCGCCGGCGCCGCCGCAGTCTACTTCACCGCCCGGCGCTTCGGCCCGCGTCTCTTCGCCACCCGGACCGGCCGCAGGCTGCTCGCGCCCCGGTCACTGGCGGTGATCGAGCGTGAATATCTCCGATTCGGCACCGTGGGCATCTTCCTCAGTCGCTTTCTCCCCGGGATCCGCGCCGTCGTCCCACCCTTTGCCGGACTGGTGAATCTCAGCCCGGCCCGAACACTGGTGCCGATGGGCCTCGCATCCGCCATCTGGTACGGCGGGCTCACGCTCGTCGGCACACTGATCGGGACCGAATGGGAGCGCATCGCCGGTGTCCTTACCGGGATCAACCGCACCCTCGGCGTCGCCACCGCGGTCGTCGTGGTTGCCGGGCTCATCCTATGGTGGATTCAGCGCCGCCGGCGCCACCGCGAGCGGGTGTGGCACGCTACCCGTGACGCGCTCGATCCCGCCGCCCCATCCTTCCTCGCCGGTACCGACATCGCCGAGGGATCGGCCCGGCAGGCGGCGGCCCTGCTGGTGCTCGAGCTGGCGTACGCCGATCCGGTGCTCACCCCGGAAGACCGCGAGACCGTGGTGGCTCACCTCCGCGAGCGGTGGGGCTTGGGCGGCGTGGATTCACCGCCACCACCGGCGCCGGAACACGAGCGCCGCACCCGCTTCGTCGGCTACGCGGCGCGGCTGCGGCAACGCTTCGGCCGCCCCCAGCGGCTCGAGCTGGTGGAGCGACTCTGGACGGTGGCGTTCAGCGACGGCGCGATCGGCGCGCACGAGGAGCGGCTCATGCATGTTGCCGCCGAGCTGCTCGGGGTCAGCACCCACGAGCTCGCCGAGGTGAGGCAGCGGCTGCAGACCCCACCGTCGCGATGACGCTGCCGGCGCTCCGCGAGCAGATTGACCGCGCCTTCTCGCTGGAGGGATTCGGCGATTTCCTCTCTCTCGAATCCGGCCACAGCTCCAACACCGTCGAGGCCTACCTGCGCGACCTCCGTCGCTTAGGTGAGTTCGCCCTGGCACGCGGAGTGCAGAGTCCGGAACGCATCACCCGTGCGCTGCTCCGCGACTTCGTCTACCTGCTCAAGGACCTCGGCCTGAGCGCCGCTACCATCCGACGCGAGGTCTCGGCCATCCGCACGTACTACGGTTTCCTGGTTGGCGAGGGCAGGATCAAAGAAGATCCGAGCGACCGCCTCGAGAGCCCTCGGCGAGGCCGAGTTCTGCCCGACACGTTGGGCGTGTCCGAAGTCGAGGCCCTGCTCGCCGCGCCTGGCATTGATGACCCGCTCGCGTGGCGCGACCGCGCCCTGCTCGAGATCGGCTACGGGGCCGGGCTCCGCGTGTCCGAGCTCTGCGGGCTCGGGCTCGCCGACCTCCTGCTGTCCGACAACCTGCTGCGCGTGTTCGGAAAGGGAGGGAAGGAACGGCTAGTGCCTATGGGCCGGAGCGTGATCGGGGCCGTGTCGGTGTACCTGCACACCATCCGTCCCAACATCGATCGCGGAGCGAGCCGGGGACGAGTGCTGCTCAACGCGCGGGGAGCGCCGCTTTCTCGCGTGGGTGCGTGGGGAATCGTGAAGCGCGCGACGGCGCGCGCCGGAATCGAGAAGCGGGTTACGCCCCACACCCTGCGGCACAGCTTCGCGACCCACCTCCTCGAGGGCGGCGCCGACCTGCGCGCCGTCCAGGAAATGCTCGGCCATGCCGATCTCTCCACCACCCAGATCTACACCCACGTGGATAGGGAATATCTGCGCTCGGTCCACAAGCAGTTTCATCCCCGGGGTTGACCGGTGGCGGCGTGCACCTGGGTGAGCGGCATCACCTCCCCGTCGCGCCGGCAGCGCCTATCATGGCTGGCCGCACCGCTCACCACCTACGCCACTCTCACCCAGGAGGTATCAACATGCGAAAGCTTACCTTTGCCGCCGCGGCATTACTGCTCGGCGTGGCCGCCGGCTGTGGCGATCGCGAGGGAGGGGAGGGCGGAACAGGAGATGGCACGGACACCCTCAGCCGGGCTCCGGCGGCGATGCCGGAGGCGCAGCAGAGTCCTCAGGCGCCTGCTGATGCCGGTGACTTTGCGTTCGGGCAGCGGCAGGAGTTCCTGGCCAGCATACGGCAGCGGCTCGCCACCATGGATCAGGAGATCGAGCAGCTGACCGCCCAGGCCAAGTCCACCGGCGGCAGCGTGAGCGACCGCGCACTCGCCAATATCCGGGCGGCACGTCAGGCGGTGAACCGCAACCTCGGGCGGGTGGACAACGCGACCGCCGCCAACTGGCAGAAAATCAGGAACGCAGTGACCGACGCCGTTGATGCCCTGGCCGATGCGGCCGAGCGGGCCCAGCCTAAGTGAACGGAAGATGACTTCTCGACCAGCACACCTGGATCGTGCTCGCGAGCACCGGCTTCGCCATACCGCCGTGACGCTCCTGCGAGTGGTCACCGGATTTCTGTTTTTCCAGCATGGTGCGCCCAAACTCTTCGGCAGCCTGCCGGGCTCGGGTGAGGCGGAGCCTGCCGCCGAGCTGCTCACCCTCATCGGCTTCTCCGGAGTGCTGGAGGTGGCTGGTGGAATCCTCATCATGCTCGGTCTCTTCACCCGTCCGGTGGCATTCGTCCTGGCGGGAGAGATGGCGGTCGCGTATTTCATGGCCCACGCGCCGCGCGGCTTCTGGCCGGGAGCCAACGGTGGCGAGCTGGCCGCGCTGTACGCCTTCGTGTTCCTGTTCTTTGCGGCCAGCGGTGCCGGACGCTGTAGCCTCGACGAACGGAGAAGCGTTCGGTCAGTTGACGGCTAGCGCGGCGCCCGGCTCGGTGCGCTCGAATACCCGCCCGAGCCAGCGCACTGTGACGGCTCCTTCCAGCGCCAGCAGTCCCGCAGCGGCCGGCACCGCTGGAATCAGGGACCAGAGCCCGAGGTGCGGTCGCAAAGCCAGAAAGACAACGCTGCCAGCAGCCAGCGGAAGCAGCAGGATGGCCGAAAGCAGCACCGCCGATCCGATAATCAGCAGCATGCTCTGTCCCAGCGCTTCCACTCCACCCGCGCGGCTGGGCCCGAGCTGCACCCATGCCGGAAAGAGCAGGGCGGCGCCGTTCTGAATCAGGACGTTGTGAAAGTTGAGGAGCGGCAGACATACCACTGCTCCCAGGAGCAGCGCGCCGCGCGCCGCGAGACCGGGCTCGAGGGTCTCGTTGCCCAGGAACGCGAGAAAGGTGAGCAGCAGCAGGGAGAGTTGTAGCGCGGTGAGCACCGACGCGGAGGCCATCACCTCGGCGCCGACAACCGTGCTCCCCCGCAGTGGGTAGGCTCTCAGCAGATCGAGCATGAGCAGGTCGTTGCGGAGATCGTTCCGCACCCACTGCGGACCCACCACCAGCACCACTCCCGCCCAGGTGAGCGTAAACCAGCCCGCCAGCTCCGCCAGGGTACCTTCGCCGTAAAATGACAGCACCGCCAAGAGCACTCCGGCAAGGCCGAGCGCGATGGCTCCGCCGCGCACTCGCCTGAATCGGACCGCCGCCAGGAAATTCTTCCAGACAATTGCTCCCCCGGGCCAACCCTCAGGCTTCAGTCGCAGGAGTTGCGGCGTCGAGCGGCTTACCGGGCGTCCCGCAATACGGCCGGTCCTCGGGTCGGTGAGTGCCGCGGCGCGTCGGAGGGATGCTTCCGCCGCGGCCTCTTCGAAGGCCGCGTCCCAGCGAATGACCCAGACATAGTGCAGCGCCAGAACGGTGAGCGCCGGCCCCATCGCACTGAGCCACTCCGCGGGCGTACCTGCCGTGACCGGCCTTACCGCCAGCGCAAAAGGGTAAAGCAGGGCGCGCGGTACCGTGCCGTGGGCCGCGTCGCGCAGCGCTCCCAGAAATTCCGCTATCCCCCGGGACCAGCTCGCGGCGATCGCCGGCGCTGCCTCGGCAATGCTCCAACCGGCGGCGGCGAGCACCACCGTCACCACGAGGAGCGATGCCGCCCGGTGCGGCAGCCCGTGCCACCCCTGCTCCCGGAGGCTCGTCCTTACGAAGGTGGCGCTGAGGCGGTGAAGGGAGAGAGTGGTGAGCAGGACCCACACCGACACGGCGCGAAGCCAGGTGGAGAGTCCCGCTCGGTCGTGGGACAACACCACCGTCCACAGTATGGCGTTGAGCAATATCACCAGCTGAGTCTTGAGGAGCTTGAACCCGATCAGCTCGCGCCGCGTCACCGGACCGGAGAAGAGAAACGTGACCTCCGCCGGGGTGAAGCCGAGTGCCCGGCGTTCCGCGCCGAACAGCCAGCTCCAGAGCACCGCTCCGAGGACCGCGAGAGCCGCGAGCAGCTCGACCAACCCTGCTTCTACTCCCACCGAAGCCAGCGAGGTGGGACGCTGCTGCAGCACGACGATCCAGAGGTATCCCAGGCCCAGCACCAGCGCGGCGAGATACCGCGGCTGCCGCAGTTGACGGAGCTGCCGCGCCACCCGGTTGCGAGCCGAGCGCCAGACCAAGTAGCGGAAGGCTGCGTTCAATCGCCGCCCTCGGTGTCTCCGATGAGCGCCAGGAACACGTCCTCCAGCGGCCTACCCGCCAGATCGGCCCGGCCCGCGACGATCTCCGCCACGGTGCCCAACGCCAGCATTCTGCCGTGGTTGAGAATGAGCACCCGGGTGCAGATCTCTTCGACCAGATGAAGCAGGTGCGAGCTGAGAATTACCGCGGCGCCCGCCTCCGCTCGCCGGACGATCGTGGCCTTCATCCGCCGGATCCCGACCGGATCCAGGCCGGTCAGCGGCTCGTCCAGCAGCATCGCCTTGGGCGAGTGCAGCAGTCCGCAGGCGATCGCCAGCTTCTGCTTCATTCCTCGCGACAATTCGCCGGGCAGCGCGCCGCCGCGAGCGGCGAGCTCCATCTCCTCCAGAATGACCGGAATGCGCTGGGCTACGTCGGGCACCTGGTAGAGCCGGCCGACGAAGCGGAGATGCTCCTCTACGGTCAGATATTCGAAGAGATGCGGTTCGTCCGGAACGAAGGCCAGGGCCATCTTGGCCGGCACCGGGTCGGTGGCCAGGTCGTGCCCGGCGATCCTGATACTTCCCCTGGTGGGCCGGATGATTCCCGCGATGCTCCGAATCGTGGTGGTCTTGCCCGCGCCGTTGGGCCCGACCAACCCGACCACCTCCCCGGGCTCGACCCGGAAGGAGAGGCCCTGGACGGCGGGGAGGTCTCCGTACAGCTTGTGCAAAGCCTCGACTTCGATCACGCCGGCTCCCGGCTGCTGGTGACTGAGGGGAGGGAAGCTATCCGCTGAAACTTTTGGGCACCCTGGAACGTCTCTTGTTGCAACATCAGTCCCGGGAGCAGGTGCGTTCGCGGGTCGCTATGACAGGTCCGGTATGGAGTGAACCCTTATGCGTAATTATTGGGTGCGAGTATTCCTCGGCGCCCTGGCGGTGTTCGGCATCGGCATGGTCGGGGTAACGCTGGTGCGCCACGGCGTGGCCAAGGTAAACCACGTGGTGGAGGGGGACGGGCCGATCACCATTCCGCTGGCTTTCGTCCCATTCCAGTTGGGCGGCGACCGCCTGGGCACTCTGCAGCACCTGGTGCTCCACCGCGATGCTCCCCGCCGCGTCACCGACGTGAAGCTGCACGTCAAGACGGCGGATTCCCTGGTGGCCCGAGGCCTCGAAGGCTGCCGGCTCGGGGCCAACTTCGATCGCGACAGGAGCCGCAGCGGTTTCAATATCAACAGCGGTCCCGCCTTCTGGTGCATCCAGGGCGATTCCCTTGACTCTGCCTTCG
>JACCQZ010000128.1 GCA_013813875.1 Gemmatimonadales bacterium | reverse complement strand
CTCCGATGCCGACTGGCCTTGGCTCGTGCCCGACTTTTTCATGTTCTCATCCCAGAAGTTCCAGATATATCTCATTTGAAAGACAGTGGAGGATAGTCACGTAAGACAGAGCAAGTGGAGCGCCGCTACTGCTTCATTACCTTGGAGGTCGTGGTCCAGAAATGGTCCACTCTGGCCGGACGTTATCCGAGGAGCCCCGCAACATGCACCATACGCATTACTTATGGTTCGAGACCAAGCGCCGCCAGGAGATCCTCGACATCACCGACGAGGTCTCCACCCAAGTCCGCGCCAGCGGTATCCGCGAAGGCTTCGTCCTCGCGTCGGCGATGCACATCAGCGCCTCGGTGTTCGTCAACGATCACGAATCGGGTCTCTGGCACGACATCCTGAAGTGGCTGGAGGAGACGGTCGCGCCGTGGGATCCGGCGCGCTACCGCCACAACGAGACCGGGGAGGACAATGCGGCGGCCCACCTGCGGAGTCTCACGCTGGGCCACGAGGTCATCATCCCCATCACCGCGGGAAAGCTCGACCTGGGCCCCTGGCAGCGGGTGTTCTATGGCGAGTGGGACGGCCAGCGAAGGAAGCGGGTGATCATCAAGGTGCTCGGGGAGAAGTAGTCCGCCTACCGCATCCGGTCGCAGAGTGGCACACCCTCTTCGCCCGCCATCTCTCTGTCGGCATCGGTTCTGGGCGCATCCACACCGTCGAGCTTACCTACAAAGATCACGCAGCTCCGGCCCAGTTGCGCCGAGTGCACCGCCTTGGCCTGCCAGCCGACCGCGCCGGCGGCGAGGATCTCTACTCGGACGGTGGGGTCGGGGCGGACGTCGAGCTGGTTCAGGTCCGCGGCGAAGGCGCCGTTGGCCTGACGGTAACGCGCCTGAGAGGCAGTCACCGAGCGGAGCGCGGTCTTGAGCACCGTGGCCGGAGTGTCGTGCCGGCTGGATGCCGCAGTAGCGCTGACCTGCGCGGCACCGCCGGCGGGCAGCGCCACTACTACGCTGAGCGTGAGCGGCCAGAGAGAATTCAAGCGGCCTCTATCCATTTCTGCCTCCAGACTGACGTGAATGGGAGTGGTGGCGGGCGGTCAAGCGTTGCTCGATAGGCGGGAGATCCAGCGCGCCCACCGCTCACCGCTTGCCGCCCGCCCGCGTGCTCCGGTGAAGCTCCCCCTGAGACCGATATCGGCACAGACGGAGGGGATCAGGCTGGATAGAGTGGGACCGCGGGCAGAGCGCCGCAATCCGCAGGAAGCGCACACTGTATCAATTTGCCGCAGGAGGTTGTGCAGAATTTATGACTTACTTGGGCAAGCTTTTGCAGCCAAGGAAGAAAGCGGTGGTGCAGTATTCTGCAGCGCTCTTTGAGCTGAAAGGTTCTGTTACATTCAAAACTACATGGAGCGGTATTTCGGGCCACTCCCTCCCTCGCGGGCCGTCCACCGCGGGCCCAGGACATCGGTCGCCTTGCAGTCAATGCAGTTGGGTGGATTTACCCGCAGTTCGTCGCCCACTCGCTCGTAGACGCCGGCGGGACAGAGGTGAGAGTAAAAATCCGCCACCTCTCCGCTGATGTCTTTGCCCACGAGGAGGTGCGATGGAATGGTGTCGCGGGTGGCGTTCCCCGCCTTGAAGACCGCGTCCACCTTGCTGAAGGTGAGCCTGCCGTCGGGAATGAATGACCTGGCGGACGCGACAAGCCGCGGCGTGGCGGCGTCCTCGGGCATGTCAATTTTTCCACCGGGAAAGCGGCCGCCGGTAACCGTCATGAGCCCGGCCTTCAGCCCTCCGAGGAAAAAGCCGTCCTTGAATGCCAGCCGCATGTTGCGCGTCCGGTAGAGGTCGGAGGCGATGTAGCTGCCGTTCACCAGCCGATCGTAGGCGGCGAGCGATCCGGCGGAGACGTCGTCACCCTTGAGCGCCGCGAAGATCGTACGCCCCGCGTAGACCCCAGATTGCATCGCGTAGTGAATGCCCTTGAGTGAGGGCACATCCACGAATCCGGCCGTATCGCCGGCCAGCAGGATGCCGTCGCCGCTCCTGCGCTGGGGCAGAGCGAAGTAACCGCCCTCGGGAATGGTCTTGGCGCCCCACTCGAGGAGCTGACCGCCCTCGAGATACTGCCGAAACAGAGGATGCAGCTTCATCCCCTGGAACAGCTGGTGCACGTCGAGGCTGGCATCGTGATAGTCGAGTCCCACGACCAGGCCCAGGGCGATCTGGCTCGGGCCCAGGGGATACATGAAGCTGCCGCCGAATGCGTCGGTGGGCAGCGGCCAGCCCAGGGTGTGTACCACGCTCTCCAGCGGGCGCTTCGTCTCCCAGACCTCCTTGACGCCGAGGGCAAAGAGCTGCGGGTTGGGCGAACCGATCTTCTGCCACTCGCGGTACGCCTGGCTCAGAGGCCCCCGGGTCCCTTCGGCAACAACGGTTACGCGGGCCGTCAGGTCAGTCGGCTCGGCGTAGCCTCCGGTGGGCTGCCGCTCCCGGTCGAGACCCGACGGCGTAGTGCGTACTCCGCGCACCGCGTTGCCCTCCACCAGCAGCGAGTCGGCCGGAAAGCCGGCGAAAAGGTTGACTCCCTTCTCCTCGGCCCGCTCTCCCAGCCAGCGTACGATCTCACAGAGCGAAGCGGTGTAGTACCCGGAGTTGTGCATGGTGGGGGGCGTCGGGATCCGCTGCGAGCGCCCTTGGGTGAGCAGGTACACCGCCTCGCCCTTGACCGGCTGCCGGAAGGGAAAATCCCCGGCATCGAGCTCGGGGAACAGCTCTCGAAAGGCGCGGGGATTGACCACGGCGCCCGAGAGACTGTGCTCCCCCAGGCTCCCCGCCTTCTCCAGCACTCCGATGTTGACGTCCGCCATGCCGCCGCCCCCCTCCTGCTCCCGCTGTACCAGCCGGGCCAGCTCGATCGCGCAAGAGAGCCCGGCCGGCCCCGCGCCCACGATGAGCACGTCCATCTCGATCGCTTCGGCGCTGGGTGGGTCGCGCAGGAGGAGCTGGTCGAGCGGAAGCGGGAGCTGATGTCTGGCGGGGAGAATGCTGGACACGGGAGGCTGCTCCTTAGACCTCAGGGGGAGTGATGGCGAAGCGGCGGAAATATAACTCTGCGAGGTATTCTGGATTTGATGCTGCGGATGGCGCCGCTGCTCAACGGAACAGCGTCCAATAACTTGCACCCCTCCTACCTGAGCGGTAACGTGCACCCATGCGCCTTGAGGACTACATCACAATCACCCCAGGCGTACGCAGCGGGAAGCCATGTATTAAGGGCACCCGAATTACGGCGTACGCTATTTTGGAGTACCTGGCCGGCGGGATGAGCCAAGACCAACTTCTCGCTGACTTTTAGGACCTCAAACCAGAGCACATCCGGGCCACCTTGGCCCTCGCGGCGGCGCGTGAGCGCCGACTGGACCGTCCTCCCGCAGCTTGAAGATAGAAGCCTTCACCAACGCAACCGAAGACGCCCTTCTCGTCTCAGCTGGACCAATGGACCTCTCCAAAGCCTCTCGAGACCCCTGGGTCTGGGGACAACTGGCGCTCTTCCTCCTGGTGGGTCTGGCCGCCCCCCTGCTGCCCCGCCACGTAACCTTGGGCCCCCTCGACCCGATACTCAACCGAATCGATCCCGGGGCTGTCCGCTGGCTGGGTGTGCCACTCATACTCCTGGGACTCGCCGTCGCCGCGTGGGGCGTCCGCTCGCTGGGCCCGAGTCTCACACCGGGCACCGAGCCGCTGCCCGGCGCGCCGCTGGCCACCGGTGGCGCCTACGCGTATGCGCGACATCCCATCTATCTCGGCATCGTGGTACTGCTGGCGGGGTACACGCTGGCCTGGAGTAACTGGACGCTGGCGCTGGTGACCGGGATTGTCTCGCTGGTGTACTTCGATGCCAAAGGGCGGGCGGAGGAGCGCTGGCTCCTCTCCCGGTATCCACCCTACCAGGCTTACATGCGACAGGTGCGCCGTAGGGTGCTCTGAGCGGAGAATCACTCCCCAGAACGACGCCCCACAGACCAGAAGGCCCCCCACCCCCGTCGCCCACTTGATTTCGCCTTGATCGGGGTCGGGTAGTATGATCTTGCTTCTCGCAGTGCCGACGCGGCGTGCCGCCGCCGGAGAAGCGCACTGGGGCGGTGGGTACGGTATGGATGGGTCGGATCACACGAAAAGCGAGAAGGGGAGCCAGGGCCATGAAAGTGATCAGGTTCTTATCAGCCGGCTTAGCCGTTGCCATGCTGGCATGTGCCTCCGAGGAGGACGCCACCGGGCCCGCTGCCGGTACCGGTCCAAGCTTGGCTGTGGCCGCGACTTACACCGTGCGGGATCTGGGCACACTCGGGGGTCCTTATTCCGAAGCCGCGGACATCAACAACGCCGGGGCGGTGGTGGGGTGGAGCCGATTTGCCTCTGGCCTCGATCTCAGGACGCACGCCTTTCTCTGGAAAAATGGGGTCATGAAGGATCTTGGTACCCTGGGAGGCGGCAGCAGCCGGGCCCTGGCCATCAACACCGATGGGGTCGTGGTCGGGTGGAGTGAGATCAAGTCGGGCGCAACCCGGGCGGTTCGCTGGAAGGACGGGGTCAGGAGGAATCTGGGTACCCTGGGCGGCAGGAACAGCCAGGCCACCGACATCAACCCGGCGGGCGTGATCGTCGGCTGGAGCGACGTCTCGCCCGGGGTAAGACGTGCCTTCATCTGGAAGAACGGCGTGATGACCGACATCGGTACCTTAGGCGGCGCTTCCTCGGTAGCCCTGGGCATCAACCCATTGGGAGTTGTGGTGGGCGCGAGCGCAACGGCGGCCGGCGAGGATCACGCCTTTCGCTGGAAGGACGGCGTCATGACTGATCTGGGCAACTTCGGCGGGATGTTCAGTTCGGCGTCGGCTCTGAACAACCGGGGTCAGATCGTAGGTCTGATCGGCCCCCCGCCTGACGCCGTGGGAGATGAGCTCGAGATCCGCCGTGCCTTTGTCTATCACCGCGAGGTCAAGACCACTATCGGCGCACGGCATATGACCAGCCAGGCCGAGGACATCAATGCTGACGGGGTGCTGGTGGGCACTACCGAAAGGTGGCTGGGAGACCTCGACCCCCGTTCCGACGCTTTTGTGCGGGAGCAGGGTGCCCTGACCTACCTCCCAGAGCTCGGCGAGCCGGAAGCCGGTCTGGCCGGAGCACACGGCATCAATCTGGCAGGGAGTGTGGTCGGCTTCAGTGGGCCGGCAAGCGATCAGCTTCACGCGACGCTGTGGAAGCGGCGGTAGGCCAAGCTTGTAGCGGCAAAGGGGATCGGAACACCGATCCCCTCTCTTTTTTTGCCCTACTGTCCGCCGCGCACCTTCTTGATCTCCTCGGTCAGCCGGGGCAGCACCTCGAACAGATCTCCCACGATCCCGTAATCCGCCACCTTGAAGATCGGCGCGTCCTTGTCCTTGTTGATCGCCACGATCGTCTTGGCCGTGCGCATACCCGCGAGATGCTGGACCGCCCCCGAGATTCCAACAGCGATGTACAGCCCGGGACTCACCGTCTTGCCGGTCTGCCCCACCTGCGCGTCGTGGTCTCTCCAGCCGGCGTCCACCACGGCGCGGCTGGCGCCCACGGCCGCATTGCCAAACGCTTTGGCGAGATCCTCGAGCAGCTTGAAGTTGGCCGGCTCCTTGAGGCCCCGGCCGCCCGACACCACGACGCCGGCCTCGCTCACATCGAGAACCGCTTCTCCTTTGGCTTTGACCTCTTTGACGGTGACCCGGGCCGCGAAGGCGGGGACCTCGACTGCGGTGACCGCCCCCGGCCGGGCGACCTCCTCGGCAGGAAAGGTGTTCGACCGGATGCTGAGAATGGCGGGAGTGGAGGTGATCCGGCCGCGCTGCAGCGCGCGGCCGGCGTATACCGGGCGGGTCACGGCCACCCCGCCTTCTTCGGCGGCGAGATCAATGACGTCGCTGGCGCAGGAGACCTTGAGACGGGCCGCTACCCTCGGTGAGAGGTCTCGCCCGGTGGTAGTCGCCGGGAACACGACGGCAAGATAGCCTGAGGCCAGGCTGCCGATCGTTACCGCGAAGCCATCGGGATTGTACAGGCGAAACTCGGGATGGGTCGCGGTGAGAATTCGGTCGGCGCCGAACGCGCCCAGCCCATCCGCATCGGCCACCGGACCTTCACCAAGCACGAGGGCATCCACTGTGCCTTCGGTTCCGGCCAGGCGCCGGGCCGCGGCCAGCACTTCGTGGGAGACCATGCGCAGCGTGCCGTCGCGCTGCTCCATGACCGCGAGAACCTTGCTCGTAGCCATCTCAGAGCACCTTCGCTTCGGTCCGGAGAAGGCCGACGAGCGTAGGAACCGCCTCGGCGCCTTCGCCTACAATTCGGCCAGCCTTCCGGTCGGGCGGCAGCTCCAAGCCGGTCACCTCGAACGTAGCGCTGCCCAGTGCCGCGGGCTTGGTTTCCAGCGGCTTCTTCTTGGCCGCCATGATCCCCTTGAGCGAAGGGAGCCGGGGATTGTTGAGCCCCTTGTCACAGGTGATCACCGCCGGGAGAGCGCAGGTGGACACCTCGATGCCGCCCTCGGTCTCGCGTTCGGCTTCGATGGTGCCTCCCTCGAGGCTCAAGCGCGTCACCGAGGTGATGCATGGCAGACCGAGCAGCTCGGCGACCATGGGGCCCACCTGGTGATTGTTGTCGTCCACCGCCGCTTTGCCCATCAGGACGAGATCGAACCCCGCGGTCGCCAGCTCGGCCGCGAGCGCCTGAGCCACCGCCATTCCATCCGGGCTCCCGGGCGACTGCAAGAGCACGGCGCGATCAATGCCCATGGCCAGCGCGGTGCGAAGCGTCTCGGCACTGGCGTCGGAGCCCAGGGTGTAGACCGCGGTCTCGCCGGTGCCCGCCTTTTCCTTGAGGGCGAGCGCGGCCTCGAGGGCAAACTCGTCATAGGGATTGGGTACGAACTTGAGGCCGGCTTCGTCTATAGACTTGCGATCGGCGCCAATCACGATCTTCGCCGTGGTGTCCGGCACCCGCTTGAGACAGACCGCGATCTTCAACGCATACTCCCTCTGCTGAGCTCCCAGTGGCGGTGGTCAACCCGCGGCAAAGCTAGTCGCCCGGTAAATGTTTGTCACCCTGACCCCGAGCGTAGCGAGGGGGAAGGGGGCATGACCTGAATCATGCCCCTTCGCTCCGCTCAGGGTGACAATTGCCGTGCTAGCTGGCGGCGCCGTTCCCCACGTTGCGGCGGTCGCGGCCCGGGCGGCCGACCCGGCGGCGGTCGTAGCCCGAACGCTCGGTCCAGGCTTCGTCATGGTCCTGCCGGCTGCTCGAGCGTACGCTTTCGGCCCGTGCCTGGGTACCGGCCGCCCGGGCGACGCGCTCGAACCTGGGGCTCGCCTCTTCAGCACGGCGGCCCCACTGGTCGAAGAGCTGGGCTGCGCGGTCCCGTCCTCCCAGGCCGAACGCCAGCCCGCACGCCAAAGCCAGCGCCCCGACCACGCCGATCCACAGGGTGTTGATCAGGGTGGTGGCGATGCCGAGCTGGTTGACGGCGACCACGACGGCGAGCGACCAGACGGCCACCTTGGCCACGCCTGCCAGAACATCGGGATTGGTGAAGCCCGCCTGCGCGGTGGCGCCGCGAACCAGTCTCGAGACCGCATTGGCCGCGAGCCCGCCGATCACCAGTACCACGAGACCGACCACCAGGTTGGGCAACCAGAGAAGGAGCTGCTGCAGCACGCTGGAGACCGCGGGCAACCCCAGCATGTCGAAGGCGACGACCAGGGTGATGAGCCGCACGAACCACTTGCCCAGGCTCGCGATCGCCCCGGAGGAGTCGGTCCGCACCCCCATGTTCGAGACGAAGCCGGCAAAGCCGGACCGGTGGGCCAGCTCGTTGAACTTGACCGCGTGCAGCAGCGCCTCGAGCGCTTTCGCCAGCAGGGAGGAGAGGATCCATCCGACGATCAGAATGACGGCGAAGCCGAGGATCCTCGGAATCGCCAAGAGGAAGACGTCGAGTGCCACCGTTAGACCCTGCATTGCGTCCTCCACGCCGGTTTTGGTGAGCCGAACCCCTTCAGGAGCCCGCGACGCCTCCAAACTCCCGCCGGACGATGAGGCGGAATTGGCGGACCTGCCCCGGGGTCAGGAACCGCTCCAGGGCGTCGTTATTTCCCTGGTTCAGGTTGAACGTCCCGAAGGTGGCGTACTCGTTGTCGAAAATATTGGTGACGATCCCACTCAGCTCCCAGGGCCCGAACTCGATCCCCAGACGCGCGTCGGCGATGAAATAGCCGTCCAGCGGCTCCTCCTCGTTGGCTTCGTCGCCCCGAAGAAACTGCTGTCCGGTGTAGCGGGTATCCAGCCCGAAGGTGACGCCTGCCGGGAGCCGGAGGAGACCGCCCGCCCTGACCTGATGGTCGGGAACCAGCGGAAAGCGGTCGCCGAGCGACACCTCGTTCTCTCCGCCCGCCTCCTCGCGAATGCTGAAGATCTCGATGCCTTCGACCTGGAAGGTGGCCCGGGTGAAGGCGTAATTGGCGTACAGCGTGTGCCCGCCGGGCAGAAAGAAGCGCGAGCCCAGCTCGAACCCCAGCCGCCGGGTCCGGTCAATGTTGTCGAAGAACCCGTCAATGGTCGAGCCCTCGGGCTCCCCCACCGCCTCCTGATAGGGAAAGAGGAAGATGTCGTTCCGCACCGCCGTCCGGTAGACCGACGCGTTGAGCAGCATCGAGCCGCCCACGTACCGTGCGCCGGCTTCGACTGTGGTGGCGGTGACCGGATCCAGCGGCGGGTCGTCACCCAGGGCGAATGGCAGCGGGCAGGGCTCTTCCGGATCGGCGCACGCCAGCTCGATGACGGCGGGGGCACGGAAGCTCTGCCCCACCGACGCGTAGACCGACGTGGCGCCGCTCAGCGCCACGCTGACCCCGCCCTTGGGGCTGAGCCTGGAGTAGGAGCTGGTGGTGTCCGCCGTGGGATCGAGCAGGTTGCTGAAAGGAATGCGCACGTAGTCGTAGCGCAGTCCGGCGGAAAGCGTCACCCGGCCGATCTTGTAATCCCCGGTGGCGTAGGCGTAGAGGTCCCAGATGTCGCTCTCGACGTCGGTGGTCTGGCCGGGGTCTATCCGCTCGGCAAAGAGCTGGATACCGACGTCGTTGGTGGATCCGCCGCCGCCGAAGCGCAGCGCCAGGCTGCCATTCCCCACCGGCACCAGGTGCTGCCAGTCGAGGCTGCCGCCAAACGTCCGATTCTGGCTGAACGACCGCACGTCGGGATCGTTGATCTGGTTGACGTTGAAGCGTTCCGCATCGTTCCGGCGGTAGTACAGGTTGGCGGAGCCGCGACCCGGGCCCAGCGGCGCATAGCCGGCCACCGCCAGGTGCAGCTGTTCCAGATTCTCGAAGTCCTCGGCCGACAGGTTGGAATCGGGGGCAACGGTAAAGACGCTGAGTGGGAGCGACCCGGCGGTCTGGGCCACCGACTTGGCGCCGAGGGCTTGAATATTGAATCCGGACCGCTGGCCCGACCGCCCGAGGTTCAGGAAGGCGTTGTAGTTCTCCGCCGAGGTGATCTGGCGCCATCCGCCCTCATTGAAGTAGCCGCCGCCGGCATAGTAGTTCCACTCGTTGCTCGAGCCACCGATCGAGCCCTCCCCGGAGTAGGCGTCGTAGGATCCGCCGGTCACCTCCAGCTCGCCCTGAGCTGGTCCGCCACCATGATTGGTGATCAGATTGATGGACCCGCCGAGCGAATTGGGCCCCAACAGCGAGGCGGTGCCGCTCATGATCTCGACCCGCCGGATGTGCTCCAGCGGCAGGAGGTCGAAGTTGACCTGGGCCGCATCCGGCTCGTTTACCGGCACTCCGTCGAGGAACACCGACACGCCTTGCGGCAGGCCGACCACCGGGCTGGCGTAGAAGCCGCGGCTGGAGAGGGAGAGCTTGAAGGGGCTGCCCAGATCGTCATACAGCGAAAAGCCCGGCTGGGTGGCGATGAAGTCGGACACCAGCCTCGGCTCCCACGCCTCGAGCTCCTCGTTGGTGATGACCGAGGTCCGGGCGGGTATGCCGGACCCCACGGCTGGGCCGCTAGCGGGCAGGATTGAGCCCACCACCTCGATCGTCGGCAGCTCCAGGGCCGCTGAATCGGTGGCTGCGGTATCGGCTACCTGGGCGGCGGCCCAGCGGGTAAATCCGGCGGAAAGCACGACGATGGCAGCTGCACGTAGCGCGGATTGCATCCGGACCTCGTAGGGAGATTTCAGAACGGCTAGCGGAGCGGAAATCGAGGCAGCGGGGCGCTTGCTTCGGTCCGGTGAGTCTCGTAGATGGCCGCCATGACCACACGGTCGGGGGGGCGGCCCACGACGAGGAGCCCGTCATCGTCGAAGCCACCGCCGTCGTAGTCGAGGCAGCAGAACTGGTAGGTTTCCAGATCGAGGCCCAGAGGGACGTCTATCATCGGCTCGGCGCCGCGCTCGAATCGAACGAGGTCCCCCAGACTGTAGCCGGCGGAGCCGTCCCGGTCCTCGTAGATCGAAAGTCGCCGCACCTGCTCGTCCCGGCCGGCCACCACCAGCACACCATCATCGGCCTCTCCACCCCCATCCAGGTCGTAGCAGCAGCGATCCACCCGCACATCGGCAGGCAGGTGCGGCGTTCCGAGCAGGGCGGCTGAGGCCACCAGCGCTGCCGCCACGCCCCAGAGTGCCGGCCGGACCCGCCGCGACGTAACGGCACCCTTCGCCCGTTCCCCTCGACGAACCCGGCCGCGCAGCTCGGGACCGAGGGAGCTCCTGGGCTCGAACCGGATGCCTCTGAGCGACCGGTTCAGATCGCTCAGCTCTCGGGGGACCTCCTCTTCCCCACTCACCGGGCCAGGACTCCCCGGAGCCGGCCAAGAGCCCGCCATAGCCGGGTTCGCACGCTCCCCTCGCTGATGCCCAGCGCATGGGCCATCTCCGCGGTGTCGAGCTCGCTTCCGTAACGAAGCCCGATGAGCTCGCGGTCGGCCGCTCCGAGGGTGGCGACGGCGTCGAGAAGGCGACCCACCTCCTCCTCCCGCAGCAGCCGCTCTTCGGGGGATGGCGCCTGGCACACCAGGTCGTGCATGGCGCCGAGGGAGACGTACTGGCGAAGGCGCGCCCGGCGGTGCCAGTCTCCAAGCACGTTTCGGGCGATGGTGAGAATCCAAACCCGCGCCGACCCTTTGGCGGAATCGAATTGGTCGGCCGCGCGGACCAGCTTGAGGAAGGTTTCGGCGGTGAGATCTTCCGCCACGTCCTGAAGCGGAACATGGAAGCGAAAATAGTTGTAGACCGCCACGCCATGCGCCTCGTACCAGCCGCGGCATAGCTCCTCCGCGGCCACGTCGGGGGAGGGGGCGCCAGGGGCGGATAGGGACGGCTGGTGGAAGGACCGGCTCACGATTGGTAGATACGCACCAGGGAGACGGTTGTCACGACCATGCTCCCCGTTGTCGCGCCTAGGCCGTGCTGACACTCCGCCGGGCCTCGTCGCACTCCGCGCAGCCGCTGCCTGCCGGGTGCAGGAAGATGAGCGGGTCGCGCGCGAGCTGCTCGCGCCCTACGGTGACGACGTCGCGCGAGCGCATGAGTCGCGCGTTTGCGTGGCCCACCTGCCCCTCGCGCTGCAGGCCGCGCGCCCGCAGCCACTCGTCCGCGAGCGCGAAGCGCTGGCAGCAGTGGTCGTTCTCTCCGTAGTCAACGCGCAGCGGGCGCCCGTCCTCCCCGAGAACGGTGCAGTGCCTGGGCACGCGGTAGGGAACGCCGGCGAGCAGCTCGCTGAGGTGTAGCGTGGTGTTGGCGTCGTGCCCGATGCCGAGGAGCAGGACCTGGCCGTCCAGCTCGTGCACCCGACCGACGGGGCTCGAGGGATTGTGAGGGGGGAGTGGCAGCGGGTCGGCGGTGATACGCCGAGCCTCGGGGCCCGCGGCCGCGAAGGCAAAGAACTGCGCGCTGCGGACCACGCCGGGCAGCCGCCAGAAGGTGTCCGCTACGACGCCCAGGTCGGGCGTTACCGGCGTAGCGGTGGGGTCGAACGGTGCATCGTCGTCGCCGCCCCACGACGGCATGACCAGCGTGCCGGTGGAGCCGAGTGCATGGCGGAGCGCCGCGATCAGCCCTGCGGGCCCGCCTGGGACCGGGCGCACTGCCCGATACGACGTATGAACCAGGAGAACGCCCCCCTCCTCCACGCCGAGCCCACGGAACTGCTCAACCACGGTCTCCGTGGCTACTGCCGCCCGACGTCGGCCGCGGGCCGCCCCTCGTTGGCTGCCAGCCAGGCCAGCACTTTCTCCTTGATGGCCTCCCGGTCATCGGCGCCGTCGGCGGGAAAGGAGGTGATCGGCGCACCGTCGCGGGTTACCTCCCACACCTTGCCCGGACCCGATCCAGCCTCCTGCCCGCTCTTCTGCACCGCGTCGAACTCCTTGCCCTGGTACGTCACCGTCAACCGATCGGCCATGATCACTCCCGTCGAGAATCGAGCGCTTCGGGTCAGGCGAAAGCGGGAAGACCCGTGATGGCCTGGCCCAGGATGAGCGAGTGCATGTCGTGGGTGCCCTCGTAGGTATAGACCGACTCGAGGTTGGCCATGTGGCGCATCGAGTGGTACTCGACCAGGATCCCGTTGGCGCCGAGCAGCCGGCGGGCCTCGCGGGCGCAATCGCAGGCCATGTCCACGTTGTTCCGCTTGCAGAGGGATACCTGCTCCGGTGTCATCGTCCCCGCGTCCTTGAGCCGGCCGAGCTGCAGGGTCATGAACTGCGCCTTGGTGATTTCGGTGAGCATGTCGGCCAGGCGCACCTGCTGGATCTGGGTCTGGGCGATCGGCTTCTCGAACATGATTCGGTTGCGGGCGTAGCGCAGCGCCTCGTCGTAGCAAGCCATGGCCGCGCCGATGGTTCCCCAGGCGATCCCGTACCGCGCCTGGGTGAGGCACATGAGAGGGCTCTTGAGACCGCCGGACTGGGGCAGGAGGGCGTCCTTGGGCAGGCGCACATCCTCCAGATGAATCTCGCTGGTGTCGCTGGCGCGGAGCGAGAGCTTTCCCTTCTGGTCCTTGGCGGTATACCCCTTGGTGTCGGTGGGAACGATGAATCCGCGTATGGACTTGGCATCGTCAACATCGCCGGTCTTGGCCCAGATGATAGACACCGTGGCCTGAGAGCCATTGGTGATCCACATCTTGGTCCCGTTCAGCACCCAGCCGTCCTTGGTCTCCCGTGCGGTGGTGATCATCCCGCCGGGGTTGGAGCCGAAATCCGGCTCGGTCAACCCGAAGCAGCCAATCTCCTGGCCGGAGGCGAGGAGCGGGAGCCAATGGCTCTTCTGCTCGTCCGAGCCGAAGGCATAGATGGGATACATGACCAGGGCGCCCTGCACCGAGGCGAAGGAGCGTATTCCGGAGTCTCCCCGCTCCAGCTCCTGCATGATGAGCCCATAGGCCACGTTGTTGAGCCCGGCGCAGCCATACTCCTCGGGAAGATTGGCGCCGAAAAGGCCCAGCTCGGCCATTCCCGGAATGAGCTGCTTGGGGAATTTTCCTTCGATGTAGGCATCGCCCACGACGGGAAGGAGGTTCTCGTCCACCCAGGTCCGGACGGTGTCTCGCACCGCCCGTTCCTCCTCGGAGAGGAGGCTATCGAGCCCGAGAAAATCAACGCCGGTGAACTGGGATGTAGCTGCTGCGGTGGCCATGTCTTTCCCTCATACGGGGGTGTTGTTGAGAGTGGAAAGATACCCGTGGGAGGTGAGGAATGCAGCCTTGCGTTGCCTGTCATATCGCGGGCAGAAGCCGGTAGAGTGGAGAGGAAACCCCACTACTCAGAACATGAGATGTCACCAAAGAGGGACACACCATCCACTTTGATGGTTGGTTGATGGTCCATCGCCATAGAGAATACTCCCGGAGCATTTCCACGCCCATCGGCAACGCCAGCAGCCTTCTTCGTGCTTCATGGCTCGCCGCGAGGGGCAGTACATACTCCATCCCGGACCACTCTAGCATCGGGAGAACCTTAGAGGAGCAGGTACATCAACCAGTGGGAAGGATCCATGCACAGCAATTTATTGGCGCTAACAAGAGGCTGGACAGCAATAACGATGGGGGCCATCGTGCTTGGCTGTGGCGAGGGTAGTCTTGGGCCAACCGGTTCCCGCACCAGCGCTAGGCAGTATGGGGCGCTGGCAGTTGCCAGTTGAGGCTATGAGGGCTGTCCCCGCCGCAGTCGAGACCGATGTGTATCGCTCACTCACCGTCATCCCTGCGGTAACTTTCACAACCCCTCTTTCCGCTCGGCCATTGGTGCGTGGCTATAGTGCGGGGGAATCAAGTTTCCGCATCGATGGTTTTGAGGTCGTAAACCTCTACCATCTTGGACGCATCTTTTCAGCATTCCCCGCCGAAGCTACCGATCAGGTCACTGTGACCACCGCCCCCCACGGACCTGCCATGGGGACTACCCTTTCTGGAATTGTGGATGTAACGGGCCGATCAGGCCCAGGTGACGCCACCCACGGCGGAGCCACCATAAGCCTCGCCTCGGCATCTGGCTGGGTAGGTGGGGGAACCGACCTGCGTTGGCTTGCTGCTGCGCGGGCAGTGCACATCTCGGGCGCTGAACTCTTGGGTAAGACATCGATTCCGTACGACTTTCAAGACGCCTATGCGAGCGCATCGTTGCTTGATCATGGGCGTACTCGAGGCCGCCTGACGGCATTCGCATCTCGCGATCATCTCTTCGACAGCGATCTTGGGAGTGGAATGGATTGGAGTAACGCGCTGCTGGGAGCGCGGTGGCAGGTACTGGCTAGAGGTGGCCTTACCATCGATATCTCCGGGTCTGCCACTCAATTCATCGAGAATGTGGTGAATCTGGAGGCTCGACGTTCGAGAATCGATGCTCAGAATCGCTTCTCTCGCATAGGCGCCAGTTCAGATGCGACCTTTCGGGGATCAAACTGGCAGGTCTCAGCGGGCGCATCCCTCGGCCGGAGATCAATAGGCAATCGTCTGACTGCGCGGACTGGAGACGACTTTCCGAGAACCGCTGCTGCATTCGATAATACTGAACTCGGCGGCTATGTGGAGCTCACTCGCGCCTTTCAGTCGACGGTAGTCCAAGTCGGAACCCGCGTAGACGCCGCCGGGTCTAAAGCAGTTTGGGCGCCCAGGCTAAGGGTCGCGCAACCGTTATGGGGCGCCGCCTCACTCGGAATGGCTCTGGGCCGTACCTCCCAGCTCTTCCATGTGGTTTCCGATCCGCAATCCGAGCCGGATCTCGCGTTCTATGACTTCTGGTTCAGTGCAGGGGAGAACGGCGTGCCGACTCCGATCGTGGATCATGTTGCGATTGATGTCAACTTACCATCGGGAGCGTTCACCGGCCGGGCCTCTGCTTTCGGCTCGAGCGGCAAGGGGCTGGTCGAGCTCCGCCCTCTCTCCGAGCAAAGTGGCGGCCACAATCCGTTTCGCTTCGGTAGATCCAGAACAAGGGGCCTGGAGGCTCAGATTGTGACTCGCGGGAGCTTGACTCAGAACAGCGCTTTCTCTGCGAGCTACGTGCTGTCGTGGTCCGATCGAGAATGGAACGGTACTTGGGTCCCATGGTCTCAGGATCGGCGTCACGTCTTACGCCTGCTTGGTCAGCGCGCTATTGGCAGTCGTTGGTCGCTAAGCGCCGCATTCGAGGCAGGCAGCGGTGTTCCGCTGACGCCAGTTGAGGGGGTGGCCGTAAGCGGCACCACGAATCCAGACAACGGTGGCATCGATCGTACATCCGACTCCGGAGAGCCAGTCTACATCTTCGGTGCGGAGAATAGTCACCGCAGCGGTGGCACTGCTCGGGGCGATCTTGGGGTGAACTTCGCCTTTCGAGGGCCGTGGAAGAGCAGGATGTGGGCGGGCGTTTCGATCTTGAACGTTGGCTTCGGTCCCGTCTCGCCGCTCACGCCCGTCGATCCGCAGTTCAATTTTGTCGAGGGAGAAACTCCGCGGGGAGCCGTAAGCTACAAGCGACTCTTCGACTTGCCCGCCATTCCTACCTTGACACTGAGGATGCAATTTTGAATCTCAGCGTACAACATTGACTCTGGAGGGTTCCGGGATCACCGATCGGACGGCAATAGGGATGCTCGGAGCAAGATGCGTGTGACTGCGTCTTGATTGTCTCGCCGGTCAGAAACTCGGGCCTGATGCGCCGCCGCGCCGACCGAAAGGCGGCAGTATCGATCCCGAGGAGTTCGACCCTCACCTGCTGAAAGCTGGTGGAGAAGAGCCGCTCGTAGTCCCCTACCCGCAACCGGTTGAGGTTGCTGCCCGGATTGAGGACCCGCCGCCATATCCGCTCCGAATGGCAGAGCATCTCGAAGGGGTACTTGAAGTAGTGGTCGCGCAGATCAATGAAGTGAAAGTGCCGCCCTCCGCTTGCGGTGGCCCGCGCCAGGTCGGACACCGCCTCCGCTACGTCCTCCACA
>JACCQZ010000125.1 GCA_013813875.1 Gemmatimonadales bacterium | reverse complement strand
CAGTACCGCGGCGGCGGCCACCGCCCGCGACCGGCTCTGTCCCCCCGCCACCATCACACTGGCGATGGTCACTCCCTCGGGCAGCTTGTGCAGCAGGACCGCCAGGAAGAGCAGGACACCGAGCTGCTCCGACACCAGAAATCCACTCGCTATGGCCACACCGTCGAAAAAGGTGTGCAGGGTGAGCCCGAGCAGCGCCGACATGCCGGTGGAAGCGCTGACGCTGTGGGTCTCCTCCCCGAAATGAAAGTGAGGAGTGAGAACGTGCTGGGCAAAGTGCACTGCCATATAGCCCGCCAGCACGAAGAGCCCCGCCTCCGAGCCGCCGCCGAGCACTTCCGGAAGCACACCGAGGACTACCACCGAGAGCATGAATCCGGCGCCGAAGGCGAGACAGGCGTCTATCAGCCTCAGCTCGCGGCGCAGACTGCGCACCACCGCGAGCGCCCCCGCCAGATTGCCGAGCGCGGCCACGACGGCAAGACCCAGCGGCGTCACAGCTTTTCCCGGGCCAGCGCCAGCAGAGTGTCGCGGCTGTTGAGCTCCGGCGCGGTCAGCACTCGCTCGAGCAGGAGCCCCAGAATTTCGCCTATGCGCCGTCCCGAAGCCCCGAGGGCCTGGAGGTCGCGCCCGGTGATGGCCAGGTCGGTGCGGCTCAGCGGATCCCCCCGCTCCCGCACCGCCCGCATCGGTCCGGCCCACTCCGGCTCGGCGGCGTGTCGGAGAGTCCAGAGCGCCAGGAGATCATCCGCGGCGTCTCCGACCGAGGAGAGCCACCGCCGCACCGCGGTTGGGTCGTTGGCGGAGGGAGACGCGGGACCGGCCGCCGCCGCCGCGGCGCGGCGAATGTCGGCGTTGGACGCCTTGAGCCGGCGCAGCACCTCCTCCGGATTGGTGGTGAGCAGTATGGTCAGCAACACCGCGTCGCGCGGCGGGGAGACGGCGTCGGCGGCAGGCGGCAAGGTCCCGGCGCCGCGCAGCTCGGGCAGCCAGATCGCAGCGGCGCCGATGTCAGTCCACAGCTCCACCAGCTCGGTCACTTTCCGGGCGGTGCCCAGGCCCTTCAGCCATTCGTCGCGCACCCGTTCGGCCGACAGCCTGCTGAGTCCGGGTGCCGCCGCTTTGGCGGCGAGCCAGGTATCCGGTTCGATAGTAAAGCCAAAGCGCGCCGCGAAGCGCACCGCCCGCAGAATCCGCAGATAGTCCTCCCGAAACCGCTCCGCGGGATCTCCCACAGCCCGCACCACGCCCCGCACCAGGTCCTGAGCCCCGTCGAACGGGTCGCGCCACTCGTGTCGCAGTGGGTGGTAGGCGATGGCGTTGATGGTGAAGTCGCGCCGGGCCAGGTCCTCCTCCAGCCTGACTCCATACTCCACGACGGCATGCCGGCCATCGGTGGCGACGTCACGCCGGAAGGTAGTCACCTCGTGCAGCACCCGGCCGCGATCGAGCACGCCGACGGTGCCGTGTTTGACGCCGACCGCAACCGTGTGCCGGAAGAGGGCCTGCACCTCCTCCGGCCGGGCGGAGGTGGCAAAGTCGTAATCGGAGTGGGGATTCTGGAGCAGCGTGTCGCGGAGTGCGCCGCCGACGCACCAAGCCTCGTGCCCGGCGCGCTCGAGGGTGCGCGCGATCTCCAATACTTCCTCAGGAACCTCGAGGCGCTCCGGGAAGCTCATGGGGCATCATAGGGTACGCCGGAGGAGAGGGCGATGGCCAACTCCATGCGCGCCTGCGACGGAGTGCGCGGGCCGGCCGGCAGCACTCCCATGGCCACCAGCCGAGCCCCGCCGCCCTCGAAGGCGTAGGAGGGGGTGACCAGTCCCTGAGGACACCGGCTCGCCAGCACCACGGGCTTTCCGTCCTCCAGCCAGCGTCCGATGGCGGGCACCGCGTTCGGCGGAACATTTCCGCTGCCGAATGCCTCGACCACCACGCCAGCGTGCCCCGGCCGCGCAAGATCGAGGAGGGTGCCCTCATCCCCCACGACCATCGGGACCAGCGCCACCCGCGCGCTCAACCCGGTAGCCAGCACTCCGGCGGTAATCCCGCTCTGCCGCCTCGCCTCGTCGTAGCTGACCCGACCACCCACGACTCTTCCGATGGCCCGGAAGTGCGGCGCGGAGAACGCCGACCTGTCCGTCGCGTGGGTCTTGACCGCTGTCCGGCCGGCGAACACCTGACCGTCAAAGACCACCAGGGTTCCCCGTCCGGCGCTGTCGGCGCTGGCGGCCACGGCCGCGGCGTCGAGAAGATTCCTCGGTCCGTCCCACTCCTCGTCGCTGGCGGTGCGCATCGCACCGGTGATGGCGACAGGTACCCGGGGGTCGAGAGTCCGGTCGAGCAGGTACGCCGTCTCCTCGATGGTGTCGGTGCCGTGGGTGACCACGATCCCCGCCACCACCGCCGACTCGGCCACTTCCCGCACCCGCTCCCGCAAGGCCCACAGCCGCTCGGGTCCGAGATGGCAGGCCGGCACCCGGGCCCAGTTCTCGATCCGGAATTCGGCCACCCGCTCCAGCCCCGGCACCATCCCCACCAGCGCCTCCCCCGCGTGCGCCGGCACATTCCCTCCGGCAGCAGGATCCCGCTGCATCGAGATGGTACCGCCGGTGAAGAGGAGGTGAATCATAGGGAGAGTGGCAAGTGAAAAGTGCCCAAGTGACAAGTCTGTGGAGAGTGGTAGGTGGTGGTCTGGTTCCCGAGCGCACGCTCTACTTGCCGCTTTATCCGCACTTCCCAGTAATCACTTGCCACTTGCCACTTGCCACTTGCCACTTGTCACTCCCCCTTATCCACACAACACACTCCCCCCATTCACGTTCAACACCTCCCCCGTGATATGTCGCGCCAGATGGCTGCAGAGGAAAAGGATGGGGCCGGCGATGTCTTCGGCGGGAGGGATGCGCAGGAGGGGGATGCCGAGGCGGACGCGCTCGCGGCCTTCTTCGGTGAAGGCGGGTGCGGACATCTCGGTGTCTACCCAACCCGGGGCCAGACAGTTGACGGTGATGTGGGGAGCGCACTCGATGGCGAGCGACTTAGTGAGGGAGATCAGGGCGCCCTTGGTGGCGGCGTAATCGGCGTGGCCTGCTTCCCCCCGCTGCCCGGCGGTGCTGGAGACGAGGACGATCCGGCCGCCCGGGCCAATCAGCTTGAGCGCGCCGCGGGTGGAGAAGAAGACAGCGTCGAGATTGGCGGCCACGGTGCCGCGCCAGCGCTCGGAGGACATGCCGCCGAGCGGGACCGCCTCAGCGGGCCAGATGCCGGCGTTGGCAACGAAGATGTCGAGCCGGCCGAATTCCCGCCTCACGCCCGCCATCAGGCGATCCACCACCTCCCGGTTGGCCAGATCGCCGCCGGCCACGTAGGCGCGCCGGCCGAGCGCCCGGATCTCCCGCGCCGCCGCTTCGGCTTCCGCCGCGCGAGTGTGGTAGGTGAGAGCGACGTCGGCGCCGGCGCGGGCGAGCAGGACCGCCACGGCTCGTCCGATCCCACGGCTGCCGCCGGTTACCAGGGCGGTCTGACCGTCGAGCGCGATCATGGCACGCTGCCCAGCTCCGCCTCCACCAGCTCGACGATCACGTGCTCCAGCGCCAGCTGCAGGATCTGGATCTCACTGGTTTCCTTTGTCGGAACCATCACGGCTTCGTCCACCTCTTCCGCCAGCGGGCCGCCACCTTGCCCCAGAAACGCGACGGTGAACACTCCCTTTGCCCGCGCCGCCCGCGCCGCGCACACCAGGTTGGGGCTCCGCCCGCTGGTGCTGTGCAGCACCAGCAGGTCGCCGGCCCGGCAGAGCGCCTCGATCTGCCGGGCGAAGATTCGATCAAACCCGAAATCATTGCCCGCCGCGGTGAGCAACGACGAGTCGGTGGTGAGCGCGATGGCCGAGAAGGCCGGGCGGGTGTCACCGTAGCGGACCACATATTCGGTGGCCAGATGCTGGGCGTCGGCGGCGCTGCCTCCGTTGCCGCAGAAAAACAGGGTGCCGCCCTCTCGCAGCACCGCGGCGTAGCGAGCGGCGAGGGCAGCCACGCGGCCCCCCAGCGCCCGGCTCTCCAGCGCGCGGCGGGCGAGTGATTCCAGCGCCTGCTCCACCCTCGACTGGCTCATCGCTCGTCCTCGAACAGCTCCCGGATCCGCTGCACCAGGCTGGTGCGAATCTGGAGCGGGGGTACTGGCGCGAGCGGCTCGTCGCGAAGGATGGCCGCAGGATTCAGCACGGTGAGCAGCTCGGCTTGCTCCTCTCCCCCCTGCTCCAGCAGAAAACGGCGGCCCGCGGCCATGGTGCGGTCGTCGCCGTGGTTGTCGCCGGCGAGGATGTCGGCCAGGCCCTGAGCCACCAGGGCGCGAGCCCGCTGCCCCCGCGTCTGCGGGGCGAGCAGGGTGTTCGCGTCCACCTGCATCCCCGCGCCGAGCTCGCGCCAGCGGCTCGCGGCGGCCGGCGAGCAGCAGCTGTACCGCTCGGGATGCGCCACGATTGGAATGAGTCCGAGGTCCACGATCCGGCCCAGTGCGTTGGCCACCGTATCTCCGGCCACCATGCGGGGAAACTCGACGAGGATGTATCGGGTGCCGGCCAGAGTAATGTGCCGTAGCCCGGCGGCGGAGCCCGCCAGCGGCCGGTCCATCATCACTTCGGCCCCGCGGTGCAGCTTGGGCTGTGGAGGAGCCTCGGCGGTGAGCGCCGCGAAAGCGGTTTCGTGAGCCGGCGGCGGGACCTCGGTGATCTGACCCGCCCGGAAGTGCGGCGTCAGGCATACGTCGGTCAGCCCCACCTCCGCCATGGTTCGGAGTACCCCGACCGACTGGGCCACCGACCGCGAGCCGTCATCCACTCCGGGAAGCAGGTGCGAATGGAGGTCTATCACGCGCGGGGCCGGCCGGCCCGCAGCACGCCCGCCGCGAACTCCCCGAGCCGCTCGGGGTGATCCTGAGCCTGAGCCAGAAGCGCGAGGGTGACGAGGGCGTCGGCCGCGAGAAGATCGAGGGCCACCGAGCGGTCTCCCGGGTGGGCGACTACCCGCTCGAGGGCCAGGCGGCCGGCCTCCGCCAGCGTGGCGGCGGGGCAGTCCCGGCCGGCCGCCGACAGGGTGTACTCTCGCACCCGCATCCGCAGCGCCGCGGGGGCCCGACTGGTGTGGCGGTCCAGCCAGTCGGCGATCATCCTCAGCCGCCGTTACTCAGCCAGGCCGACACCAGACCCGGTGTGGCGGCGCGCGCGGCGTCCAGCTTGGCCCGGTCGCCGGCGCCGGCGGACGCGAAGTGGGGCCGGCCGCCTCCCTTTCCGCCGCTCAGCGCGGCGATGCGGTTGACCAGATCGCCGGCTTTGCGGCCGGCGCCGACCAGGTCGTCGGTGAGCGTCACATGGATGGCGCCGCGGCCGCCGGTGCTGAAGAGCACCAGCACGGCGTTCCGCTTTCCCTGGCGAAAGCGGTCGGCGATCTCACCCACCTCGCTCCGGTCCTCGCTCGCCGTCTCCGCGATGGTGACGTCCACGCCGGCCACGTTGGCCACCTCACCGCTGACGCCCGTGCCGCCAAACCGCAGAGCATCGGCGAGCCGCGCCTCCAGACGCTGCCGCTCCTCCAGCAGCTGCTCCACCCGGCGCACCACGTGCTGGGGCTGGGATTTGAGCGTCTCCGCCACCTGCGCCAACTGCTGCTCCACCTCGCGCACGGCCCGGAGCGCTCCGCTGCCGGTGACCGCTTCGATCCGGCGTACGCCGGCCGCGACGCCGCTCTGTCCGCTGACGCGAAAGGGGCCCACCTGCCCGGTGCTGCGGACGTGGGTGCCGCCGCAGAGCTCGATGGACGGTCCCATCTGCACCACCCGGACCACGTCGCCGTACTTCTCGGAGAAGAACGCCATGGCGCCCAGCGCGAGCGCATCGGCGTACGGCAGCTCCCGGGTGGTGACCACCTCATTGGCCAGCACCAGATCGTTCACCTCCGCCTCGATGGCGCGGAGGGTGGGCAGGTCTATCGGTCCGTGGTGTGAGAAGTCGAAGCGAAGCCGCTCCGGCTCTACCAGCGAGCCTTGCTGTCGGACGTGGGTGCCCAGCCGCTGACGCAGAACGTAATGGACCAGGTGGGTGGCGCTGTGGTTGCGCTCGATGTCGCGCCGGCGCGGGGTGTCCACCGCGGCGTGGAGCGGCGCCGGCTCGAACTCCTCCGCGAAGCTCCCGCCGACGACAGTCCCCTTGGCGTCCTTCCGCACCGAGTCCACCGCGAGCGACCATCCCTCCCCGCTCACGTCACCCACGTCGCTTACCTGTCCCCCCGACTCGGCGTAGAAGGGATTCTCCCGCAGCACCAGCTCGACCCGCGGGCCCTCCTGCCGGAACGCGAGCAGGTCGGTCTCGGCTTCGGTGGTCTGGTACCCGACGAACCTCTGCTTTCCCCGCCTGAGCGTGCGCCATTTTCCCATCTTCGGCAGGATGACCGCCGGTCCGGCGATGCCGCCACTGGCCCGCGCCGCCCGCGAGCGGGTGCGCTGCTCCTCCAGCGCGCGCTCGAATCCCGCGAGGTCCACCTCCACCCCTCGCTCTCCGGCGATGATCTGGGTCAGGTCAATGGGAAAGCCGAAGGTGTCGTACAGCTTGAACGCCTCGTCGCCCGGAATCGTCCGGGCGCCGGAGGCGAAGATCTCCTCCAGGCGCTGAAGCCCCCCCTCGATGGTCTCGAGAAAGCGGCGCTCTTCGGTCTCGGTCACCTCGCGGATGAAGTCCGCCTTGGCGGTGAGCTCCGGATAGGCCGCTCCCATCTGGCCGACCACCACTTCGACCAGCGGCGCCAGCGTCGGCTCCCGCCGGCCCAGCAGCCAGGCGTGGCGCACCGCTCGGCGGAGAATGCGGCGCAGCACGTAGCCGCGGCCCTCGTTGCCGGGATAGACGCCGTCGGCGAGCAGGAAGCTCACCGCGCGCGAGTGGTCGGCCAGGACTCGATAGGAGGCGCGCTCGGCGCCTTGGCGGTCGTAAGGCCGGCCGACCAGCTCACCGACGCGCTCGATCAGGGGCTGGAAGACGTCGGTGTGGAAGTTGTCGTCTTCTCCCTGCATCACCGCCGCGATGCGCTCGAGCCCGGCCCCCGTGTCCACCGAGGGCTGGGGCAGCGGGGCGAGGGTTCCGTCGGCGGAGCGGTCGAACTGCATGAAGACGAGGTTCCAGATTTCGAGGAAGCGTCCCTCTTCGGCCAGCCGCTCGAACTCCTCGCGGCCGATGACCTCGTCCTCCCGGCCGGACCCCTCCAGATCCACGTAGATCTCGGTGCAGGGCCCGCAGGGGCCGGTGTCGCCCATCTGCCAGAAGTTGTCCCGGTCGCCGAGCCCGTAGATCCGCTCCAGGGGCAGTCCCGACACCTCCAGCCAGTACCCGCGCGCTTCGGCATCGGTGTGGTGCACGGTGACGCGAAGCCGCTCCGGCGCGATGCCCAGGTACGACGGGCTGGTGACGAACTCCCAGGCGTACGCTATCGCTTCGCGCTTGAAGTAGTCGCCGAAGGAGAAGTTGCCCAGCATCTCGAAGAAGGTGTGGTGCCGCCGGGTGTGTCCCACCTGTTCCAGGTCGTTATGTTTGCCGCCGGCGCGCACGCACTTCTGGCAAGTAGTCGCGCGGACGTACTCGCGCTGCTCCTGCCCCAGAAAGGTGCGCTTGAACTGCACCATGCCCGCATTGGTAAAGAGGAGCGTCGGATCGTCCGCCGGCACCAGCGACGAAGAAGGCACCTCGCGGTGCCCCTTGGAGACGAAAAAATCAACAAAAAGACGCCGGATGGCGGGGGATTTCATGGGGGGAAAATATAGGAGGTCGAAGGTCGAAAGTCGAAGGTGTGGGGAGGTCGAAGGTCGAAGGTCGAAGGTCCTTCATGCGCTGGGGTGGTGTTCACGCGAGAATCGCAAGACCTTTGTCCTTTTTAGCCGGCTCAGACCTTGGACCTTCGACCTTCGACCTCCTTGACCTTCGACCTTCGACCTTCGACCTCCCCCACCACCCTCCCTACCATCTCCGTCACCTCCCGGCCGCTGAAGCCGCGGCGGGCCAGGTAGGCGAGGATTCGGCGGCGCTTGACCGAGCGGGGGAGCTCGCCGAGTTGGCCGGCGCGCTTGGTGGCGAGTGCCAGCGGCAGGGCGGTCTGGTCGCTCCCCTCCGGCCACTGGGAGGCCAGTGCCCGATCAATGAGACTTCGCTCCACGCCCATCGAGAGAAGGTCGTGGGTGAGCCGCGAGGGGCCGCGGCCGCGGGGAGCGCGGGACTGGACATAGTTGGAGGCGAACGCCGCGTCGTCCAGCAGCCCCGAGCCGGCGGCGCGCTCGACGGCGAACTCCACCGCGCTCCGCGGATGGCCCTTTCGGGTCAGCCGGCGGGCCAGATCGGCGCGCGCGTAGGAGCGCCGCTCGAGCGCGCGAAGGACTGTCCGGAAGGCGGCCTCGGCATCGGCCGCGGCTCCGAGTCGCTGCTGCAGCTCCGCATCCACCACTCGTCCGACGGCGAGCTCCTCCAGCGCCACCACCTCG
>JACCQZ010000225.1 GCA_013813875.1 Gemmatimonadales bacterium | reverse complement strand
GTTGGTCCGACTCGAGCTCGTCTTCCCGGCCGAAGCGCATCGTCACCAGTTGGCCGATCATCGCCGCCACCGCGGCCGACCCGCGACTAGAGGGGTCGTTGGGATCGTAAGTGGCGAGCACCGCGGCACCGGTGAGACCCTGGGTCAGCTGCTGCTTGGCGATGTGCTCGGCGCCGTGGCGGGCCACCACGTGCGCGATCTCATGGCCCAGCACGCCCGCCAACTGGCCCTCGGTGCCCAGTTGCCGCAGCAGACCTTCGGTGATGAAGATCTGACCTCCCGGCAGCGCAAAGGCGTTGACCGTCTGCGGGTCGTCCAGCAGATGGAACTCGAAGCGGTAGGGACTCTTCGCCGCTACGCTCCGCGACACCAGCCGTCCGCCTACCTGATCCACCAGTGCCTGCGCCTCCGGGTCGGGATCCAAGCCGCCGAACTGCTGCGCCATCTCCGGAGCGGCCTGCACCCCGAGCGCGACTTCCTGTTCCGGCGTGATGCTGCCGACGCGCTGCTTTTCTTCGGTGATCGGATTGAAGGCGGTCCTGCCGTAGTAGCCCAGGAGCGAGATCACCGCCACGACCAGGGCGATCAGAATTCTTCCGCGGCCCACTGTTACCTCCTATTGCAGTCTGAACCCGCCCACCGCTCCGGTCAGCCGCACCGCGGCTTCGGCCAGGTGGCTGGCGGAGGTGGAAATGTCCTCGGTCGAAGCGTTGAGCTGTTCGGCTGCCGCCGCGATCTGCTGTGCCGCCGCGGCGTAGTCCTCGGTGCCCGCCGACACTTCGCGCATCCGGCCCGCGATCCCCTCGATCAACCCGCGCACCTCGTTGGCAGAGATCGAGATGCGGCGGGTCCATTCATCGTTCGCGTCGGCGGCGGCGGCCACGTTCATCAGACCCTCGGCGGCGGCGTGGGCGGCGTCGCGGGCCACCATGCCCCCTCGGCCGAGGCGGATCAGTCGCTCGCGGGCGGTCTGCACCCGGGCGAGCACCGCCTGCACCGTGTCGCTGGTCGAAGCCGCGGCCTGCGCCGCCTGGCCGGCGAGCTTGCGGACCTCTTCGGCCACCACGCTGAAGCCTTTGCCCTCCTCGCCGGCGCGGGCCGCTTCGATGGAAGCGTTGAGCGCCAGCATGTGCGTCTGCTTGGCGATGGCCTTGGTCTGGATGATGAACTTCTCGATCTGCTCCGAGGCGGCGGCCAGCGCGTCCGCCTCCGCCGCGGCCTGTTCCACTTCTTCGGCCAGCCGTCCCAGCTCGGCGGTGCTCAGGTCCAGCCGCTCCTGATGTCCCCGGGCCAGGCGCGCCAGGGCGGCGTTTCTGTCGGCCGACTGCACCGCGCCCGAAGCCAGCGTCTGGGCGATCTCCAGAATCTTACCCGCGTCCTCCGCGGCCGCGCGCACCATCAGCGCCTGCTGGCTGGCCCGCTCGGTGAGATCGCCCGTGGTGCTCGCCACCTCCTCGGTGGAGGCGGTCATCTCCTGGGTCGAGGCGGCGATCCCCTCGGCCATGCCGGCGGCCTCGTGTGAGTGCTGCCGGATGGCGCCGACGAGATCCCGCAGCTTGGTCAGCATCGCCTCGATGGAGCCGGTGAGATCATCGCGCCGGGCATTGGTCCCGTTCGAGCTCCACTTGGGAAGGGAGAGATCCCCCTGCGCCACCCGGGCAGCGACGCTCGCCGCCTTGCCGGTGGGCTTGAGCAGATTCTCCATCAGCATCCGCACCAGTACCCATTCCACCACCGCGGCCACCGCCAGAAACGCCACCGTGCCCCACAGGATCATCCAAACCGGGTCAGGCGCACGGAAAATCGCCAGCCACAGCAGCCCGGCAACCACGGCGCCCAGCAGCAGGGCCGCACCGAAGCCCAGCAGGTGGATCGTGTAGACGAACTTCCGGCGACCGGAGGCCATATGCTCTTGATTGGGGAAGGGAGGCGGTAGGAGAAGCTAGGGCAGTGAGGCCGGAGCGGGCAAGCGCGCCAGCAGCGCGGGTTGGCCGGGCAGCAGACGCTCGAATGCCGCCGCGGTGAGCGCCGGCGCAAAGTAGTGCCCCTGGCCCAGGGTGCATCCCAGCTCGAGGAGCGCGGTGCGCTGCGCGGCGGTCTCGATCCCCTCGGCGATGGTCTGCAGTTTGAGGGTGTCCCCCAGGCCGATAATCGCGCGGGCCAACGCCGAGCGGTCCGTCCCCGGACCCAGCTCCTCCACGAACGGCTTCGCGATCTTGAGGATGTCAATCGGGAAGCGCTGCAGGTAGCTGAGCGATGAGTAGCCGGTGCCGAAGTCGTCTATCGCCAGACGCACTCCCAGCTCCTTGAGCTGGCGCAGACGCTCCAGCACTGACTCGGTCTGCTGCATGAGCACGCTCTCGGTGATCTCCAGCACGACCGCGGATGGATCCACGCCCGAGCTCGCCAGCGCGTCGCGCAGCTCCTCCGTCATCCCGGGGACCTGAAGCTGGCGGCCCGAGATGTTGATCGAGATCGAGAGCGGCACCTCGGGATACGCCTTCCGCCAGCTCTGCACCTGCCGGCAGGCCTCACCGGTGATCCAGCGGCCGATCCGCACGATCAGTCCGGTCTCCTCCGCCAGGGGGATGAAGTGCTGGGGAAGCAGGTGGCCGTAGCCCGGGTGATCCCAGCGCACCAGCGCCTCCACCCCGTAGATGGCCCCGCTGGCCAGGTACACGATCGGCTGGTAGTGGAGCGTGAGCTCGCCCTGCTCCACCGCGGTGCGGAGCGCCGCTTCCATTTCCAGCCGCTGCCGCACGTCGGCGTACATCCGGGACTCGTAGGTCTCCGAGCGGCCTTTGCCCCGGCGCTTGGCGGCATACATGGCGACGTCGGCGTTCCGCAGCAGATCGTCAGCCGTCTCGCCGGAGTCCGTCGTGGCCACTCCGATGCTGGCGCTCACCTGAACTTGGGTGCCGCTGAGATTGAACGGATGCGACATCGCCGCTTCCAGCCGGTCGAGCAATCCCGACCGCCCGTCGGAGTCGGCCGCATGCTCGATCAGGATGGCAAACTCGTCCCCGCCGAGCCGGGCCACGGTGTCGGCCGCGCGGGCGCAGCAGAGGAACCGCTCCGCCGCGGCAATGAGGAGCCGGTCGCCTTCGGCATGGCCCAGACTGTCGTTGACCTTTTTGAAGTCGTCGAGGTCGAGAAAGAGCACCGTGATCGGATGGCCCTGCCGCTGCGCCAGAGCCAGTGCGTGGCTTACCCGGTCGCGAAAGAGCGCCCGGTTGGCCAGACCGGTGAGTGGATCGTGGAATGCCTGATGGGTGAGCTGCTGCTCCAGCCGCTTCCGCTCGCTCACGTCGCGGGTGTTGAGCACCAGTCCCCGCACCGTCGGATCGCTCAGCAGGTTGGTGGCGAGGATCTCCGCGTGCAGCCACGAGCCGTCCGGCTGGCGGAAACGCCATTCAACCGGGCCGGTCACACCGGGGGCGCGCGCCGCGTCGTTCACGAAGATGGCGGCGCGGTCCCGGTCCTCGGAGTGGAGCAGGTCGGGCACCTGCTGCCCGGTCAGCTCCGCGGGGATGTAGCCGAATACCCGGGTGGCCGACGGACTGACGAACCGCATCGTCCCATCGGGCTTGGTGACGATGATGACGTCGGAGGAGTGCTGCACCAGCGAGCGGAACCGGGCCTCGTTCTTCTGGGCCGCGGTCTCGGCCAGCAGCCGGACGTTCTCCCGCACCGTCAGCAGCTGCCGCGCCACCACGAAGGCGGTCACCAGCAGCGCGCCGATGGCCAGCCCGCTCACCGGATCGGTCCAGGGGCTGATGACCTCCAGCAGCAGCAGACCGCACGTTGTCGCGACGGCGAGATAGGGCAGCGGGCTGAGCTGTTGAGAGCGGGGGCGCGGCACGGCCGTCAGGGTGCGGGCCACCGGCCGCCGGTAGTAGCGCTCGGCGCTGGCGATGAGCATCACGTAGCAGACCAGGTACACCGCGTCGGTCCAGCTCGCGCTCCGCTCTCCGGTCTCCACCAGCACGTAGTTGAAGGTGAGATCGGCGACGATGCTCACCAGCACTCCGCCGACCAGCAGCCCGAACGCCAGGCGGTTGGCGTCGGTGGGGCGGCGCAGCAGTACGGTGGTGATACCGAGCAGCACCAGGATGCTGGCGAGCGGGTAGGCAAAGGCCAGCAGCATCACGGCGGGGCTGCTCTCCCCGGTGGCCGCCATCGGCCGCACCGAGAAGTACCAGATCGCCACCCCGCCGGCCACCAGCACCATGGCCGCGTCGAGGCCGAACTTCCACCGCTCCAGCCGGGTCCGCCGGGCCAGCGGAAACGACAGCAGCGCCGCCAGGGTCAGCAGCGAGTCCGAGAGATAGAAGGGGTCGGCCCAGGTGACCGGCGGGTTCTGCTGCAGCCCGGCCACGTACCAGACCGAGATCGAGTTGCCCACGAACACCATCGCCGCGCCTACCGCCACCAGGGTAAGGGCCCGGCGCACTCCCGGGTCGAGCACCGGATTCCTCGAGGCGAGCGCGTTGAGGGCTACCACACCCAGATTCAGCGGCATGAACGCGATGTTGCCGATCAGGTCGCGCACTTCCGCGGCGCCCCAGTCGCCCCGTTCCCAGAAGAGATAGCCGAGGGCGTAGAGGATGGTGATGAGGGTGACGGGACCCGGCTGGATCCACCGGCTCGGGCGCGCTGCCTGTTCTCTGATGGAACCTCCGTGTGTGCCTGGCGCGCCGCCGGATGCCGTAGCTGCGGCATTCTGCAACTTGCACCACCCCCTGGGGAGGGGATGCAAGCGCAAGGGGGACAGGGCTGTAACCTACGGGGTGCCGGTGGTGCCGGCCGGCGGAAGTTGCGGTGGCAATGATAATGCCGCCCAGGAGAACCCGGCTACGCCGAGCGCCGCCTCCCGGGCCGAAGGGCAAAGGCCCCATCCCCCAGAGCCGCCTGAACCAGGAGGGCCGCGGTGAGGAACGCCACGTACTCCCACCCCCCCTCGGCGGCGGTAAAGCTCCAGCCGTTGGGCCAGTGAACGGTGAGGGCGCCGGCCATGACCGGCACCAGCGCCAGGGCTACCCAGCGGGCGTACACTCCCGCCACCAGCGCCAGTCCTCCCACCAGCTCGGCCAGGAAGACGGGGTACGCGGTCCAGCCGGGGAAGCCGTGCGCGGCAAAGAACTCCACCGTGCCGGGCAGGGTAAAGACCAGGAGCTTGAGGAGTGCGTGGGCGACGAACACCACTCCCAGCGCGACGCGCAGGCCTAGGGCGGCGTAGGGTGCGGTTCGCGGGTCGAGCATCGGCGGGGCGGCGGAGGTTTCTGTCGTGCGAGACATGGCCGGCTCCTTTGGGGCGGTTGTGAAATGCTGACCGCACAAGGAATTTCCTCGCGAGGTATATTAGGTCGCCTCGATCACCTGGGCGGCGTGCGTGCCAGCTCCAGCAACTCGGCCAGCGCCCGAAGCTGCTTCCGGCTCAGGTGGGCCAGCTGCGCGCGGTGGAGGCGCACGATCGGGGCGTCGAGCTGCTGAAGCATGGCGAGCCCCTCCGCCGTGATCCGGGCCAGGACCACGCGCCGGTCGCCTTCGTCGCGGGTCCGGCTCACCAGGCCCCGGCTCTCCAGTCGGTCCAGCAGCCGGGTGATGTCGGGGTCGCGGTTGACCATGCGCCCCGCGATCTCGCCGCAGGCCAAGCCGGCGGGGCCGGCTCCGCGCAGGATCCGGAGCACGTTGTATTGGGCAAAGGAGAGCTCTGCCGTCTTGAGCAGCGCGGTCTCGCCCTCGAGCAGCGCGTCTCCGGTGCGGAGCAGGCTGAGGAACACCATCTCTTCCAGGCTGGCGAAGGGCTTGCCCTGGCGGAGCTCGCGGCGGAGTGTCGGCATGGAGTCTACGTTACACCTCACCACGAATAGCCGCAAGAGGCACAGCACGGACCGCCCGAGGGTCGCACTCGCTCGCAGGGGAGTGCGGGTACTTGAGCAACTCCAAGAGAGACAACCGAATGGCGCTCAGGCTGTCCGCCGGCAGCCGGACGAGGCCGGAAGGGCGATGATGATGGCCGAGTCAGCGGCGGAGCAACCGGCGGAGCGCGGCGCCGAGTGCCGCCAGACCCAGCGCGGCCTTCGCCCAACCTTTCCAACGCGCCGATTTGGCCTTGGGAGGCACCGCTTCCTTCGGGGGTAGCCCCGCCAGCGCATCGGCGAACTCACCCGCCGTCGCGAAGCGCTCGGCCGGGTCCCGCGCGAGCGCGCGCAGGATCGCGGCTTCGGCTGTCTCCGGCATCTGCACCACGGGGCGAAGCGGACGCGGCGGACCGGTGAACCGCCGCATGAGGGTGGCCTGGGGTGTGGCCCCGTGGAACGGTGGCGTGCCGGAGAGTAGCTCGTAGAGCACGCAGGCGAGGCCGAAGACATCGCTTCGCCCATCCAGCTCCCGGTCGCCGCTCGCCTGCTCCGGGCTCATGTAGGTGGGCGTTCCCACCACCACGCCGGTCGCGGTCAGCTTCTCCTGCACCTCGCTCACCGCTCGGGCCACGCCGAAGTCAGCCACGAGCACCCGCTCCCCCTCGAGCATGATGTTGTCCGGCTTGATGTCCCGGTGCACCACGCCCTGCTGGTGCGCGAACCCCAGTGCCTCCGCCACTGCGCGCCCGATGCGGATCACTTCGTCCGCCCCGAGCACCCCCTCCCGCTCGAACCGCTCCCAGACATTCTGCCCCTCGACGTAGGGCATGGTAAACCAGAGAAAGTCCACGGTCCCGCCGCCCACCGGCACCGCGGCGACGCCCGAATCCAGCACCGTGAGAATGTTGGGATGCCGCAGCTGGGCTGCCACCCGGATCTCGCGGCGGAACCGGTCGGCGCCGACCGTGGAGCCCAGCTCGGGGTGGAGCAGCTTGAGGGCGACCGGTCCCCCGGCTCGGTCGTGCGCGAGGAACACGGTCGCCATTCCGCCGCGGCCGAGCTGCCGCTCGATCGTGTATCGGCCGGCGAGGGCGGATTGGAGCTGGGGGACGAGGTCGGGTTTCAGCGGTGGTCCTTCTTGACTTCAGCCTCGAGCCATGCGACGTCGGAGAGATCCTTGGGACGCGCTACGGCGCGCTTGTTCCGCAACAGCTCGTCCCGTCCGAGGAACGGCACCTGCACGTCGCGCGCAACTTCTGCCATTAGCCGCCGCGGACAGGCTTCCTCGAACGTCACGGCCGTGATGCTGGTCAAGATGTCGATTCGGGCCGGTGGGAGGCCGATCTGAAATACGGTCCCTTCCTGGGTGAGGTCCTCGATAGAGATCATCCAGCGGCGCGCCGAAGCGTGCAAGAGCCGCGTGGGCCAGCTCCGCGTTCCCGCGAGTTGGCCGGACCCAGGTGTCCAGGTCGCCGGTGGCTCGGGGAATGCCGTGCGCCGCCAGGGCATGCGCGCCGACGACCAGGAACTCAACCCCGGCCGCGGATAATTCGGACAACATCTCGACGGAGTCGGGGTTCACCCTGCGGTCCCTCCTTGAATGCCCAGGTCTGAAGCGTGATGGGCCATACCATGGCGATTCGTTCCGCCGGACTCAGCGAACTCAGATAGGGCTCGTCGCCTTCTTCGTGGAGGGCGATGCGGCGAACAGGCCATTGCGAGCGATCGGTCATTTTCGGTGCCCTCAATGGGGGCTGCCTGTCGTGGGAGGCGCTAGCAGGGTATGAGGCGGCGGCAGAATCATCATGTCCTGAGACAGCAGCGCCTCGCCAGGCTTTGCTCCGAGCCTCTATCCGAAGCGATAACGCTCCAGCGTCGCCCCGGAGTCGAAGGTCAGCGTGTCGATCGGCAAAAGCGCGCGCTGGGTCCCGTTCGCCGGAAAGAGCGGCGTGCCGCCACCGAGCAGCACCGGATAGCGGATGAGCCGCACCTCATCCACCAGGTTCCGCTCGATGACCACCTGAGCCGGCCATCAGGCCGTACCCTCGACCAGCCGGACGAACCGCGGATGCTTGCGCAGTGGGTCGAAGGTGGGGTCGATCCGCAGCCACCCCGGCGACAGATAGTACGGCATCCGAAGCAGCGGCTCGAGCCGGTCCAGCGCCTTCTCGTTCTCCCCGGCGAGCAGGTAAATCCTGGCGAGCTGGTGCTGCAGGTAGGGGCCGGTGTAGCCGTCGCCGGAAGCCCGCAGGAGGGCCAGGCCGCGCTCACCTTCCCTGATCGCCTCCGCCCTCCGGCCCATGTAGGCCAGCGCGAGACCGTACACGACGCGGCGCTGCGGATCGTTGGGATTGTCGGCCAGGGTTCCCTCGAATCCCATGCGGGCCGAGTCGGCGTAGACCCGCGCCTTGGCCGTATCGCCGCGGACGAAGTGCGTCTGGGCCCGCACCAGTCCCCAAGCGCCCCGGTCGCCGTCGAAGGCGCTCGGCGGCAGGCGCAGCAGCAGGCGCTGGTGCGCGTCGTCGAGGGCCCAAAACAGGTCCCAGTAATTGCCGAAGAACGTGACCAGCGCCGTGGGCTCCACGGCGGGCGAAGCGCCGGTGATCGCCCGGCGCGCGCCCTCGAGATCCCCCTGGCCCAGGTGGACCATGGCCTTGCTCTCGATCAGATCGAGATTCTCGGGGGACACGGCCAGGCCCCGCTCGGCCGCCGCAAGCGCCTCGGGGTAGCGGCGCAGCCGGATCAGGGTATGGGCGAGGCGTCGCGCCGTCGTTGCCGAGCGGGGGTCCAGCTTGCGGGCCTTCTCCAGGCTCAGCAGGGCCGCGTCCCAGCGGCCGATGCCCTGCTCGGACAGCGCGGCCGCGGTGAGCAGGTCGGCGTTCTCCGGAGTGAGCGCGAGTCCCTTGCCGCAGGCCTCGAGTGCCCGCTCGTAGTCCGTCAGGACGTTCTGGTAGTACTCGCATAGTGCCAGCCAGCCCTCGGGCCGGCCCGGGGCCAGTACGATGCTACGATCGCTGGCGCGCTTTGCGGCCTCGGCCGCGGCGGGGGTGGGGGTGATGTTGAAGTAAAAGGCCCCCTGCGCCCTCCCCAGAGCCGCCCACGCCACCGCGAAAGTGGAATCGAGCGCCACCGCCTGCTCGAAATAGTTGATCGACCTGCGCAGCGAGGGCGCGTCGCGGACCTGGAGCCCTCCGCCCGCCTCTCCCTTCAGGAACGCGTCGTAGGCCGCCAGGTTCGCGGTCGGCCGCTCGGTCAGGGTCCGCTTCTGGCCCGTCCCCAGGGCCAGGTCGAGCGCGCTGGCCACTTGGTCGGCGATGTCGGCTTGCACCGTGAAGACATCGGTAATCTCGGCGTCGAACGGCTGCTGCCACTTCACCCTGGGGGCGCTGCCCCGCCCCACGTCCACCAGCTCCGGACTGACCTCCACGCGGCTGCTCCCTTCGCCCGCGTGGGCCCACCGGATCCGCGCGATGAGCAGGTAGTCCGCCCCCAGCTCACGCGCGATCATCGGCAGCGGCTTGGGGCTCTCCTTGTACTCGTTGGAGCTGGTGCTCGCGATCACCTGGAGCCCGGGGAGCGAGGAGAGCTTGCCGCGCACCGCGTCGGTGACTCCGTCGGCGAAGTAATCGGTGGTGGAGTCGCCCAGGTTCTCGAACGGCAGCACGGCCAGCACCCGCGAGCCGCCGGGTGCGGCGACCCCGCTCTCCTGGGAGTGCCGCCAGGCGAACAGCACTCCCAGGCCGAGCAGGAAACCGGCGATCAGGGTGATAGCCAGGACGGGCACGGGCCGGTGGCTCCGGGCGCCGGCCGCAGCCCTGAGTGCTGGGGACGGAGTGCCCGGGGCGACTGCGGTCGCGACACTGGGGCCCGGCGTCACCCCCGGCGCCTGGAGCGCCCGGGCCAACTCCGCCGCGCTGGCGAAACGGTCGGCGGGCACCGGGGCCAGCGCCCGCCGAATCGCCTGGTCCACCCCCTCCGGCACACTGGGCCGGGTCCGCCGCACGCTCGGCGGCAGCTCGGTCAGCCGCCGGCTGGTCATCGCTTGGGCAGTGGGCGCGGTGAACGGCGCCTCGCCCGCCAGCATCTCGTAGAGTACCGCCCCGAGCGAGTACACGTCGGTCCGCGCGTCCACCCCCTTGTCGCCCGCCGCCTGCTCCGGGCTCATGTAGGCCGGGGTTCCGATAGCAAGCCCGGTCCGGGTCAGCCGATCGTCCACCCCCAGCGCGCAGGCGATGCCGAAGTCGGCCACCAGGGTGGAGCCGTCGCGGGTGAGCAGGATGTTTTCCGGCTTGATGTCCCGGTGCACGATGCCCTGCTGGTGGGCGCAGTCCAGCGCGCGGGCCGCCTCACGACCGATGGCGAGCGCCTCGTCCACGGGGAGCTGCCGCTCCCGCAGCAGCCGGTCGCGCAAGCTCTCGCCCTCCACGAACGGCATGGTGAACCAGAGCTGGCCAGCGGCCTCGCCCGAGTCCAGCACGGTGAGGATGTGAGGGTGCTGAAGCCGGGCGGCGAAGCGGATCTCGCGCTGGAAACGCTCTGGCCCCAGTGTGGCGGCCAGCTCGGAGTGGAGCACCTTGAGGGCAACGGGGCGGTCGTGCCTGAGGTCGCGCGCGAGATAGACCGTGGCCATCCCGCCGCGGCCGAGCTCCCGCTCGATCGCGTAGCGGTCTACCAGCGCTTCACGAAGGGTCGCGACCGGGTCTGCCACGGGCACCTATTGGAGTAACGGGCAAAGATAGGGTCCGGCAGGGAACCGGGGAAGGCGCTCATTGATGACAGTGACCCATCCCCGCGGCTAAATTTAGCCGTTTCCAGACCACTTACGACACCGCAGGCCGATGACCGACACCAGTAAGCCGACCGCCGCCACCTCTGCCGGGGTCACGCCCGACGACGCCTACCAGCCCGAAGCCGTCGAGGCCAAGTGGCAGGCGCGCTGGGCCGAGCGCCACACCAACGAGCCCGACCTCGACCGGGCCGAGCGGCCGTTCTACAACCTGATGATGTTCCCCTACCCCTCGGCCGAGGGGCTGCACGTGGGGAACATGTTCGCCTTTACCGGCGCCGACGTCTTCGGCCGCTTCAAGCGGCTCCAGGGCTACGACGTCTTCGAGCCCATCGGCTTCGACGCCTTCGGCATCCACAGCGAGAACTACGCGATCAAGCTGGGCATCAACCCCGCGATTCTGATCCCGCGGAACATCGAGAACTTCCGCCGGCAGCTCCGGAGCATCGGCGGGATGTTCGACTGGCGGCACGAGCTCGCGACCACGGATCCCCGCTACTACAAGTGGACCCAGTGGGTCTTCCTCCAGTTGCTCAAGGCGGGCAAGGCGTACAAAAAGGCCGCCGCGGTCAACTGGTGTCCCAAGGACAAGAC
>JACCQZ010000216.1 GCA_013813875.1 Gemmatimonadales bacterium | reverse complement strand
CCGCAACGGCGCTCAACTTCCAGCCGACCGGCGGCGGCAAGGCGGCGATCAACGGCGACTTCGTGATGACCGCCGACGAGGTCCAGCCGGTGATCGCGGCACTTAAGGCCAACGGCATCCAAATAGTCGCCCTCCACAACCATATGTTGGACGAGGAGCCACGGCTCTTCTTCATGCACTTCTGGGCCAACGACGACGCCGTGAAGCTCGCGCGCGGTCTGCGGGCCGCGGTAGTCAAGGTGAATTTGGCTCCGGGCGGAGACTCGGGAACCGGTACGGCTCCGCCCGGCGGTGAAACTTCGACGCCGTGAGGTGGGCCTCCGATCGGCCCGGCCCGGGCGTCGCCCCGGATGCGCAGCCGTATTCGCTCAGGCAACTAATTCGGTACTTCCTCAAGCTGGGGACGATCGGCTTCGGCGGTCCGGTCGCGTTGGTCGAATACATGCGCCGCGACCTCGTCGAGCGGCGGAGATGGATCTCCGAGGGCGACTACATGGACGGCCTGGCGCTCTCCCAGCTCGCCATCTACCGCCTACGTGCGCTACGGCGGCCTCTCCTGGGTGCAGGCGGTATTCTACGCCGTCGGCGCCGCAGTTATCGGGATCATTGCGCACAGCGCCAATATGCTCACCCGGAAGTCGATCGGGCGGGCCCGGTTGCTCTGGGCGATCTATGCGGTCGCGGCTGTGGTCACGGCGATCACCGAATCAGAGGAGGTCCTGCTCTTCCTCGCCGCGGGCGTGCTGGTGTGGCTGGTGAGGGCGCCCCCCGAGTTCCGGCGGCTCCGCGGCCGCGTGCCGGCGGTGCTGCTGGCTCCGGCCGGCTTCGGCGTTTCGGGTGTCGGCGGACTGGACTGGGACCTGCTCGGAAGGATCCTCGCCTTCTTCACCTACGCGGGCGCGTTCGTCTTCGGCAGCGGGCTCGCGATCGTCCCGTTCCTCTATGGCGGTGTGGTCAAGGAGCACGGCTGGCTCACCGACCAGCAGTTCCTCGACGCGGTCGGGGTGGCGCTCATCACGCCAGGCCCGGCGGTGATCACCACAGGCTTCATCGGCTTCCTGTTGGCCGGCCTTTCGGGGGCCTTCGTCGCGGCGGCGGCCACATTTCTGCCTGCGTACTTCCTCACGATCATCCCTGCACCCTACTTCAGGAAGTACGGCAAGCAGGCCGGCGTGGCCGCCTTCGTGGATGGGGTGACCGCCGCCGCAATCGGGGCGGTCAGCGGGGCGGTGGTCGTGCTGGGACGGCGCTCGATCGTGGATCTGCCGACCGCGCTTATCGCCGCGGTCACCGTTTTTCTGCTCTGGAAGGTGAAGGTCCCGGAGCCGCTCATCATTCTAGCGGCGGCCGTTCTCGGTCTGCTGATCTGCCCTGCCTGACTCCCGCTGGAATAAGGGAGAGAAATATTCGTGCCGCTTGGCTGCGGGCACGGCGACCGAAGCTATTACCGCTCGCACGGAAACACGGTGAGGCGGTGAGTAGTTTGAGGCGCCCCGTGGCCCGCGCTCAGCCATGGGTATGGCGGTGGTGAATGTCCGGGTAATGGGGATGCCGGTGCACCAGCCGCGGATGAAGGTGCACGTGCGCATGCGGCTCACTCGGAGGATCGCCGGAGCCGTGCGAGTGCTGGTGGTGCTCGTCGTGCAGATGCTGGTGCGCATGTCGCAGCGGCTGGTGGACGTGGTCGTGCTCGTGCCGCTCGGTGAGGTGCAGCCAGAGGCCCAGCCCCATCAGCAGCGCCCCGAGCAGCAGCGGCGGCGTGACCGGCTCTCGAAAGAGCACCAGACCTGCCGCTGCCCCGACGAAGGGGGCGAGGGAGAAATAGGCCCCCGTTCGGGCGGTGCCCAGGTGACGCATTGCCAATACGAAGAACACCAGGCTCACTCCGTAACCCATGAAGCCGACCAGCAAGGCACCCACCAGCCGGCTTACCTCGGGTAACGCGCCGTGGAACGTCAGCCCCAGGCAGAGATTCACCGCTCCCGCGGCCAGCCCCTTGAGGCCGGCGATCTCGACCGGGTCGCTCGCCGAGACCTTCTGGGTGAGGTTGTTGTCGAGAGCCCAGCCCAGGCAGGCAGCCACCACCAGCAAAGGCCCCTGAATCCCGCCGAGCGTGACCCCGCCGGCCCAGGAGAGCAGAACGCCGCCGGCGACGATCGCCCCCATTCCGAGGAAGATCCGACGGTCTACATTTTCCCGGAACACGATCCAGGCGATCAGCGCGGTGAACACGCCTTCGAGGTTGAGCAGCAGAGAGGCCGTCGAAGCCGGCGTCGCCGCGAGGCCCGCCAGCAGGAGCACCGGGGCCACCACGCCACCGGCGGCCACGGCCCCGGCCAGCCAGGGAAGGTCCCGCCAGGTAAGTCGCGCTTCCGGGCTGGGGGTAACCCGAGCGCGCCGGAACAGCCAGAAGAGCGCCAGGCCGATGCCCGAGCCGAGGTAGAGCAGCCCGGCCAGGACCTGCGGCGACACCTCCGCCAGCAGCAGCTTCGCCAGCGGGGTGCTCAAGCCAAAGAGCGCGGCCGCGCCCAGTGCCTCCCCGACGCCGGCCCGCTGCCTGCCCTGCACCTGCATCGCAGTCACCTCACTTGCCGTTCACCGCCACGGGAAGCCGCGTTTTCACCAGCCACCCTTCATCAGGCGCTGCCACCCCATTGTGCTCTCGCTCGCCGAACAGCCAGTAAAGCGCGGGCAATACCACCATGTTCAGCGCCGTCGCCGAGAGCAGCCCCCCCAGGATCACGATCGCCATCGGCGTCTGCAGCTCGTTTCCCGGCTCGCCACCGCCGAGCGCGAGCGGAATCAGGGCGAGTCCGGCGGTAAGCGCCGTCATGAGAATCGGCGAGAGCCGCTCGAGGGAACCCCGTACTATCGCTTCCCGAAACGATACTCCCTCGGCCAGCAGATACCGGTAATGGGCCACGAGCAGGATGCCGTTCCGGGTCGCGATGCCGAAGAGAGTGACGAATCCGACCAGCGACGCGATACTCACGACCCCGCCGGTCAGCAGCACCGCCGCCACCCCGCCAACGAGGGCCAGGGGCAGGTTGGCCATGACCAGCACCGAGGTCCGGGTGGATCGGAACTCGGCATAGAGGATCAGGAAAATCGCCACGATCGAGAGGAGCGAGAGCACACCGAGCACCCGCGTCGCGTCTTCCTGACTCTCGAACTGACCGCCGTATACGATGTGGTAGCCCGGCGGGAGGGTCACCTGCTCGGCCACCACCCGCCGGATGTCGGCCACGGTGCTGCCGAGGTCGCGGCCGGCGACGTTCGCCTGCACCACGATTTTCCGCTGAACGTTCTCTCTCGAGATGGTGTTGGGTCCGCGGGCGACCGCGACCGTCGCCAACTGCGAAAGCGGCACCTTCTGCCCGGTCGGCGTGTCGAACACGACGCCGGCGATCGCCTCGGCGTCGGTCCGGAGCTCGGGTGGAAACCGGACCACCA
>JACCQZ010000211.1 GCA_013813875.1 Gemmatimonadales bacterium | reverse complement strand
GCGTTTCTCGCGGAACACCCGTTCAACTTCTTCCCCGCGCTGGGGCTCTCCACCATCGGCGACTCCGAGTTCCTGCTCATCGCCGGGACGGTGGAGCTGACGTTTGGGCTGCTGCTCATGTCGGGCGTGTTTGTTCGCCTGATCATCCTTGCCCTCTGGCTACCGTTCAATCTCACCCTCCCCCTGCTGGGATGGTCTGAGCTGGTGGGGCATCTCCCGATCTATGGAATCATGGGCCTGCTGCTCATCTGGGGCGAAGAACAGCCTGGGTCGGATCAGGCGATGATGGACGGAGTCGCGGAACATGCCGGGAGCTCCGGACTCGTCGGGTCAGCGCGGTGACGCTCGCGGGCGCGCGGCGCCGGGTCCGGGCACGCATTGGGGGCACGGTGCAAGGCGTCGGCTTCCGACCTTACGTGTTCAAGCTCGCTGCTCGGCTGGAACTCTCGGGCTTCGTGCTCAACGACGAGCGGGGTGTGCTGGTCGAGGTCGAGGGCGAGGGCGCCATCATCGACCGGTTTCTCGAGTGCCTCCCCGCCGAGGCACCGCCTCTCGCCACCGTAGAAGGGGTCTGGCGGGAAGAGGTCGCGCCCACCGGAGAGCTGGGTTTCCGCATCGTGGCGAGCGCCGGTGGGGGAGAGACTTCCGCGCTTGTCGCACCCGATTCCGCCACCTGCGCCGATTGTCTGACCGAGCTGTTCGATCCCGCCAATCGGCGGTTCCGCTACCCCTTCATCAACTGCACCAACTGCGGCCCGCGTTTCACCATCGTGCTGGGAGTTCCCTACGACCGGCACCGGACCACGATGGCCGGCTTCCAGATGTGCCCGCGCTGTCGCGCCGAGTACGACGATCCCGCCGACCGCCGCTTCCACGCCCAGCCGAACGCCTGTGCCGAGTGCGGGCCGGCTGTCCGCCTGACCGATGCGTCCGGTGCTTCGGCCGATGCGGCGGGCGCTCGAGATGCCATCGAGGCGGCCGCCCGGGGGCTCCGCGACGGCGCCATCGTGGCGATCAAAGGCCTTGGCGGGTTCCACCTGGCCTGCCGTGCCGGTGACGAGCGCGCGGTGGCGACGCTGCGCGCCCGGAAGTATCGGGAGGCCAAGCCGTTTGCGCTGATGGTGGATTCCATCGACGCCGCGAGGGAACTGGTCGAAGTCGGACAACTCGAGGAAGCGCTGCTCACGGGCCGCGAGCGCCCTATCGTGCTCTGCCTCCGCCGAGCCGGCGCACCGGTCGCGCCCGAAGTGGCGCCGCGCTCCCGGGAGCTGGGGGTGATGCTGCCGTACTCGCCGCTTCACCACCTGCTGCTGGGCGATGCCGCGGTACCGCTGGTGATGACCAGCGGCAATCTCTCCGATGAGCCGATCGCGTACCAGGATGCCGACGGCGTTTACCGCCTCGCCGGGGTGGCCGACCTCTTTCTCCAGCACGATCGGCCGATCCAGACCCGCACCGATGACTCGGTGCTCCGCGTAGTGACCGTCGGCGGGAAGCAGCGTGCGCTACCGCTCCGCCGCTCGCGCGGGTACGTGCCGGAGGGGCTGGAGCTGCCGGTGGAGGCCCCGCCGCTGCTGGCCTGCGGCGCCGAGCTCAAGAGCACCTTCTGCCTCGCCAAGGGGCGGCGGGCGTGGATTGGCCACCACATCGGCGATCTCAAGAATTACGAAACCCTTTGCGCGTATCGGGAAGGGATCGGCCACTTCGAGCGGCTCTTCGCGGTGGAGCCGGAGGTGGTCGCCCACGACCTCCACCCGGACTACCTCTCGACCGCCTACGCCCTCGAGCGTGCCGGCGTGGAGCTGGTTGCCGTGCAGCACCATCACGCCCACCTCGCCGCCTGCCTGGCGGAGCATGGGGAGGCCGGGCCGGCAGTCGGTGCGATCTTCGACGGCAGCGGTTTCGGACCGGACGGCACCGTGTGGGGCGGCGAGCTGCTCTATGGAGGTCTCGGTGGCTTCGAGCGGGCAGGTCATCTGTGGCCGGTGACGATGCCCGGGGGCGACCGGACGGTGCTGGAGCCCTGGCGCATGGCGTGCGCCTGGCTGGTCGAGGCGAAGGGGACCGAGCCGGAGCTTCCCCCTACGCTCACCGGTGCCGTCGAGCCGCGCCGCTGGAGCCAGGTGGCCCGGCTCGCGGGTGGAGGAATCGCCGCTCCGGTGACCACCAGTGCCGGCCGGCTCTTCGATGCGGTCGCGGCGCTCTGTGGGATCTGTCCTCGCGTCGAGTACGAAGGCCAGGCCGCGATCGAGCTGGAGGCGCTGGCCGCGCCGGAGGAGCGTGGCTGCTATCCGCTGGATGTCTGCACCGAGGCACGGCCGGGAGCGGTGGTGCTGGACGCACGCGATACCGTGCTGGCCGCCGCCCGGGACGCGTCGGCGGGAATCTCCGCCGCGACGATCTCCGCCCGATTCCACAGAGCAGTGGCCGCGGCCACTGCCCAAGCCTGTGAGCTGGTGGCGCGGCGGCACGGCGTGGCTCTGGTCGTGTTGTCCGGTGGGGTGTTCCAGAACCGAAGGCTGCTGGAGGACACCGCCGCGCGCCTCTCGCGGGCGGGTCTCCGGGTTCTTATCCCGGAGCGCCTTCCGCCCAACGACGGCGGGATCGCCTACGGGCAGGCAGCAATCGCGGCCTGGGGGAGGGCTCATGTTCGGCCTGGATGAGCTCATCGCGCGGCTCGCTGGCAGCGGTGCCATGGGGTTCGTGGTCGCGCTGCTCCTCGGCCTCCGGCACGCCACCGATCCCGATCACCTCACCGCGGTCTCCACGCTAGTCCTCTCCGACGACCGAAACGGGGCTCGTCAGGCCGGCGCCCTCGGCCTCGCCTGGGGGTTGGGACACGCGACGACGCTTTTCGCCTTCGGGCTCCCGGTGGTTCTCTTCCGCCGCTACCTGTCGGAGCCGGTGCAGCGGGCAGCCGAGGTGCTGATCGGGCTGGTGATCATCGGCCTGGCGCTCCGCCTGCTGCTGCGGTGGCGCCGGGGATACTTCCATACTCATCCCCACAGCCACGGGGAGGTCCGCCACGCCCACCCGCATGTCCATGAGGGGCGCAAAGCGGCTCACCCCCCGCCGGTCCACGCCCACCGGCACGCCGAACAACTGGGCAGGACGCCGCTCGCCGCCTACGGAATCGGGTTGGTGCACGGCACCGGCGGTTCCGCCATGGTGGGGGTACTCTTGGTGGGCGCCGCTACCAACCGGACGCAGGGCGTGGTTGCGCTCCTGCTCTTCGCCGCGGGTACGGCGGTGTCCATGGCCCTGGTCTCTTCCGCATTCGGGTACGCTCTGGCGCGCGGCCCGGTAGCCCGGCGGCTGGCCGGATCGGTGCCGGTGCTGGGTACGGCGAGCCTGATCTTCGGGGTGTGGTATGCGCTGGGGACGGCACTGGCACCCTGGTAGTGGGTGTACTGCCGCCTCCCCCGATTCGTAGGTATGCTTCCCACAATCCCCGCCAACGATCAAGCGGAGTCTTCCAGACCCGCAGGCTGCTCGAGGGTACCTGCGCACGGCTCGCCGGAACCGGCCTCCGAGTGCTGGTGCCGCAGCGGCTCCCGCCGAACGACGGCGGAATCGCGTACGGTCAGGCAGCGGTGGCGGCATGGAAAGCGGGCCATGTTCGGGCTGGATGAGCTGATCGCCCGCCTCGCGGGCAACGGCGCGTTGGGGCTGGTCGTCGCCGCCCTGCTCGGCCTCAGGCACGCGACCGACCCGGACCATCTCACGGCAGTCTCAACGCTGGTGCTGTCGGACGACCAGTATGGGGTACGGCGGGCGGGTGCGCTCGGGCTGTCCTGGGGTCTTGGCCACTCGACCCTGTTCGCCTTCGGACTGGCCGGTCGTGCGAAGCCTCCTCGCGGCCTATGGGATCGGCCTGGTCCACGGGACCGGTGGGTCCGCCATGGTGGGTGTGCTAGTGGGGTCCGGCGCCGAGCCGGGTCCCCGGCGTGCTCGCCCTGCTTCTCTTCGCGCGCGCAACAGCGGTATCCATGGCAGCGGTCTCGGCGGGCTTGGGCTACGCGCTGGCGCGGGGGCCGGTGGCCCGACGGCTTGCCCGGATGGTGCCTGCCTTGGGCACGGCAAGTCTCGTCTTCGGGGTCTGGTATGCCCTGGATGCGTCCACGGATGACCGTCCGCGGCTGACGAGGCGACCCTTGGCTTCCGAGCGCATCCCCAGCAGAGATCTGCCGCCCTGTGGGTGCAGCGGTCCCGGCTTTGCGGATCCGGCCACCTGCTACTGCGGAGTGGAGGACATCCTTCGGGTCATCCGGCGCCGCTACTCCCTCGCGGTCATGAGTGCCATCCACGGCCGGGGAACAGCGCGATACAACGAGATCGCGGCGGCGCTCCCCCAGGCCAGCAGCTCCACGCTGGCTGAAACCCTGCACGCCCTCGAGGCGGCGCGACTCCTGGTACGGCACGATCTTGACGGAGGAGCCGGTCCCCACACTGCCTACGTGCTCACGCCCTCAGGGGTGAAGTTGCTGAGCCGCCTGCGACTCCTGCTTGACGAGGTGCAACCCTAGCAGACCGGCTCACTTCGGTAGACCGAAGTGCCCTTGCGGGCCGGCCGCAAGGTGCTAAGGTATTCAGAGAGCGGCAGATCGGCACGCCGCCGGGTCACTGGGCGGATCTCAGGGGGATTATCAAAGTGTGCTTAGGGATTCCAGGGCGCATCGTCGAGTTCCTCGACCCGACCCGTCACCTGGCCAAGGCCGACGTGTCCGGCGTGAAGCGGACGATCAACGTCGGTCTGGTCCTTCCTGACGGCCTCGAAGTGGGTGACTGGGTGCTGATTCACGTCGGGTTCGGCATGAGCAAGATTGACGAGGCCGAGGCCGAGCGCACCATCCGGTATCTGACCGAGTTGGGTGAGGCGTACGAGCAGGAGCTCGACGAGATCGCGGAGAGCCGGATCGAATGACGGCCGTAGGACGGTCATAGGAGAAAGAAGACCATGGCGACCGCAACCCAGCCCGAGTCCCTCAAGGTCAGCCAGCCGCCGATTCCCGAGACGCTGCCGGACCCGAAGCCGCAGCGACTACCGCTGGGCCCGATTCAGACGGTGCACGTCTTCTGGCTCGCGGGCATGAGCTGTGACGGCTGCAGCATTTCCGTCACCGGCGCGACCAACCCGGGAATCGAGGGACTGCTCGCCGGCACCGTGCCCGCGATGCCGAAGGTGATCCTGCATCACCCGGTGCTCTCGGTCGAGGTCGGCGAGGGATTCACCCAGCCCTTCAAGGACGCGGTGGCCGGCAAGTTGGGCGCTCCCTATGTGGTGGTGTACGAGGGGTCAGTCGCGGACGAACGGATCGCCGAGAGGACCGGCGGCTACTTCTGTGCCATGGGCATGGAAGCGATGGACGAGGGTGAAGACGGGGAATCCCATCCGGTGCCGACCGCGACCTGGCTCAAGCGCATGGCGCCCGGCGCCGCCGCGACCATCGCCATCGGCACCTGCGCCACCTGGGGCGGCATCCCCTCCGCGGAGGGCAATCCCACCGGCGCCATGAGCTTGATGGACTTTCTCGGCAAGGACTACCGGAGCGCGTTCGGGCTCCCGGTGATCAACATTCCCGGCTGCGCCCCGCAGGGCGACAATTTTACCGAGACCGTCTTTGCCGTGCTGCTCTTCCTTCAGGGTCTGGGACCGTTGCCCACGTTCGATGAACTGGGCCGGCCGGCCTGGCTCTTTGCCGAGACGGTGCACCGGGGCTGCACCCGCGCCGGCTATTACGAGGAGGGAGTGTTCGCCAAGAATTACGGCGATCCGGAGTGCCTGGTGGAAATCGGCTGTTGGGGGCCGGTGGTCAACTGCAACATCGTCAAGCGCGGGGCCATCAATCACATGGGCGGCTGCATGGAGGCCGGCGGGGTCTGCATCGCCTGCACCATGCCCGGATTCCCCGACAAGTTCTCGCCCTTTTACAAGGCGCCGCCCGGCGCGCTCTTCTCCACCGCCGCCTCGATGAGTGTGGGCGCGGTGGTCCGGCGCCTGCGCCGGCTGAGCAACCGGCACTCCAATCGCGAGGTGCGCTGGGACGTACTGGGGCATGTGCCGAGCGGATGGGGACACCTCGAGGCTGAAACCCTGCCGCTCAAGGTGGTCGAGCTCTTTTATCAGAAGTGGCAGCACTGGCGGGCCAAGAAACCGGGCCGGCCGCCGGGTGAGGAAGAGCGCTTCTGGGGTGGGGATCGTCCGGGAACCCGGGCCGACTACCACGACCACAGCTCGACCCGGGAGGACACCGATGACCGAAGCTGACCTCTGGGCTGCCTGGCGGTTCTGGATGATCGTGGCCGGTGCGGTCGTCGTCATCGCGGCGGCGCTCCTCATCACCATCTGGCTTACGGCGCGCGGCATCCTGGCGCACGCGGTGCGGGCGCTGCACGCCGCTGAGAAGATCCGGCAGAACACTTTACCCATCTGGGAACTGCAGACGACCAACGAGGTGGCCACCGAGCTGCTCGCGACCGTTGAGAGCATCGAGGCCAAGGGGGGGAAGCTCGCCGAGGCACTGCAGAGCCACGCGGGAGCGGGGGGGAAGTCATGAGCGAGCTCGACGCCGATACCATCCAGCGCGTGTGGATCGTCACCCTCGCGGTCTACGGGGTGGTTCTCCTGGTCGTCGCGATACTGCTGACGCTCATCGTCCGGGAGGCCCGGCGAATCAAGGCCGGCGTGTCGGCCATCTGGAACGTGGGCCAGCAGATCGCCAACAACACCATCCACATTGCGCTGCTGGACACGACCAACCATGTGGCCGGGGGCATCCTCCAGTCGGCCAAGGGAGTCGTGGCCGCCACCGCGGCAATCAAGGCCCACGCCGGCGAATGCCCCGGCTGCCCCGCCTGCGTGCTCGGACCAAGCTGGTCGCGATGAATACAATGGTGCTGTTGACGATTATCTCGGTGGCCGGCGCGTCGGCGCTCTTCCTGGCACTGGTCTGGTATCTGCTGCACATCATCGCCGAGCTCGAGCGGATCGGCGGAGAACGAAAGGTCTACGGCGCGCCGGCGAGTTTTCTCTCGAAGATCCGCCTCGGTGTCCGCGCCATCGAGGTACAGACCGGCGGCCTGGCGCCGCAGGTGACCAAGCTCAACGGGGGGCTCGTCGCGATTCTGGGCGGCGTCAAGGCGATTGACACGAACCTCGACGGCGTCATTACCGCCGTCTCCAGTCAGGAGGGCGCATGAACGCCGAACCGCTCTTCCCGCCCGCGATATATACCATCTGGTGGATCGGGTTGATCGTGACGCTGGTGGTGTTCGTGCCGTGGGCGGTGTACCTGCTTCACCGGACCTGGCAGGCCGCCCGCTCGATTCAGCGCTATGCGGCCGACGCGCACGCGGCCGCCGGAGGCATCCTGGCCAACACCCGCCATATCACCGCGCTCGACACCACCATCGAAGCGGCCGGCGAGACGCTCGGGGTCGCCGGGCGGGTCGTCGGCAAGCTTGACACGGTGGCTACAGTCCTCGCCGCTCGGGCACAGTGAGGAGGCGACCATGCTGCTGACACTCACGCTCGTCACCGTCGCCCTCGTGGTCCTGGCCCTTGCCGGTTATCTGAGCGCCATCGCCTGGGCGTTGCTGCAGGCCAAGCGGAGCGTGGCGGCCATTGCCGATGGACTCGAAGCCGTGGTGAGTACGACCCAGCCACTCCCCGAGAAGCTCGCCACGATCAACGGCGCGCTGGGGGCGCTGCTCGACGGGTTCCGCGCCGCGGATGGCCACCTCGGTCGTGCGGCCACCGTTTTCCGGTTGTAGGAGATCCCAATGTGCTTCAAGAATCTGCCGGTCGAGTTCGACGCTCAGGGTAAACCCTTCCTGCGGGACGGGGTGCGCGACCCGTACACCCAGGGAGCGGCAGTGGCGCAGGGCGGCTCGCGACAGCTCGGCACCCAGCAGATCGAGGAGCTGCTCCGCCGGAACGGCCACATCAAATCGGTTGACTTCGATCCGGTCACCCGGGTGGCGGGGGCGCTGGCGTTTCACACCGTGGCTGACCTCAAGGCCCGCAAGGTGCTGGAGGCGCGCTCGGTGGCGACGCTCTTCCGCGGTTACGAGGTGATCATGATCGGCCGCGATCCGCGCGACGCCATCTACATCACCAGCCGGGCCTGCGGTGTCTGCGGAGGCGTCCACTCCACCTGCTCGGCTCTGGCCATCGAGATGGCGATCGGCTGCCAGCCGCCGCCGCTCGGTATCCTGATCCGCAATCTGGCCCTCGCGCTCGAGTTCCTCTACGACAATCCGCTGCACCTGCATCTGCTGGCGGGACCCGACTATTCGGCGGCCATCGTCGAGCCCACCAACCCGTCGCTCTTTGCGCTGGCCCAGAAAACCGAGGCGCCTCACGCGGAGGTTCACGGCTTCCGCACCATCGCCGACCTGATGACCGACCTCAACCCGCTGAGCGGCAAGCTCTACCTCGAGGCGCTGCACATGACCCGGGTGGCGCGCGAGGCGTACGTCCTCATCTGCGGCAAGTATCCGCATCCGCAGACCATCGTGCCCGGCGGCATGAGCTCGACGATCACCCTGAGCGTCATGAACGAGATGTTCATCCGCCTGTCGCAGTTCTTCGACTACGGCAAGAAAATCGTCGGCATCTGGGACGACCTCACCGAGTTTTTCTACCAGGCCAACCCGGAGTACAAGAAGGTCGGGGCCCGCCGGGCTAACCTCATCGATACCGGCATCTTCGACGACCACGAGGCCTACGACGCCACCTATCAGAGCGCGAACGAGTGGGGCAATCGGCGCTGGTACACGCCGGGCGCCATCGTTGACGGCCAGCTGGCGACCACCGACCTGCACACCATAAACATGGGACTCGAGGAGTTCGTCGAGCACTCATACTACGAGGAGTGGACCGGCGAGGGGCAGAAGCAGCGTTTCCCCACCGACCCGGCGGGAAAGCCGCTGTCGCCCTACCATCCGTGGAACAAGATCACCAAGCCGAGGCCGGCGGGGCAGAACTGGAAGGAGAAGTACACCTGGGACACCGCGCCCCGCTGGGACCGCCTTGGGATGGAGGCCGGGTGCTACGCCCGGCTCTGGAATACGGCCGTGGCAAAGAAGCAGCCGCAGAATCCGTTCATGGAGGCCACCGGGCACTCGCTGAAGGTGCGCCTGCCGAGGGGTGCGCTGCCGGAGATGGAGGTGGAGTGGCACGTCCCGGCTGTGTGGAACGCGTTCGAGCGGAACCGCGCCCGCGCGCATTGCGTCGCCTCCACCGCCATGATCGCCATGAACAACTGGCTGGCGGCAATGGATATCCTCAAAACCGGCGACACCCGGACGAGCACGAAGTTCGAGATCCCGAGGAAGGGCGAGCAGCGGGGCGTGGGATTCTGGGGCGCCGGCCGGGGTTATCTGACCCACCACCTGGTGCTGGACCGCGGCGCGGTTGCCAATTACCAGATCCTCACCCCCTCCACCTGGAACGCGTCACCCACCGATCGATGGGGTCAGCCGGGCCCCTATGAGGAGGCGGTGCTCAATACCCCGCTGCTGGAGGAGACCGACGATCCCAAGCAGTTCCGCGGCATTGACATCCTCCGCGCCATCCGGAGCTTCGACCCCTGCATGCCGTGCACGACGCACATCCAGTCCGACGGCGGGCTCATCACCCGCGAGGTCAACACCTGCGCCTGCGGGCTGGACGGATAGAGCGGGCGAGTGCGTGTGATCGTCGCCGGCATCGGCTACCGGAATCTCCGCGACCACTCGGTCGGCGTGATGGTGACAGACCTGCTCGAGAGTCGCCGATGGCCCGAGGGCGTGGTGGTGGAAGATCTCAGCTACGGGCCGATCGCGGTGGTGCAGCGCCTGGAGGACGATCCGCCCGAGCGCCGCCCCGATCGCGCCGTTTTCGTAGCCGCCGCGGTGCGGGGTGACCGGCGGCCCGGCACGGTGACCGCGTACCGCTGGGACGCGGTTCTCCCGTCGCCGGAGCTGATCCAGGGCGCCGTGTGTGAGGCGGTCACCGGCGTCATCGCGCTCGACAACACACTGGTCGTCGCCCAGCACTTTGGCGCCCTCCCCGAAGAAGTGGTCGTGGTCGAAGTCGAGCCGGACAATCACGAGGCCGGCGAGACTCTGGGCGGCGTGGTCGGAGAGGCGTTCGAGCCGCTCTGCGCGTTGGTGACCCGCCTCGCGCTCGACCACTCGGCCGCGGGCCGCCTGCCGGTGGGCCCGCTCGGAGGGCCCTTGCCCCCGGTAAATGCGCGATGACGGCGCCGGAGCGCGACGTGCTCGAAGAAGTGCACGAGTTGATCACCGCGCTCGAAGCCCACAGCGATCCCCGGGTCGGAGAGCAGGTGGCGGCGCTGCTCGAGCGGGTAGACACCGTGCACCGAACTGCCCTCACCCACCTGATGTCGGCGATCCACGCCATGGCCGGCGAGGCGTTCGTCAACCGGCTGACGGCCGATGCCGCCGTGCGCCTGCTCCTCATGTCCTACGACCTCGTCGCCGTGGACCGCAGGATTCAGGCGGAGGAGGCGCTGGACGCCGTGCGCGGACACCTGCATGCCCGCGGGATTGACGTGGAGCTGACGGAACTGGTCGGGGGCGTGGCATACGTCCGTCTCCATGGACTCGAGACCAGCGGCGTACCTGAGGCTGCGGTGCGGCATGATCTGGAGGAAGCGCTGAAGTCAGGGCTGCTGGGCTTCCAGGAGGTCGTCCTCGCCGACCGGCGCGGCACCGGCGGCGGCGCCGGCGCCGGGCTGGTGCAACTTGGCGGCTTGCGGACGCCGCATCGGCCGGTCTACCGGGAGGTCCTGGCGTTCCGGGACCTCCCGCCGGGACGGATGCAGCCCGTGGATGTTGACGGTGCCTCCGTGCTCGTGGCCAACGTGGGCGGAGAGGTGTATGCGGTCGGGAACCACTGCGGCGAAAGCCCCCTCCCACTGCAGTTCGGCGAGCTCAGCACCGCCGAGCTGCGGTGTAGCTGGCACGGCTGCCGCTACGACATCCGCACCGGCATGCGGGTGGATGGGGGGGAGGAGCGGCTGGTGGTGTATCCGGTCGCGGTGCGGGACGGCACCATCCAGGTGGCGGTCGGCGTCGAGCCGGTAGCAGCCGGCTGACGTGCCCCGCACCCTCATCGCCGGCTTCGGCAACGTTCTGCGGGGGGACGACGGTTTCGGGGTGGAGGTCATCCGCCGGCTCGAGACCATCTCGGGACTCGACGGGGACGTGCGGTTGCTCGAGGTCGGGACCGGTGGGCTGGGACTGGCGCAGGAGCTGCTCACTCCCTATGACCGTCTGATCGTGGTTGACGCCATGAGCCGTGGAGGGATGCCGGGAAGCGTGTATGTTCTGGAGGTGGAAGGCGTGGAGATGGCGGAGGCGGTTGATCTCCACCTCGCTATCCCCGCGCGCGCGCTCGCCGTCGCCCGGGCGCTCGGGGCGCTCCCGCCGCGGGTCTACATGGTGGGCTGCGAGCCGGCTGAGGTGGATGAGCTGGTGTTCCGGTTGTCTCCGGCGGTCGAGCGGGCGGTACCGGTGGCGCTGGAGCGGATCGCCCGCCTGGTCGCGTTGGATCTGGAGGGTTCCGAAGTTGGCTGAGATGGACGACCAGATGCCCGGCCGGCACATTGCGCGGCGCGACGAGCTGCTCGAGCTGCTCTACTGGCTCGAAGGCGAGGGGTTCGGAGGGACCGCCAACCTGGACGGGATTACCCGCTTTCTGGCGCACCCGGAGGAAGAGGTGCGGCAGAGCCTGGATGATCTCGTCCGCCGCGGCGATGCGGTGCTGGACTTCACTATCGGAGAGTACAAATTGACCGAGCTCGGCCGGGTCGAGGCGGCCCGCCGTTTTGCCGAGGAGTTCGCTCCACTGTTGAGCCAGGGTCATGGGGAATGCAACGACCCCGACTGCGACTGCCACTCGAACCCCGCCGGTGCGGCCGAATGTCATGCTGCACGGGCCCGGGAAGGACATAGCCACTGATGCGAATCGCCATCGCGGGTAAAGGCGGCACCGGTAAGACCACCATCGCCGGTACTCTTTCGAGAGAACTGGCGCGCCGCGGCCGGCAGGTGCTCGCCGTGGATGCGGATACCAACCCCAACCTCGCCGTGACGCTGGGGGTTTCCGGGCCGCGGGCCCAGGACATTCTGGGCTTGCCCCGCAATCTGATGACGCGGCAGACGCAGTCCGACGGTAGCACCAAGGTCGTCTTCACCGCCGATCCCGAGGAGGTGCTGCGGGAGTACGGTGTGACGGGGCCCGATGGAGTGCGCCTGGTGATCATGGGGAAGGTAGGTCACGGCGGCGCTGGCTGAATGTGCAGCGCCCACGCCACGGTCCGTGGCCTTCTCGGAGAGATCGTCGCCCGCACCGGCAACGGTCGCGACATCATCGTGGACATGGAAGCCGGACTCGAGCATCTGAGCCGGGGAACCGGCAAACATGTCTCCCGAATCATCGCGGTCGTCGAGCCATATTTTCGTTCGCTCGAGACCGGCCGGCGGGTCAAGGAGCTGGCTCAGGAGCTCGGGGTGGGGAACGTCGTCGGCCTCGCCAACAAGGTGCGCGACGAGGATGACCGCCGTGCGATCCAGCAGTTCTGCGCCGCTCACGGGTTGCCGCTGGTGGGTGAGATCCCCTACGATTCTACGTTGGCTGAGGCGGAGCGGGCCGGATTGCCCCCCATAGACAGCAGCCCGGCTGGACCGGCCGTCGCCGCTATTCGAGACCTCGCCGACACCCTGGTCGCCGAGAAAGGATTGCACTGATGCTTTCGAAATCCTCCGTGACCAGCGATCCTGTCTCTCCGCGCGCCGCGCTCGGTGGCACCGCGATCCTCATGGCCTGCGCCTGCGGGACGGCTACCAGCACCGCCAAGCTGGTAGCGCTGGGTGGAGTCGGGGCCTCGACCAGGATGCTGCACCCGGTGTTCATCGGCGTCGCGGCCGGGCTCATCGTGTATGGGCTGTGGCGCACCCTCAGGCTTTCCGGGCTGCTCGCGGTGGGAGCCTTCGTCGTGCTGGCGCTGGCCGCGGCGCTCACCCCGCCGTCGGTCATGACCACGAGCGCACTGCCCTGGAGCTCGAGTCAGGTCGGTGGAGGGGGTTTGTACCTGCTGGCGGCAGGCATACTCGGATATGCGTTCTGGCGCGCCTTCCCCTCGCCTCGACCGGCTACCTCGGCTGCGGCGATCGGCGGAGCCGCGCTGGCCACCGGGTGCAGCTGTTGCCTGGTTACCGGCGCGGTCGCCGGCCTGGCGGTGACCGGGGGCGCGAGCGCGCCGCTAATCGAGACGACGCCGGTTCTGTTCTGGACGGGATTGGCGGTGGTGACGGTGGCGCTCTTCCGCCTCGGAGGTATCCGCGCCGCGGCGTGGGTGCCGGCCGGCGGGCTGATCGTCAAGTATGGGCCTCAAGTGCTGAAGCTCACCGGAGACTGGACGGTATCGGGGGTGAACCTGCGGTCCTTCGGCGCCTATTTCGCGACTGTCGCCGGCACCAGTCTGATCATGTACGGCTTTGCGTCGGCTTTCCAGGCCGCCCGCTTCAGCACCGGGGAGGTACCCTGGGCGCCTTTCGCGCGGGAGCCGGCCCTGGGCTGATGCGTCTCGCCCTGGTCGGGAAGGGCGGGAGCGGTAAGTCCGTTGTTGCGGGCACGATCGCCCGACTCCTGGCGCGGGAGGGTCGGCAGGTGCTCGCGCTGGACCTCGACACCCTGCCTGGGCTGGCTTTCTCCATCGGCCTGGGTCCCGTTCCCGACGCTGGCCTCCCGGAAGACCTCGCCGAGCGTCGGGAAGGGAAGGGGTGGGTTCTGCGCGAGGAGATCAGCGCTGAGACCCTGGTCGATCGGTATGCTCTACCCGCGCCCGACGGAATCCAATTCTTGCAATTGGGAAAGCTCCCCGGACATGTGCGTCCCGGATCGGTGGTAGCGTTCCGCCATGTGGTGGAAACGTTTCGTACGGACGGATGGTCGATCGTCGGCGATCTCGCCGCCGGCACCCGTCAAGGATTCGGCGGCTGGGCCGGGTTCGCCTGTCTCATCGGGATCGTGCTGGAGCCCACCCAGGCGGGCGCCGTCTCCGCACGGCGTCTGAGTCATCTGGCCCAGACAGTGCCAGGC
>JACCQZ010000201.1 GCA_013813875.1 Gemmatimonadales bacterium | reverse complement strand
CGGTGATGCACCGGCTCGACTTCGAGCACACCACTCCAGAACAGTGGGATGGTATTCTCGACCTCAACCTGCGGTCGGTTTTTTTCTGTTGCCAGGGCGCCGCACCCGCCTTGCGGGAGGCGCGCGGAAAAGTCGTCAACCTCGCCGACCTGGGCGGGCTGCAGCCCTGGCCGGGATTCGCCGCCCATTCGGTGAGCAAGGCCGGCGTGGTCATGCTGACCAAGGTCCTGGCGCGCGCTTTCGCTCCCGCCGTCACCGTCAACGCCATCGCGCCGGGCGCGGTGCTGGTTCCCGAGGAGTACGACGAAGCGGAGCGCGACCGTCTCGCCCGCAGCACACCGCTGGGTCGTCTCGGCAGCCCCGCCGATGCTGTCGCCGCGCTGCTATATCTCCTGGAGGGGGGAGACTTCGTGACCGGTGAGGTGATCGCGGTTGATGGGGGACGCCTTCTTCGATAGAGTCGAGCTGGGCTACGTCGTCATCGTCGGCGGGGGGTGCTATGGCACCTTCTACGCCGGCCAATTGCTGCGCGCGGCAGAGCGGGGGCGGGTGGGCTACCGCCGGCTTCTGGTCGTGGACCGGGACCCGGCCTGCAAGTTCTCGGGGGAGGTCGGTAGTGCGCCTGGCCGCGAGCTCGTGGTGCGGGAGTGGGGCGAGTTCTTCGACGAGTACCTGCAACAGGCCTCGCGCTCGGCTCACCCGGAGCCGCCCGACGCCATCGTTCCGTCTCCGCTGATGCCGCACCTGATGTACCAATGGCTGGTCCGGCGGGCCCGGGCACGCTGGCCCGGGCGCGTCGTCGAACCGAGAGCGCTGGCGGCCGGCCCTGGCACACCGTACGACGTTGCCGCTCCCGACGGCACCCGGTACGTCTCCTTTGCCGACTGGCTCTGCCCCACCCACTGCATCGAGCCGGCCATCTGCCCGGTGATCCGGGCGCCGAGAACCTGGGAGATGTCCGACGCGTTAACTGAACTGAGGGACCGGCTGGCCGCGGCACGGCCTACCGCCGGTCCGGTGCTGTTCGTCTGCCGCCATCGGGTGTTCGGAGTGGGAATGTTCGATGTGGCCGCGGTGGTGGCGGGAGACGCCATCGTGGCGGCGGCCGGTGAGGAGCACGAGGTGGTGGATGTGGTGGTGGGCACCGTGTCGGCGTGCCACGGCGCGGCCAGTCTGCTCCACCTGGGTCCCGCGTTGTCACGCTGAAAACGCTGGAACCCCCGGCTGTTCTATATTTGACCAACTCCGATCGAGGATCTGCATGAGCGGTACCGAGGAATTCGACGTCATCATCGTGGGCGCTGGCCCCGCCGGTCTCTGCGCGGCCATGTATGCTGGGCGTGGCCTGCTCAAGGCCGTGCTGCTGGAGCGGGGCGTGCCCGGCGGCGAACTGCTCAACACCGAGTGGATTGACGACTACCCGGGATTCGAGCATGTCCTCGGCCGGGAGCTGGCCAAGAAGATGACCGATCATGCCACCCTGTTCGGCGCGGACATCCGCCAGGTGCAGGTGGAATCCATCTTCCGGCGGAGCGACGGGATCTTCGAGGTCGCCACCAGCAGCGGTGTCACCTTCGAGGCGCCCACCGTCATCCTGACGGCCGGCGGCACTCCCACCAAGCTCGACGTGCCCGGCGAGACCGAGTACGCCGGCCGGGGCGTCTCTTACTGCGCGGTGTGTGACGGAGCCTTCTTCAAGGGGGAGACCATCGCCGTGATCGGGGGCGGTGATGCCGCGGTGGAGGAGGCGGACTATCTCACCCGCTACGCCGAGAAGGTCTATGTCATCCACCGCCGGGAGCAGTTCCGGGCCTCGCGGATACTGCAGGAGCGGCTCTTCGCCAACCCCAAGATCGAGGTGATCTGGAACAAGGTGGTGCGCGAGCTCAAGGGTGGACCGTCAGGACTTCAGTCCATCGAGCTGGATGACACAATCACGGGCGTGGATTCGTCGCTGGCGGCCTCGGGTTGCTTCATCTTCATCGGCTTCCGGCCGAACACCGGCCTGGTCAAGCAGCACTTCGAGCACGACAGCAGCGGCTACATCATCACCGACGACCGAATGATGACCTCGATACCCGGGCTCTTCGCCGCCGGAGACCTGCGGGTGCAGCTCACCCGGCAGATCACCACCGCCGTCGGCGATGCCACTACCGCGGCCATCGCGGTCGAGAAGTACCTCACCGAGCGGCGTACGCGGGTGGACCAGGCCTCGGTCGGTGTCTGACCTGGAAGTGGTGGCGCTGCCCAACGGGCAGTTGACCGAGAACTGCTACCTGGTGGCGGATCGGCGCAGTCGCGAGGCCGTCATCATAGATCCGGGCGAGGAGCCGGCGATGTTCCTGGCCGAGCTCCATACCCGGGGCTGGAGTCTCGGCGGGATCTGGCTCACCCACGCCCATGTAGATCACATCATCGGAGTCGGGGCGGTCAAAGCCGCTACCGGCGCTCCGATTTTTCTGCATCCGCTCGACCGGCCCCTCTACGATGCACTGCCTCAATTCGGGGCCTGGGTGGGCATGCGGCTCGACCCGCCCCCACCGCCGGACCGCGACCTCGAACCCGGCACGACTCTCCGCACCGGAAAGCTCGAGTTCGAGATCCGCTTTACCCCGGGCCACTCACCGGGGAGCGTAAGCTTCGCGGGAGAGGGCATGGTTTTCGGCGGCGACGTGCTGTTCAACGGATCGGTCGGCCGTACCGACTTGCCTGGCGGTGACTACACCACGTTGATGGCCAGCATCCAGAGTCAGTTTCTTTCCCTTCCGGATTCGACCGTCGTTCACAGCGGGCACGGGCCCGACACGACGATCGGCATCGAGCGGCTCACCAATCCGTTCCTGGCCGGGAGTGTGCGGGCGTGACCACGGAGCCGGAGGGCAACGGGCCGCAGGGCAACGGGCTGTCCGGGCGGCTGGAGCCCGCCGCCGCTGTCATCCCGAGCGCAGCGAGGGATCTTCTCACCCGGGCTTCGACACTCGCTGACCAGATCCCTCGCTCCGCTCGGGATGACATCAGGCGTCCCGATGTCGCCCTGGCTTTCCCCATCTCCGCGGCGCCGACCTGCAACCGCTGCGGCTTCGCCGTCCCATCTCGCCCCTTCGGATGCAAGAATCCGTGCCCCAACTGCGGCACGGTGTATCCGCTCGGGGATTGCTCTGACTGAAGGCGCGTCGGGCATTCTCGATCTCCAGCCGGCGGCGCTGTCAGCGCCGGCCGCTCTCGACATCTCCCGCTCTGAATTGCCGTTGCCTCTGCGGCCGGCGGCGAGCCTGGGGGTGCTGGACATCTCGGAGTTCTTCGGGGAGACCACCGGCGGTGTCCGCACCTACCTGCTGGAGAAGGCGCGGTATGTCCAGCGCCGGCCGGCGCTCCGCCAGATCCTGGTGGTCCCCGGGGCGGAGGACGCCATCCTGGAGGCGAGCGGCGTTCGCTGCTACCGGCTTCATGGCCCCCCGATCCCGACCCAGAAACCGTATCGTCTCATGCTCGCCACCCGGTCCACCAGCAGGATCGTCGCCCACGAGCGGCCCGACCTGATCGAGGTGGGCAGCGTATGGTGCGCGCCGTGGCTGATTCATCTCGCCACCCGCCGGCACGACGTTCCCGTGGTGTGGTTTTACCACAGCGACTTTCCCCGCATCATCGCCCCCCGGCCGCGCACCGCCGGCTGGCTGCGTCTGGGCGCAAGCGTTCTCGCGTGGCGCTACGTCCGCCGGCTCGGCCGATTGGCGCGGGCGACGCTCGCGCCCTGCGAGGCGGTTGCCCACGAGTTGCGCGATGCGGGAGTGGAGAATGTGATACGGGTTCCGTTGGGAGTGGATCTGGCGCGATTCAATCCTCTGCGCCGGGCCAACGCGTCGGCAACGCGTCACAGCTTCGGGCTGCCCGCGGGTCGAATCGCCATGTACGTCGGACGCTTCGCCGGGGAGAAGGATCTCGATCTGCTGCTTGCCGCCTGGCCCGGCGTCGAGCGCCGCACCGGAGTGCGGCTGCTGCTGGTAGGGGACGGTCCGGCACGGCGCACCTTGCAGGCCGGCCCGGGGGCCGACCGCGCCATCTGGCTTCCCTTCGAACGCGACCGCGACCGGCTCGCCGACCTCTATGCGGCGGTGGATCTGGCCGTGGCCCCCGGGCCGGCGGAGACGTTCGGCCTCGCGGCACTGGAGTCGCTGGCCAGCGGCAATCCCATCCTGTCGGTGGACCAGGGCGGGGTGGCCGAAACGGTGGAGCGCTCAGGCGCCGGCTTGCTGTATGCAGCGGGTGATGGCGCTCACCTGGCTCAGGTGGCCGAGCATCTGCTGGGGCAGAATCTCCCGGCGCTGGGCGCGCGGGGCCGCCGCTACGCGGAGGAACATCACAGTTGGGAGACGGTGTTCGACCGCCTCTTCTCGGTCTACCGCGACGTTCTGGCCGCGTGAGGCGGTCGGCAGCGTGTCGGCGGTAGAGGCCCATCTTCTCTGCCTCGCGCTGGTCGTGGTGGATCTGGCGGCGCGAGCCTGGCGCATCCAGTTGATCGTGCGAGGGCTGGGCCGGCGCATCACCCTCCGCGACTCGCTGGTGCTGAATGCTTTCGGCGACGCGGCGTGCGCCCTGACGCCGCTGCGGATCGGCGGGGAGCCGGCGCGCCTGGCCGGCCTGCTACGGAGCGGGGTACCGGCGCCGGCGGCTTTCGTGGCGATCAGCCTCGAGGTACTCGCCGCCTGGCCGGTCATCATCGTCGCCACCGGCTGGCTATTCTGGCGCTACGCCCCGGCGTGGTGGCTGGTAGCGGGTCCGGATCTCGCGGCTACGGCAGTGAGCTCGTGGCCTTGGGTCGTGCTGGTTGGGCTCGCGAGCATAGTGGCATGGCGCTATGCCCGGCGGATCGCCTCACCCGCGGTTCGGCAGCTGCAACGGCCCATCCGTCGGGCAATGGTCTACTGGCGCCGGATGCCCCGGTGGCAGCTCGTGGCCACCGTGCCGCTCACATTTCTCAACCTGGCCACGCGGGTGGCGATCCTGCCGGTGCTGGCCATGACAATGCCGAGCCCACCACCCCTGGGAGCATTGGCGGTCGGCTCCTTCGCCCTTCTCTACAGTCAGCTCGTCCTGCCCACGCCCGCGGGAGCCGGAGCGGTGGAGCTCGGGTTTCTGGGAGGCGCGGCGGGTGATCTGGGAAAGACGGAGGGTTGGCTTCTGCTGGCCTGGCGCTGCTACACCAGCGGCATCGGCGTGCTGCTCGGTGTGCTGCTGGCGGCGCGAATTTACGGCTGGCCCGCGCTGCGGCACCTAGCGCGGCGGTGGAGCGATGCCCACTAGCATGACGGTGCGCTCGAGCGCCTCCGCCACGCCGTGGGGCACGTCGGCCGGTGCCCATACCACCGTGCCCGCGCCCACTTCCTCGGTCTCCGTGCCCACCGTCATCCGCGCCCGTCCCGAGACGATCAGATAGAACTTGTCGGCGCCGGCGTGCACGTGAGTTTTCTGACTCTGGCCCGGCTCGAAACAGTTGGTCCCCACGAACAGCCGCGCGCCCTTGAACAGGTCGGCCTTGGCCGCCTTGTCGGCATCGAACTCCGCAACCTGATCAATCTGCTTGAAAAACTGGCTCATGCGCAGCTCCGATGTATGACAAAAACCTGTGTCCCACGATTTGCGATCCGCCGCTGAAAGACTACACTTCCGGCGTCGGCCTTCCCTCCAACCTCGCACCCAAGACCATGACCAGCACCCGCATCGAGCGCGACCCCCTGGGCGAGAAGCCGGTCCCCACCTCGGCCTTATACGGCATTCAGACCCTGCGGGCGGCGGAGAACTTTCCCATTTCCGGCCTCCGCCCGCTGCCGGCCTTCGTGGATGCGGTGATCTGGATCAAGCGCTCCGCCGCCCTCACCCACCGAGAGACTGGACGGCTGGAGCCGCGGCTGGCGGATGCAATCGTGCTGGCGGCCGACGAGGTGCTCGGAGGACAGCATCGAGATCAGTTCATCGTAGACGTGTATCAGGCCGGCGCGGGCACCAGCCACAATATGAACTGCAACGAGGTGCTGGCCAATCGCGCCAACGAGATCCTGGGCGGCGCACGGGGCAGCTATTCGCCGGTGCATCCCAACGACCACGTCAACATGGCCCAGAGCACCAACGACGTGATCCCCACCGCCATGCGACTTGCCGCGCTGGCGACGATGCCCGCCACGCTCGCCGCCCTCGACCGGCTGACCGAGTCCTTTCTTCAGAAGGGCACGGCGTTCGATGGCGTCATCAAATCGGGCCGCACTCACCTGCAGGACGCCACCCCGATCCGCTTGGGCCAGGAGTTCACCGCCTACGGGCACACCATCCAGCGCCACCGCGACAAGCTGGCCCAGGCGGCGGACTGGCTGAGGGAGATGAATATCGGCGGTACCGCCGTGGGCACCGGGATCAACGCCGAGCCGGATTATCCGCGGCTGATGGTGAAGTATCTCCAGGAGGTGAGCGGTCTCGAGCTGCGCGAGGGTCAGGATCGTGTTCAGCTCATGCAATCCATGGGCGACGTCGCCACGCTGAGCGGTGCCTTCCGGGCGTACGTCCTCGACTTGAACAAGATCGCCAACGACATCCGGCTGCTGGCTTCCGGTCCCCGCACCGGACTCGCTGAGATCGTGCTCCCCGCCGTGCAGCCGGGGTCGAGCATCATGCCAGGCAAGGTGAACCCGTCCATCGCCGAAATGGTCAACCAGGTCTGCTACCAGGCGCTGGGGCTCGACACCACGGTGGCGCTCGCAGCGGAAGCGGGGCAGCTCGAGCTCAATGTCATGATGCCGGTCATCACCCACAACATCGTCTTCGGGTTGATCATCGTGGGGAACGCCACCCGGGTCTTCGCCGAGCGCTGCATTGACGGAGTGGAGGCCGACGAGGTGCAGTGCGCTTACTGGCTGGAGCGAAGTCCGGCGCTGGTCACCGCGCTCGCCCCCAAGATCGGCTACGCCGAGGCCGCCAAGCTGGCCAAGGAGGCGCTCGCCACCGGGCTCACGGTCAAAGAGCTGGTGACGAAGAAGGGGATTCTGGAAGGGGCCGAGCTGGAGGAGGTGCTCGATCTTCGGGCCATGACCGAGCTGGGGGTACCGGGAGGGAAGGGGATTCCCGCGGGGGGGTAGGTGGCGGGGCTTGCGCGTATTCGTCAGAGACTGACACCGACGCCATCACCCGTTCGACCGTTGGTCGGTGGCCCGTCGCAGCGGGGTCACACCCGGCACCGCCTCCTCGGCTTCCTGCGCCCCGCCGCCCACCGAGAGCTCAATCACCCGAAACGGCGGCTCCTCGGGAAAAGCGCGCTGCAGCAGCGACAGTGAAACGTTGTACACCGGGACCTCGCTCATTGTCCGACCCTCGGGCGTGCCGTGGTGGGCATGTCCATGGAAGACCGCATCCACCGGATAGCGGCTCAGCGGCTCCTCCAGCCGGCTGGAGCCGAGAAAGGGAAAGATCTCCGGCGGTTCCCCCTCCACCGTTCCCGCTATAGGCGAGTAGTGCAGCAGCGCCACCCGGCGCTCGGTGCGAAGCCGGCCCAGGGCGGTCTCCAGCTTGAGCGCCTCCTCCAACGCCTCGTGAACGAAGCGCTTGATCATCTCCTCACCCCACGGTCCCAGCGCCCGCCGGCCGAACCCGCCCGCGAACCCCTTTACCCCTGCGAATCCGACTCCGTGGATCTCGACCGCCGCACCGTCCAGCACCTGTACCCCGGCCTCGCAGAGAATTCCGCTTACCTCGGCGGCCTTTCCCGACTCGTAGTCGTGGTTCCCCAGCACCGCCACGGTGGGCACCCCGAGCGTGGCGAGGGCGCGCCCGAGCTGGCGTGCCTCTTCCGGATCGCCTCGGTCGGTGAGGTCTCCGCACAGCGCCAGCACATCGGCGCGCTCGGCTACCTGGCCGAGGATCACCTGCAAGGGAGGTCCGTATGCCGCACGTCCGAGGTGGATGTCGCCCACCGCGGCGACGCGCACCGTTCCTGGAGTCTTGACCATGGACATTCAATCAACCGCGACCGCGGCGCTGGAGCGGTGATCCTCCGCACAACCGGGTGTCCCAGCCGCTTGTATGATGTTCCCCTCTTGTAAGATGATGCCTACTCGAGGAGAACCGATGGGTCTCTCGCCCACCCACTCGCTGGTCGAAACCCCATCCCGCGCCTACTACCGTCAGGCGATGGAAATCCTCGGCAAAGCCCACGTACCGTTCCTGGTAGGGGGAGCGTTCGCGTTCGTGCATCAGGCGGGGATTGACCGTTCTACCAAGGATCTCGACATCTTCGTGCGGCCTCGCGACGTGCAACGGCTGCTGGAGGCCTGCACCGCGGCCGGGTACCAGGCGGACGTGGTTTTCTCCCACTGGCTGGCCAAAATCCGCTCGCCCGAGGGGTTCATTGACGTCATCTTCAGCTCGGGCAACGGCGTCGCCTCGGTGGACGATCAGTGGTTCGAGTTCGCCACCGAGCAGACGGTGGTCGGGATGACGGTGAATATCGCGCCCGCGGAGGAGAGCATCTGGTCCAAGGCGTTCGTCATGGAGCGGGAGCGGTACGACGGCGCCGACGTCGCCCACATCATACTGGCCCACGGCGAGCATCTCGACTGGCAACGGCTTCTCGACCGGTTCGGGCCCCACTGGCGGGTGCTGCTGAGTCACCTGATCCTGTATGGCTTCATCTTCCCCAGCGCCCGCTCCCGAGTGCCCACCTGGATTCTGGAAGAGCTGCTTGGCCGCTGCTCCCGCGAGTTGGCGGCCCCCGACGCGGAGGAGCCGGTGTGCAACGGCACCCTTCTCTCCTGGTCGCAATACCTCGGCGACGTGCTCGGCGGTGCCTTCCGGGATGGCCGGATCCGTCCGCACGGAAACATGACTCCGGAGGAAGTGGCCCGCTGGACGTCGGCGGAAAAGAGGTAGATATTCCCCCCTCATGCGGGTAACCACCTGGACCGAGTACAGCCTCATCATCTCCCTGCACCTTGCCAAGCGGGGCCGAACCGGGATCGGCCCCGTGGCCGCCCGGGAGCTGGCGGACATCGAGCGGCTTCCGGCAGACTACGTCGAGCAGATTCTGCTCCGGCTCCGCCGCGCGGGATTGGTCGAGAGCGTTCGGGGCGCCAAGGGCGGCTACTATCTGGGCAAGGCTCCCTCGACCATTTCGGTGCGGGATGTGATGACCGCGTCAGAGCACCAGACCTTCGAGGTCAACTGTGAATTTCATCCGGTTGACGCCGCGCGATGTAGTCCCGGCGGCACCTGTAGCATCAGGCCGGTGTGGCATGCGCTCCAGCAGCGCGTGGACGAGCTGCTGGCGGGCATCTCCCTCGCCGACCTGATGAAGGAGGAGTCACAGGTGCAGGAACTGGTCGGGATCTCATCGGCGAACTAGCGGCGCTTGCGTGTCCGCGTACAACCCGACCCGACGGTCGGGTTTTTTTCTTGTCACCCTGAGCGTAGCGAAGGGGGCATAGCCCAGCATGGTCCCCTTCACTCCGTTCAGGGTGACAACGATGAAACTGACTTCTGGCCTGGGATTCTGATGACGGCGGTGCGACAGCGCTCGACGACTCGCGAGCCCGATCTCTGGCGTGCGGTGGGGAACACACCGCTGCTCGCACTGGACCTGCCCGGGGCCGAGCGCGGCCGGCTCTGGCTCAAAGCCGAGTGGCTCAACCCCGGAGGCAGCGTGAAGGACCGGGCGGCTCGCGCCATCCTGCGCGACGCGCTCCGGCGCGGCCTGGTCCCCGCCAAGCGATTGCTCGACGCCTCCAGCGGCAACACCGGCATCGCCTACGCCATGCTGGGCGCCGCCGCGGGCGTCGGGGTTACCATCTGCCTGCCGGGCAACGCCAGCCCCGAGCGGCGGGCTTTGCTCGAGCGCTATGGCGCGGAGGTCGTTACGACGGACCGCCTGGAGGGGACCGACGGCGCAGCTCGGCGCGCCCGAGAGCTGGCCGAGGCGGAGCCGGATCGGTACTACTATGCCGACCAGTACAGCAATCCGGCCAATTCCCAGGCGCATCGGGATACCACGGGTCCCGAGATCTGGCGGCAGACCGGCGGTCGGGTCACCCACTTCGTGGCCGCACTGGGCACCACGGGTACCATGATGGGCACCGGCAGCTACTTGAAGGAGAAGAATCCGGCCATCCAGCTGGTGGGCGTGCAGCCCGATTCGCCTTTGCATGGGCTCGAGGGCCTCAAGCACCTCGCCACCACGCGCAACCCCCCAGCGCTGTACGATCCCGATCTCCCCGACCTGGTGGCCGAGATCCCGACCGAGACCGCGGACAGAACCGCTCGCCGGCTCGCCCGCGAGGCCGGGATTCTGGTCGGCTGGTCCGCTGGGGCCGCGGTGGCGGCGGCGCTGGATCTGCTGCGGCTCGAGCCCGAGGCCGCTGTCGTCGTCATCGGCTGCGACACCGGCACCCGATACCTGAGCGAGCCCCACCGGTGGGAGGAGCGATGACGCTGCGCCTTCCGAGCACCCTGCTGGATCAGATCCGGCGGCACGGCGAGAGCGCTTATCCCGCGGAGTGCTGCGGCGCCCTGGCAGGGGAGGTGGACGGGGCGGTCAAGGAGGTGGTGCGGCTGGCGCCGGCGGTCAACCGGCGGACCGACGATCCCCACCGCTATCTCATCGCGCCCGATGATCTCCGCCGCCTGGAGCGGGAGCTCGGGGCCGCAGGGCTGGAGATCGTCGGGTATTACCACTCGCACCCCGACCACCCCGCCGTGCCTTCCGCCTTCGACACGGAACACTGCTGGCCGTGGTACAGTTATCTGATAGTGCGAGTAGATCACGGCCGCGCCTCCGACGCCGCCAGTTGGGTGTTGGACGACGAGCGTCCGCTCATGCTCCCCGAGTTACTCGAAGTGCTCAGCGAGGTCTGACATGTCTGTGACCGTTTCCATTCCCACTCCGCTCCGAACCTTCACCGGCGGCCACGACGCGGTTGAGCTCAGCGGCGGCACCGTCGGCGAAGTGCTCGACGGGCTGCTCACCGCTCACACCGGCCTCAAGCGCCATCTGGTGCAGGAGGACGGCCGCCTGCGGAACTTTGTAAACCTCTATCTCAACGACACCGACATCCGACAGCTCGATTCCACCGCCACGCCGGTGTCCGAGGGCGACGTGCTCACCATCGTGCCCAGCATCGCCGGCGGCAGCCCTGCGGTGGAAGCCGCGCTGCCCAAGCTTTCCCACGCCGAGGTGCTGCGCTACTCCCGGCATCTGCTCCTGCCCGAGGTTGGGGTCGAGGGACAGCGGAAGCTCAAGGCCGCGCGGGTCCTCACCATCGGCGCAGGCGGTCTGGGCTCACCGCTCTCGCTCTATCTCGCCGCGGCCGGGGTCGGGACCATCGGGATCGTGGACTTCGATGTCGTGGATCTGACCAATCTGCAGCGGCAGATCGTCCATGGCACGGCCACGCTGGGCCACCCCAAGCTGCAGTCGGCCAAGGCGCGGCTCACCGATCTCAACCCCAACGTGAATGTCGAGACCCACGATGGGCGCCTCACCTCGGCGAACGCGCTCGAGATCCTCCGCGAGTACGACATCGTGGTGGATGGGACCGACAACTTCCCCACCCGTTACCTGGTGAACGACGCCTGCGTGCTGCTCGGCAAGCCCAACGTCTATGGCAGCATCTTCCGTTTCGAGGGCCAGGCATCGCTCTTCTACGCCAAGGAAGGCCCCTGTTATCGCTGCCTCTATGCCGAGCCGCCCCCTCCGGGACTGGTGCCGAGCTGCGCGGAGGGCGGGGTGCTGGGGGTGCTGCCGGGCATCATCGGGAGCATACAGGCGCTGGAGACGGTCAAGTGGATCATCGGCGCGGGTGACTCGCTCGTCGGCCGGCTGGTGCTTTTCGACGCGCTCAAGCTGCGCTTCCGCGAGCTCAAGCTGCGGAAAGATCCGGCGTGCCCGATCTGCGGCGAGAACCCGACCATCCGCGAGCTGATTGATTACGAGGCCTTCTGCGGTATCGGCGCGGAGCCCGATTATGCCGGCCCCGAGATCACCGTCGAGGAGTTGAAGCGGGACATGGATGCCAAGGGGAGCGAGCTGGTGCTGATTGACGTTCGCGAGCCGCACGAGTGGGAGATCGCCCACATCGAGGGCGCTCGCCTGATTCCTCTGGGTCAGCTCCCCGACCGGCTGGGCGAGCTCGACGGACATGCCGAGATCGTGACCCACTGCCACCACGGCGCCCGCTCGATGAAAGCGCTGGAAATCCTCCGCGGCGCCGGCTTCGGCAAAGTCCGCAGCCTCGCCGGGGGAATAGATGCCTGGGCGGAGAGGGCGGATGCGGGGGGGATGGCGAGGTATTGAAGAGGTCGAAGGTCGAAGGTCTCAATGCTTCGACCCTAAGACCTTCGACCTACGACCTAAGACCTACGACTCTTTATGCCGAAGGCGGGACTCGAACCCGCACGGGCTTGCGCCCACTGCGCCCTGAACGCAGCGCGTCTACCAGTTCCACCACTCCGGCGTGGCGGGCAAAGGTAGTGAACGCGAACAGCGGGGTCAACCCGCGCCGTTGACCCTGCGGAAGTGGTGGTCTATCCTTTGCTTAGGAAAGGTTACGTGACCCGCGATCCCTCCCCGCCCGCCGAGCGCAAACAGTCTGTCGCCCGCAACCCGAAAGCGACCCACGATTACCATATCCTCGAAACCTGGGAGACGGGAATCGTCCTGACCGGAACCGAGGTCAAGTCGCTGCGCAACGGCAAGGCATCCATCAAGGAAGCCTTCGCCCGGGTGCAGAACGGCGAAGTGTTCCTGGAGGGGATGAACATCACTCAGTACGAGCAGGGCAATCGCTACAATCATGACCCGGTACGCTCCCGGAAGCTCCTCCTGCACCGGCAGCAGATCGAGAAGCTGGTCGGCGCGGTCGAGCAGCGCGGGCTGAGTCTCATTCCGCTCGAGCTCTACTTCAAGAATGGTCGTGTCAAGGTGGCGCTCGCGCTCGGGCGCGGCAAGAAGCAGCACGATAAACGGCAGGACCTGAAGCAGCGGGTCGAAGAGCGCGAAGCCGCCCGCGCCGTACAGAGCCGGTCTCGGGCCGCGGTGGGAGACTAGTGGCCACCGCAACGCTCATGCTCCTCGCCTTCCTCGGCGGTATGGCCCCCGAGCAGGTGACGGTGGCCGGTGCCAAAGGGGACACCAAGCTGCCGGTTCGGCTCGATGGCTCCGGTGCGCCGGTGCTCGCCGCGGCCCCACTCCTCGCGGCGCTGAGCGGATCGGTACGGATCGCCGATGGTTGGGCCGAGGTGACCGTGGCCCGCCAGCCGTTCCGTTTCCTGGTCGGCGCTCCGCTCTACGTGTTCAGCAGCCAGTTGCAGCCGCTCGCCGGGTCGGCATCGCTCGCCGGTGATTCCCTCTTTCTGCCCCTCCAGTTCGTCGCCGAGCTCCTTCCCTACTATCTGGCCGAGCGCTACCGCTATGACCAGCGGACCGCGACGCTGAAGGACACCGCCGCCCGGGCAACGGCTCGGGGCACTTCGGCGGCGCGGGAAACCCGCCTGGCCAACGGTCTCCGGCCCGGCCACATCGTGACGGTTGACCCCGGCCACGGAGGAGTGGATCCCGGCAACCCCGGCACCTTCTTTCCCAAGGGTGTCAGAGAGAAAGATGTCACCCTGCAGATCGGGGTCCTGCTGCGGGAAGAGCTGCGGCGGCGGGGGGTAGGGGTGCGGATGACGCGCGCCACCGACACCTTGATCGCCCTGGGCGACCGCGGCGGCTATTGCAGCGAGGCCTGCGATCTCTTCGTGAGTCTTCACGTGAACTCGCTGGCCAAGCGGCGCCGCTACACCGAGGTTCGCGGCTTCGAGACCTTCTTCCTGGCCGAGGCCCGCACCGAGGACGCCGCCCGGGTGGCCAAGATGGAGAACGACGCCGTGCGATTCGAGACCGGTCAGGACGACGTCGGCGTGCCCGGCGGCCTCGACTTCATTCTCAAGGACCTGCAGTTGAACGAGCACCTCCGCGAATCGGCCCGCGCGGCCGAGCTGGTTCAGCGCCGGTTGGCCACCGTGCACCCCGGGCACAGTCGCGGCGTCAAACAGGCCGGCTTCATGGTGCTCACCACCGCCCGGCGCCCCGCCATCCTGGTCGAGCTGGGCTACAGCACCAATCCCCAGGACGGAAGGCTGCTCACCACCCGGGCCAGCCAGAGGAAGCTGGCCTCCGCACTGGCCGATGCGATCGTGGAGTACCTGCGGGATTACGAGCGCAAGGTCGGCATGGTCAGTCCCGGGGCGCCTCGATGAGGCGCGCCCGGATTACGGCCGCCTCCGGACTTCTCCTCGCCGCTGGTCTGCTTGCCGGCTGCGTCTATTACAACGGGATGTACAATGCCAAGCGCTTAGCCCGCTCAGCCCAGAAGGCGGAGCGGGAAGGGCGCACCTTCGACGCGGGCAATCTATGGGGGCAGGTGGTCACCCGGGCCGAGTCCGTGGTGGTGCGCCATCCCGAGAGCAAGTACGTGGACGAGGCGTTGGTGCTCCAGGGGATCGCGCTCGCCCGGCTGAGACAGTGCCCTTCGGCCATCTCCCCGCTGGGCCGGGTCGCGCTGCTGCCGGCCGGCTCCGATCTGGCCGAGGAGGCCGCGCTTGCCCTCGGCCGTTGCCAGATGGAATTGGGCTCTTCTGCCGCCGCCGATCTGGCGTTCGCCCGTGTGGTGGACAGTCGCGATCCTGTTCGCCGAGAGTTCGCCCGGCTGCATCGCGCCCGGGCGCTCCGCCTGAATGGACGGCACCGGGAGGCGTTGTCGCTGCTGGCTGAGATGCCGGCCTCGGCGGTACAGGAAGAGCGGCTGCTCGCCCTGGCGGGTATGCGGCGGCGGGCCGAGGCGCTCGCCTTGCTCGACAGCATCGTGGCTCGGAGCGACTCGGCCGCGGCATCGGACTCCCTGCTCACGGCGCTCGGGCGAGAAAATCCGATCGTCGCCTCGGATCTGCTGGATCGTCTGGATTCTCGACCCGGCGTCCAGCCCGCCGTTCGCGCTCGCCGACTGCTGGACGATGCGCTCCGCCTGGCCCCGGTGGACTCGGCCCGGGCCGCCGCCCGGATCCGTCAGGCGATGCGATCGGGTGCCGGCACACCCAGTGGAGACCAGGCCGAGATCCGGCTGCTTCGGCTCGGTCTTACCCGGGTTCGCGACGCATCGGAATTGGCACCCCACGCCGCCGCGCTGCAGCAGGTCATCACCCGCAAGAGCTCCTCCGCGGCCGATGCCGGCCAGCTCCACTCCTCGGTGACGCAGGTGAAGAGCGCCGCCGACTCGAGCGCACCCGGTGTGCCCAGGGGAGACCTTCGGGTCTTCCTGGCCGCCGAGGTCGCTCGCGACTCGCTGGCCGCTCCCACCCTGGCGGCCTCGCTCTTCCGGCGGGTCGCCGACGACTGGCCTTATTCGCCCTATGCTCCGAAGGCGCTGATCGCGGGTCAGGCCCTCGCCCCCGAATGGGCCGACTCGGCTCGCGCGTTGCTGGTCGAGCGCTACGCCGATAGTCCCTACCTGGCGCTGCTTCGGGGAGAAGAGGCGGCGGGTTTCGAGGAGCTGGAGGACTCACTCCGCGCCTTTGCCGCCTCGGGCGTAGGGCGCCCGGCGCGCCGTCCGACCCGCGAGACCCGAGGCGATGAAGATGACGACTCCGATCTCCGGCCCCGCCGGCGACCTTCTCCACGTGACTCGGTGAAGACGCCCAGCCGCGGTGTCCTGCAGTGAGGGCGGCGGATCCCCGCCTCTCCCGAACCGTTCTCGGCCGACATTTCCAGAATCCCCTGCTCCTCGCCGCCGGCACCGCCGGGTTCGGCCGGGAGCTGGACGGCGTCATGGACCTCGATCGCCTCGGCGGACTGGTCACCAAAGCGGTGTCCCGAGAGCCCCGCGAAGGGAACCGTCCGCCCCGTGTGGCCGAGTTCTGCGGGGGCATGCTCAATTCGGTGGGACTGGCCAATCCTGGGCTCGACCGGGTTCGGGCCGAGTGTCTTCCGTGGCTCGCCGCCCGGCTCAGCCGCGCCCACTTCCTGGTCAACGTGGTGGGATTCACCGTGGAGGAGTACGGCGACGTCGTTTCCGGCCTCGACGGTGTGTCCGGCATCGCGGCGTTCGAGCTCAATCTCTCCTGTCCCAACACCAGCGCGGGTGGGATAGAATTCGGAGCCGATGCCGCTTGCGTTCAACGTATCATCAGCCTCTGCCGCGCTCGTACCCGCTTGCCGCTCGTGGCCAAGCTCTCGCCCGTTCTGCCGGACCTGGCCGGAATGGCATTGGTGGCGCGAGAGGCCGGTGCAGACGCCATTGCGGTAGTAAACACTCTCCCCGGCCTCCTCTTTGCAGGAGAGGGCGCCGCCCGCTTGGGTAATGGCTCCGGGGGCGTCAGCGGACCGGTTCTCCTGCCGGTGGGAGTGCTCGCGGTCGCCCGGGTGATGGAGCGCACCGGAGGGATGCCGGTAATCGGCGTCGGGGGAGTGCGCTCCGCCGCCGACGTTCGCCAGTACCTGCGGGCCGGCGCGGCACTGGTGGGAATCGGCACCGCCGCGTTGGCGGATCCCCTGCTGCCAGAGAGGATCGTCGCGGAGTTGGAGCGGATGGATGGCTGAGCTGATCGTCGCGCTCGACCTGCCTCGAGCCAGTGAAGCGTTGCGGCTGCTCGATCGGCTGCCCGAGGCTCGGTGGGTAAAGGTCGGGTCAATTCTGATGACCCGCGAAGGACCGGCCTTCATCCGCACCCTGATCGGGCGCGGGCTGAGTGTCTTTCTGGATCTCAAGTGGCACGACATTCCCAACACGGTGGCCGAGGCGGTGATGGCCGCCAGGGAGCTGGGAGTCTCCATGGCCACGTTGCACACCCTCGGGGGTGCCACGATGATGGAGGGGGCGGCGGTGGCGGCCGGAGGCGAGCTGGCGCTGGTCGGGGTTACCGTACTCACCTCGCACGACGTGGCGTCCTATGGCCGGGCACTCGGCCGGACCGACATTGATCTGGAGACCGAGGTCCGGCGCCATGCGGCTGCCGCGATCGGGGCAGGGCTGGATGGGGTGGTGTGTTCTCCGCAGGAGGTGGCGCTGGTGCGGAAGCAGGTGGGGGAGGGGCCGCACGTCGTGGTGCCGGGGATTCGGCGCCGCTCCGACCCTTTGGCCGATCAGGTGCGTGTGGCCGGTGCGAGGGACGCCGTCGCGGACGGAGCGACCCACCTGGTGGTCGGCCGCCCAGTGCTCCAGGCGCAGGACCCGGCGGCCGCATTCCGGGAATTTCTAGAGGAGGCCCGGTGCGTCGTATCCTGATGGTTCTCATGCTGGCTCTCTCGCCCATCACCGGCAGCGCCCAGGAGCGGGGGCTGGAGGAGGCGGCCGAAGAGGCGCGGCAAGCCTGGTTTGCGCATGACGCCGCCGGTCTCGTGGCCGAGAGTCCGAGACTCCTGGTGCAGCTACCGGGAGCCGACCCGTCGGTGGCGCTGGGCCCGGCACAGGCGGCCGCGCTGATCGGAGACTTCTTCTCCTCCGCCCAGGAGGTCGAGACCGCCGTACGGGCCGCGCGCGAGGTCGAACCCGGCCGCGGCTACGTCGAGCTGCAGCGCCGCTACCGGGTGGCCGGCACCCAGGATGTCAGGGTGCAGAGTCTGCTGCTGGGGTACCGTCGGGGACCTTCAGGGTGGCTACTGGTGGAATTGAGAGTGGTGGGGTAGCCCGCCCCAAGCGGTTCACCTAGGATCAGATTAAATTTCACTGCTGCCCCTGATCCTCCTGTCATTCCCGGATTTTTTCCGGGTTCAAGGTTCACAATGAGCTTCCCGCTGCAACACGGGTCCGGACGCCGGCGGATCATCGTCGCCGACGAGGACCGAGCCGTATGACCAGGGCCGACTTCGACGCGCTCAAGAAGGCAGTTGAGGACCTGCACCACTGCGAGGCCTCATATCTGTCCACCGAACATGTCAGGGAGAGCTTCGAGGGCAACCCCGTGTGGGACGGAGGGGTCAGCATCTTTGCCGTCACCGGTCACCCGGCGGCCAACATGTGCTACGCCTGGTCGGATGACGCGCCGGGGTCGCCGGCGTCAGATGGGCGGAATCTCTACGCCGTCCTCCAGCTGGAGCCCATCAAATCGGCCAGGGATGCGGTCATGGCGGCCATCGCGGTGCGGTGCCGGTCCGAGACTCAACCGCGCCTGCTTGCATGACTTCCCGGACCCGTCTATATTGGACAGCTACACCTTAACCGGGCCGGAATTAGCGTGAAGGTACGTTCGAGCGTCAAGCCGATTTGCGAGCATTGCAAGGTCGT
>JACCQZ010000146.1 GCA_013813875.1 Gemmatimonadales bacterium | reverse complement strand
GGGCCGAAGCGGCGTTCAGGTCCCTTCGCTGCGCTCAGGGTGACAAAGGACTGGCCAACGCTGATCAGGTCAGCGACCGCAGCGACTCGAGTGTGATGCGCCACCCTTCCGCGCTCTCGGCCGGCTGGCGGCAGCTGGCACCGGTGCAGGCATATCCCCTAGGCCCGCCCCCAACCGCCAGCATTCCGCCGAGCGCCGGCGGAAGCGGGCGCGTTCCGGCGTCCGCCGGGGTGAGCCGCTGCACCACCTTTCGCGGCAGGAATGTGGAAAGCGCGATCCGGTGCATCTCGTCGGCGGTCTCGTCGCCGGGATCGCCCACGATCACGAGATGCGTGGCCGGGCTGAGATGCCGGTCCGCCGCGAGCAGATATGCGGCGGCATAGAGCCCGAGGTCGCCGGCGCTCCCGGCAAAAGCATTGACCAGCGCCTCTCCTCTCTCGCGCCAGCGGCTGTCGCCGGTGAGCTCGTGCAGCCTGCCGCATACGATGCCCGCCACTCCGTTGGGCGAGGGAGTCGGAGTGTCCTGCACCGGCTTGGCTCGCGCCGGGAGAAGTCCCAGCTCCGCGGTCCTGTCGCGCGCCGTATCGAAGAGGCCTCCTCCCTCGGCATCCCAGTAGTCGCGCCAGACCCGTTCCATCAGGCGCTCGCTCCACTCTAACCAGCTGTGGTCTGCGGTGACCTCGTAGGCATCGAGCGCGGCCGCTGCGGCCTGCACCTGATCGTCCAGCAGGCCGGCCACGCCGCCCGGGGTGTGGGGCACGGCATCGGCCTCGCCGGCGTCGCGGCGCAGCAGCGAGAGCGTCGCGAGCGCGTGGGTGCGGGCCCGGCCATCCCCCAGCGCCACGCCGGCTCGCAACATGGCCGACGCCATCATGGCGTTCCAGTTGGTGTACCTGGTGCGGTCCACGAACGGCGCCGTGCGGCGGGTGCGCGCGGCGCGAAGCTTCTCCCGGGCCGAGCCGAGCAGCGCCAGGACGTCTTCCTCACTTTGGCGGGTGCGGACAGCGATGGCCTGCACCGTGGTGGCGACATAGAGAACGTTCTTCCCCGGGTTGTGGTGCATCTCCCCTGCGGTGCCTATGTCGTAGTACGCCGAGGCCACCTCCAGCTCCCGCGGAGTCAGCTCGGCCACTGCCTCGTCCCGAGTCCAGGTGAAGTAGTCGCCATCGTCCTCCAAGCCTACGTCGGCATCCTGACTGGCGGCGTACCCGCCCTTCGGGTCGGAGGCCACCTCGAGAACCCAACCGACGATCCCTCGGGCGACTGCGGCGTACTCCTCGGTTCCGTAGAGCGCGTATGCGTCTACGTACACTGCCAGCAGCTCCGAGTTGTCGTAGGACATCTTCTCGAAGTGGGGAACGATCCACTCGGCGTCCACGCTGTAGCGGTGGAACCCGCCGCCCAGTTGATCGTAGACACCGCCGCGCGCCATGCCCTGCAGCGTGCGGTCTATGATGGTGCGCACCTGCTCGGAAGGCTGGTCGTACCAGCGGTGCAGCAGGAAGGTCATCGCACCGGGATGGGGGAACTTGGGCTGGCTGCCGAATCCTCCGTGTACCGGATCGAAGACGCGCGCCATCTGGCTGACGGCGTCCTCCAGCATGCGGGGCGCGATCTGCCCCGGCGCCGCCTCGTCGAGGTGGGCATCGAGCGCCCGCCGGATTGCCTGGGCCTGCGCCTCCACCTGGTCCCGGCGGGAGCGGTAGGCATCGAGAACGCTGGCCAGCACCGTCCGGAACCCGGGCCGCCCATGCTTCCCGTCGGGAGGAAAGTAGGTCCCGCCGTAGAAGACCTCGCCCACGGGAGTGAGGAAGGCGGTGAGCGGCCAGCCGCCCTGCTGGATCAGCGCCTGTACCGCCCGCTGGTAGCGGGCGTCCACATCGGGCCGCTCATCCCGGTCCACCTTGATGCATATGAAGTGCTCGTTGAGGTAGCGGGCCAGCTCCGGATCTTCGTACGACTCGCCGTCCATGACGTGGCACCAGTGACACCAGACCGCGCCGATGTCGAGCAGCACCGGTTTGTCCTGAGTGGCGGCGGCGGCAAAGGCCTGGTCTCCCCACGGATACCAGTTGATGGGTTGATGCGCGGCGGACTTGAGGTAGGCGGAGGCGGCCTCCGCGAGGCGGTTGCTGGTCATGCGCCCTCGGTCAAGCTCACCTCTGGAGTCCGGCTACTTGTGGCTCAGCGACCAGACGTATGCCGCCACCGCCTTCACCTCTTCATCGCTGATGGAGGAGCCGCCCTTGGCCGGCATCGCGATCTTGCTCTTGGCCGCCTCTTTAGGAATACCCTTGGTGACCGTGGCTACGATCATCTCCAGCGAGCCATCCCCGTGAATCCAGTCCGCGTCCGTGAGATTGGGCCCTACGCCCCCCTCAGCATTGGTTCCGTGGCAGGCGAAGCAGAGTCCGCTTTTGTGGAAGAGGGTATCGCCCCGGGCTATCGTCTCCGGAGTGGCGGTCGCGGCAGGTGCGGCCGCCGTCTTTCCCTGTGCGGCCGCGGGCCCCGCGCCGAGCACGGCGGCGCAGGTGAGCAGCAGGCCGAGGCGAGTGCGAGTTTCCATCGAGCGCTCCCGTGCTGAAGGCGATAACCGACGTCTTTCTAGAATAAGCCGGCGGAGGAATCGGTCAAGACGGGCCGAATCAGGGGCCCGCCGCTATCGGTCTGATCTCCACCCTGCGGTTGGCGGCGCGTCCGCGCGGGGTGGTATCCGGCGTGAGCGGCACGGTGGCGCCATAGCCTCGTGCCACCACCTGCTGAAACGGCACTCCCTTGGTCACCAGATAGCTGCGCACCGCGTCGGCCTGAAGCGACGTCAGATGGAGGTTCTCGGCGGGGCTGCCGGTTTTGTCCACGTGCGCCGAAACCTCCACCCGGACCGTCGAGTTGGCCAGCAATAGGGCGGCCACCGAGTCGAGCGCCACGTAGGAGTTGGGAGCGAGTCGCGCCGTACCGACACCGAAGCCCACCCCCGGCACCACTCCCGGCGTGAGCCGCCCAACTGGTGGGCGAGGAACCGGGCGCCGAGGCGGGGTGACGGTCGTATCCCGCGGGGCCTCAGCCTCGGCCGGCGGAGTGGCCGGTGCCGGCAC
>JACCQZ010000111.1 GCA_013813875.1 Gemmatimonadales bacterium | reverse complement strand
GAGTCCGGCGGCCGACAGACGCACGGTGTCTTGCAGGAGGGGGGCTTTCACAGCCTTGCGAGGGTAACGCTGGCGTTCAGTCATAGGGGCTCCCTCACCACTGGTGTACTCCCGGACGGTGCACGCGTTCGCCGAACTCCTCTCGCTTCAACTTCTAGGCGACATCTGAGTGAAGGTGTGACTTGGGTCACAGTTGGAAGCCCCTCCTAGTGTACTTTATGCAGCGTAAAGTAAGCCAACGGCGAGCCATCGCCGCCTGGGAGAGCACTCGCCGCTAGCCGGGCGCGGTTTCTCGATGCAACCCGGCGTCGGCCGGCGCAGCGGTGCTCCTCAGATGGGTATGAGAATGGGTATGTGGCAGCGCCCACACTTGGGCCAGGTGACGTCCCGCGACGGTGGTGGGGGGCGCGGCGTTCGACGTGCCGCTGATGGTGGTCGTGGGGAAATGGAGCTCGGCCTGCGCTTGCGGTACGAGATCCGGCGTGAATTCGCTCCCTACACCGGCCTCTCCTGGAGCCGCCGCTTCGGCGGCTCCGCAGTTTCGCCCGCGAGGATGGCGAAGAAGTCGGGAATCTGGTGCCGCGGCGAATTCTCACCACCGCTCCTCCGCGCGAGCTGCTGGCTTTTTCCTGCGGCCCGGAACCTCCAGACCGCACTTTCCGCACGCCGGCCGCGGGCCGGGGTGGCATCAACGATCAATCATAGAGGTGAACCATGGCACACACGGCAACCCAGTCCCTGACCAGCGAGATGCAGGAGTGTATCACCAACTGTCTCGACTGTCACAGCATCTGCGTTCAGACCGCGGGTCACTGCCTGGACAGGGGCGTCACTCACGCCTCCCGCCAGCATCAAACGACCCTGTTCGACTGCGCCCAGATCTGCGCCACGAGCGCCGACTTCATGCTCCGCCAGTCACCGATCCACGGCATGGTCTGCGCGACCTGCGCCGAAGCGTGCCGCCGGTGCGCCGATGCATGCGAGCGGATGGCCGGAGACGACGAGATGATGCTGCGGTGCGCCGAGGTATGCCGGCGCTGCGCGGAGTCCTGCGAGCGCATGGCCGCGTGAGGTAATCACTGGGTGGGGCGGGCCGCTGGTCCGCCTCACCCCACTTGGGGGCCGCGCCGGTCCCGCTGGCACTCATGGACGTGTTCGTCTCAGGGCTACTCCTGCTGACGGACGTGGCGATCCGGCCCGTGGCCACCACCTCCGATGAACATTCTGCTGACAAACAACAGGATCAGCGCGAGGCCGATGGCCCCGAATATCTGCAGCCAACGTGGTCTGCCGGCGGGCGATCCACGATCAGGGCCCACGCTGTCGGAGTCTGGGGCCGAGCTGGCCATGCGGATGAGTTCGGCCGCCGCGACGAACCCGCCGCCCCAGGCAACGGCCGTGAGCGCCCAGACCGGGCCGAGGCTCGATGTGGCGTACGGGAACGCCAGCGAGGCGAGCCCCAATAGGGCCGGGAGGAGGCCGGCGACCCACGCCGTGAGCCGCCAGCCATCGGGGCGCAGGCTCGCCAGCAGGCCCACCCCGATGACCGTGAAGCCAAAGGCGGCCATGAAACGTAGTGGCCCATGTCGGCATGGCCGTCGGCGACGGTCCCCTGCAATCCGATGCTGATGGTCGCGAGTAGGAGCAGCGGAACGGCCGCCGTGATGACCAGCGTGACCATTACCCAGTTGATTCGCGCGATGCGAAACGAACGGAAGAAATCGCGTCCGGCCGGGTGAAGAATCGTCGCGATGAGCGCCGCCGCCCCGACCGTGACCCAGGGCGGCTGCAGCACATTCGCGTTGTTTGTGAGGACGAAAGTAAGCGCCAGGGTCAGCACCAAACCAGCCAGAGGGATCACTGCCATCAGCTGACCGGCGACGTTCTGCGACGATCGCCGGCGCTGAGCGAGCATTCCCGCCACGACCGGCAGGAAGAGGAACCCGAACGTGAGGTCGTGGATGCGGTGGTGCGGCTCTGTGAAGTGCGTCGTCTGGGCGAATGGCCCAGGGAGGAGGAAGTTGAGCCGCAGGGCCATCAGGCCGACCATGCAACCGTTGAGCCCGGCCAATCCAAGGGTGATCAGCATGGCCAGCGCAAACACCGGCGCGGCGCGCAGCGCGCGAAGCGACTGCATCAGCTCAGACCCCGAGCCCACTTCGGGGCGGCGAGAGCGCGGTCTGCGCGCGCAACAGAGCCGCGTGACGGTAGACAAGGTCCGTGCTGCGACCCAGGAACTCGGCGACTGCGGTGAGCTGGTGGATATCGAACCCATCCACCAGCGCGGCAGCGTCCTGTCGGATCGGGACGAACACATCCTGGATCTCTTGCATCCGCTGGGGCGCCGGGGAGAGGATCTGCTTGCGCCGGTCGTGCGTGTCTGGTTCGCGGCGCAGGTATCCGGCCCGTTCCAATCTCGCGACCACGCCGGTGATTGCGCCGCTCGTCAGGCCTGTAATCGCGGCCAGCTGGCTGCCGGTCATCGCCTCGCGCTCGCGCAGCACGTCCAGGCATTTATGGTCCGTCGGGCCCAAGCCCAGGCGCTCGGCAACCGCGTGGTGAAACAGCACTGCGGCGGTGCTGTGCCGTCGTACGAGCCGCCCGACGATCTCTTCGACCAGCTTCCGCCGGCTTTCACCTGCCGCTTCCATTGCGTCCCTCGCAGATACTCGCTCATAAACTAAGCTAAATGTTAAGCGATTTCCGTCGTCTGGCGACTTAGTTCGATCCCAAGCGTGCCGTGCCCTCGCTTGACATAGGGGGGAGGGGTATATATGTTGCCGCGTCGTGGCGATACCTGAGCCGCCGCGAACGTCCTTTATCGGAGTCGAAACGATGGAAAACCTGACAATGAACATCTCGGGCATGACCTGCGGCCACTGCGTCAGCGCGGTCGCTCAGGCGCTGAAGCAACTGGAAGGTGTCCAGGTCGAGCAGGTCCAAGTCGGCACGGCCACGGTGGCGTATGACCCGAGCCGCGCCTCGCCGGACCAGATCGCACAGGCAGTCGAAAGTGCGGGCTACGAGGTCCGTCCGGTGCAGCTCGGCCGTGCGCCGCAGTCTGGTGCGGAGCGGTGACGCCCGCCGAGTGGGCGGTGCTCGTCTTTGGCGCGGCCGCCATCGCCTGGGTGAACTGGTACTTCTTCCTCGCCGAGCGAGGCACCGCGGTCGCGGCCGTGATGGCAGCAACTGGCGGAGCCGGCGGGGGCGTCCCCCAGGTCACCGTCGCGGTGAAGGGCGGCTACAGCCCGGCAACCGTTCGCGCCAAGGCGGGGCAGCCGGTGCGGCTCGTCTTCGACCGGCAGGAGACGTCGGGGTGTTCGGAGGAGATCGTGTTCCCCGATTTCGGGATCAAGAAGTTCCTGCCGGCGTTCCAGAAGACCACGGTCGAGATCACGCCGCCCAAGCCGGGCCGGTACGAGTTCACCTGCGGCATGAGCATGCTGCGCGGAACGCTCGTCGCCGAGGAGTGATTGAACCGCGAGTAAAGGAGAGATCCTGATGGCCACCACGATCGGCACCACCTATCCCGCCGAGAACGCTCCCGGCCCCACAGCCGGCCAGCGGATTCGCATTCCGGTGAGCGGGATGACGTGCGCGGCGTGCCAGTCGCGCGTGCAGAAGGCGCTCGCCAAGCAGCCGGGCGTCACCGACGCCTCGGTGAACCTCATGATGAAGAACGCCGCGGTGACGTTCGACCCGGCCGTGATCACGCCGGACCGGCTGGTCGAGGCGATCCGGAAGACCGGCTACGGAGCCGAGCTCGCCTCACCGGGGCAGACCGCCTTCGAGGAGCAGGAGGCGCGCGACCGCGCGCAGGTGGAGGAGTTCACCGAGTTGCGGCGCAAGGCGATCGTGAGCGGTATCATCGGCGTGCTGGCGATGGTCCTCTCGATGCCCCTCATGACCGCGGGGGAGCACGGCCGCCCTGGTGCGGTGGCCGACCCGTTCATGCGCTGGACCATGGCGACGCTGACGCCGGGGCTCCGGAGCGTCGCCCCCTGGCTGTACACGATCCCCGCGGCGGCCCTGTCGTACGGGCTCCTCATCGTCACCCTGGGTGTGATGGTCTGGGCCGGGCGCCACTTCTACACCCGCGCCTGGGCGGCCTTCCGCCACCACTCGGCGGACATGAACACCCTCGTCGCGGTGGGCACGGGGGCGGCCTTCCTGTACTCGGTCGTGGCCACCGTGGCGCCGGGCTTCTTCCTGAGCCGCGGGCTGGCTCCGGACGTCTACTATGAGGCGGTGATCATCATCATCGCGCTCATCCTCACCGGCAATGCTTTCGAGGCACGGGCCAAACGCCAGACCTCGGCGGCGCTCCGGGGGCTGGTGGACCTCCAGCCCAAGACGGCGCGGGTCGTCCGCAGCGTGAACGGCGCGGGCCAGGAAGCCGACGTGCCGGTCGAGGACGTGGCCCAGGGGGAGACGGTGGTCGTCCGACCGGGCGAGCGCGTCCCGGTGGACGGGCAGGTCGTTTCCGGCCAGAGCGCGGTTGACGAGTCCATGCTGACCGGCGAGTCGCTCCCCGTAAAGAAGGGCAGCGGCGACCGGGTGATCGGCGGGACGATCAATAAGACCGGGAGCTTTCGCTATACGGCGACGACGCTCGGGAGCGACTCGATGCTTGCGCAGATCGTCAAGCTGATGCGCGATGCGCAGGGGTCGCGTGCCCCGATTCAGCGCCTCGCCGACCGGGTGAGCGGGATCTTCGTCCCGGTGGTCATCTCCCTCGCTATCGCGACGTTCGTCGCCTGGTTCATCGCCGCCGACACGGCGCCGGCCGTGCGGGCGTTCGCGGCCGCGGTCGCGGTCCTCATCATCGCCTGCCCCTGCGCCATGGGTCTCGCGGTTCCGACGGCGGTCATGGTCTCGACGGGAAAGGGCGCCGAGCTCGGCGTCCTGATCAAGGGAGGCGAAGCACTCCAGCGCGCCGGCGACATCCGCACCGTGGTGCTGGACAAGACCGGCACGGTGACGGAGGGCAAGCCCACCGTGACCGACATCGTGGTGGCGCCGGGAGCCGATCGGGCTGAGGCGGAGCTGATTCGGCTCGTGGCGTCGCTCGAGACCGCGAGCGAGCACCCGCTGGCCGACGCCATCGTGCGTCATGCGCGGGAGCGTGGGATCGCGCTCGCGGCGCCGGAGGGGTTCGACGCGGTGACGGGCCGCGGCGCGGTCGGCATGGTTGACGGGGTGGGACTGGCCGTGGGGAACGCCGCGCTGATGGCCGACTACGCGATAGACATCGCCGCGGTGCAGGGGGCCGCCGAGCGGCTCGCCGCCGAGGGGAAGACCCCGATGTACGTGGCCGCGAACGGGGCCCTGGCGGGCGTGGTCGCCGTGGCCGATCCGATCAAGGCTACGTCGCGCGAGGCGATCGAGCGCATGCGGAGCATGGGGCTCGACGTGGTGATGCTCACCGGCGACAACGAGCGCACCGCGCGCGCCATCGCCCGTGAGGCGGGGATTGACCACGTCGTCGCCGGCGTGCTTCCGGACGGGAAGGTGGCCGAGATTAAACGCCTGCAGGCGGGAGAGAAGGTGGTCGCCATGGTCGGCGATGGCATCAACGATGCGCCGGCGCTCGCCCAGGCCGATGTCGGGATGGCGATCGGCACTGGGACGGACATCGCGGCCGAGGCCGCGGACGTGGTGTTGATGCGCGGCGACCTGCGAAGCGCGGCACATGCGATCCAGCTCTCCCGCCGCACCATGCGCACCATGAAGCAGAACCTCTTCTGGGCGTTCATCTACAACGTGATCGGCATTCCGGTCGCGGCGGGGGTGCTCTATCCGGCGTTCGGGGTGCTCCTGAGCCCGATCCTGGCAAGCGCGGCGATGGCTTTCAGCTCGGTGAGCGTGGTGACGAACAGCCTGCGACTGCGCCGCGCGCGCATTGCGTGAGGGAGAACCGCACCGGGGCTACCTCAGATGCGCCCGCGCAGGGCGATCACCTCGCGGGCAAGCGCAAACCCACCGAACATCCCGACCAGCGATAGCAGCACACTTCCCGCGACATACCAGCCGGCCGTCGTCCACTGGCCGTCCTCCAGCAGTAGTGTTGTCTCGTAGCTGAAGGTGGAAAAGGTGGTGTATCCCCCGCAAATGCCGACAGTCAGTAGGGCGCGCATTTCGGGCGTAAGGGCCGGCGTCTCGAGGCTATAGCGGACGATGGCGCCCAGGGCTAGCGAACCCGTCACATTGATGATGAGGGTGCCGAGGGGAAACGCGGTGTCCGTATAGCGCTGAACCAGGCCACCGAGAACATACCGGCAGACCCCGCCTATGGCACTGCCGACAGCGATATACCACAGCATCAGAGTTCCCTTCTACTCTCCGCCCCTACATCATGCACGTCTGCCACCTCTGATTCGACGCCATAGAGGCCGAAAGAGAAGCAGCAGCACCGCAGGGAGGTAGCGCATGCTCAGCACCCGCAGCAATCTCATGGAAGCGAATGATAGTGGCCTGCCCGGGGAACTCCATCCTGTTGAGAACAAGACGAGGTATAGCAAGTTGAGAAACCCTTGCCACCTTAAAGGACGACCATGGCCACTCCCTTCGCCTGCGACATGACCTCGATCCTCATCAGGGCGGAACTAGGCTTTCCGAACGGCTCCGCCGGCGGCGCTCACTGATGGCGGTGCTTAGCTCGATCGCCTATTTCATTCTCGCGGGGCTCCTGGAAAATCGGGGCGGCTACCTGGTGTGGCTGTCGCTTCGGGAGGGCCGATCAACCTGGCTGGCCGTGATCGGGGCGATCGCGCTCGCCGGGTACGGGGTGGTCGCCACCCTGCAACCAGCCAACTTCGGGCGGGTCTACGCGGCGTATGGCGGCGTCTTCATCGTTCTCGCGCTCTCCTGGGGATGGGCTGTTGATGGCCACCGCCCTGATCGGTGGGACTTTCTGGGCGGGGCGCTCTGCGTGTTCGGGATGGCGGTCATCATGTATGGGCCCCGCAGCGGAGCCGGCTAGAGCCCCTGATGGATCGCGTGAAGTCTACCGGATTCATCGCTGGACCTCCTCCGGGTCCAGCATTCGACGCATCACGACGGCGGAGGCGGGGCAAGCCTCACGGAACTCGACCGACCCCCGTACCCCGTCCGGCACCTCTGCACGAGCAATCTGAACGAACCCGAAGCGCGGGAAGTACTGCTCCGCCGTTGTGGTGAGCAGGTACAGCTCCACCACACCGCATTCCCGGGCATGGCCCAGAAGGCGACGGACCAGCGCCGCGCCCACACCCGTTCCCCTGGCAACGGGCGCGACCACCGCCGAGCGCAGCAGAGCGGCCTGTCCGTACCGCTCGATGCCGATGGCTCCGACGATCTGACTCCGATCCTCGGCGACGAAGAAGTCCGCTAGGCTCGCCGGCACGCCAGCGGCCGGGAGATCGGCGGCTCCGAGCAGACCCATGACCTGCTCGAAGTCACCCCCAACGGCGGGGCGCAGTGCAACGGAGCGATCCGAGTGGTGGACCGAGCTCACGCGGCCTGCGCCGGCTTGCGCGCCCTGATGAATGCCCCCATCACCCGCCCGCCCACCTCCCGGGCCAGAACCTCGGTGTCGAGACCGCTGCCGGTCAGAAACGCCTTGGCGTCGTCGAACTCGTAAATCCGGGTGGGCTCGATGGCGATCTTTTCGAATCCCGCTTCCCACAAGAGCGAGTGAAACTCCTGTTCGGTGAGCGCACCGGCGATGCATCCCACCCACAGCTCCATGCTCTGCCGAACTTCGCCGGGCACCTCGCCCCTGACCACCACGTCCGACACGGCAAATCGCCCTCCGGGCTTCAGCACCCGGAATGCTTCGGCGATGACCTTTCGCTTGTCGCCCGAGAGATTCACCACGCAGTTGCTGATGATCACGTCCACCGAACCACTTGGCAGCGGAATGGCCTCGATATCCCCTTTGAGGAACTCGACGTTCTCGACCCCGGCCTTCCGTTGGTTTTCGCGCGCCAGGGCGAGCATCTCGTCGGTCATGTCGAGGCCGTACGCTCTACCTGCCGGCCCGACCCGCTGGGCCGAGAGGAGAACGTCAATGCCGCCACCCGAGCCCAGATCCAACACTACCTCGCCCTCGTGCAGGTCGGCCAGGGCGGTCGGGTTGCCGCAGCCCAGCGAGGCCAGAACGGCCTCTGCCGGCAGGGTGGCTGTCTCCGCTTCGGTGTAAAGGTTGGAGGTGATGGGGTCGTCGGCCGCGCCACAACAGGAGCTCTCACAGCACGAGGTCTTGGCTCCGCCGGTGACCTGCAGCGCGGCTTTCCCGTACCGCTCGCGGACCGTGGTCTTGATGTCAGGGGCGCTCATTCGTCTACCTCATCAAAAATGGTTGATGTGTCGGTAAAAAAAGGTTCGCTCAGCAGCAGCCGGCCCGGCGCTCCGCGGCTGAGGGAGGGGACGCCAGTGCCTCCACCATGGCCGAGATCTCGGAGAGTGCATCGGCGCTCAGCGTGTAGTACATCCAGCGGCCTTCTCGCCGGTCGGTGACCAATCCCGCGTCTTTCAATACCTTCAGGTGGAACGAGAGGCGGGACTGGGCGGCATCGAGCGCATCGGTCAGGTCGCAGACGCACCGCTCCCCGAAACGCAGGCGCTGGAGAATGGAGAGCCGGGTGGCGTCGGACAGCGCGTGGAACTGCCGGCTGGCTCGGTATATGTTGAGGTGAGTGCGGGTGGCCATGGCTGGAATATATCAAGTTTTACTGATGTGTCAAGATGCGAGCGATCTTGTCCGGAATGGACGGAGCGTAGTGGAGAAGATCCTTCGGTCGCTACGCTCCCTCAGGATGACATGCTGGACGTCTTACTGCTGGCGGCCAGTAGTAAGCAGCCGGCGAAGCGGATGCCGGGCGTAGATCGGCTGGAGCGTGAGGTAGCGGGCCAACAGGCTGGTGCCGGGTACCAGCAGCTCGTAGTGATCGAGCAGCAGGAGTGAGCCTTCCTCCGGCGCCGCGCCGGCGGTGGTCTGAAGGAAGTGGACCGCGAACGCGATGGCCTCGGCCTGGTGTTCCGTGGTGCTGCGGTAGCCGTAGCGCTTGGGATCCCGGATGGGGGCGACGTCCTGCCAGAGGGTGGCGATCTGTGCCGGCGCCTGGGTCTGCCAGCGGTGGCCGAGCTCGTGGGCCATCGCGTGCCGCAACTGGTCAGCGCTGATCATCCGGCCGGGGTCGAGCGCCATCGAGTCCCGCGCCGCCACGTACTCACCGAGTCGGCCGGCGCTCCGTCCCCGCTCACCCACCAGTCCCGCCGCCCTCCGCGGGCGGCCGAACAGGGCGTACAGAGTGTCGGCGTAAGAGCCGGTGGCGATTCCCTCGGTGGCTGACCGGATGGCCGAGCTGTCGGCGGGGTTCACCAGCGTCCTCTCCGCCGCCCATTCCCAGGAGCCGAGGCTGTCCAGCCATCTCGGCCGATCCACCACCTCGAGCAGCGGCCCCGGCGCCTCGGTCTCAAAGACGCCACCGTCCACCCGGAAGAGGTAAACCACCCGTCCACGGTCCTGATCCACGTAGGCCAGTGACACGGCGGACGCACGCCATCTGCGCCCGCCGGCCTGCCGCACCGGTCCCACCAGCGGATACGCGCTCTCCATTCCGCTGTCGGCGGAGCGGAAGACGAGGCCACTGTCGGTAACGGCGAGGCGGCCCGCCTTGGGCGGCAGTCCCCGCGGCGAGAGGAATCCCTCGATGACCGCGCCGACCGGCATCGCCGAGCGCCGGCTCCGGGCGGCGTGCGCCCGGGCGCGCGGCCGCAGGGTGTCGTGAGCTATGTGTACGGCGTCAACGTACCCGCCGACGGCAGCGGCGGGATGGCCAGAGATTGCACTCGGCCCGGCCGGCGCCAGGAAGAGAACGAGTGCGGTGAGCAGAGGTACGGCCGGCGTTGCCATCAACGCTGCGCGACGCTCTCTGATTCCACTTCCGAAGCCTCAATGGCCGGGACTTCCGTCGCGGCCATCGAATCGGCCCAGGTGGTCTGCACCAGCACCCCTGTGAGCGCGACGATGAGCAGAATCATCGAGCCAAGGACGGCGATCGCCGCCCGGCCGAAGACGGGCTCCGGCCGTGGCGCGGCGGTGATGCTCGGTGCGGTGCTGGAGTTGGCGGACACGATGTCGGTTCCGGACGCTCGAGTGGAGGTGAGAGATCAGCCGGGAATGCGAGGACGCATACCGGCACGGGGCGTGAGCTCAGCGGCGTCCGCCGCGCTGGCCCTATCGTCCATCGCGGGCAGGATGACCGGCGACAGCGGCGCCACCGTCGGCGCGGGCGGCAAGGCCGGGGCGCAGGCGGAGAGGCTTCCGAGTGCAATGCAGAGCGCTAGCAATCGCTTCATGGGTGGTTTCTCGAAGAGTGTTGAAGGTGTAGGGCGGGAGGTGGCCCCTCCGCCGGATTTGCACAAAGCGGGCCGTCTGGCTTACGGAACCAACTAGCTATGAGGGAAGGAGTTGCGGAGCTGACTTGGGTGGGTGTTCAACGCCGGTTCAGGCAAAAACGGCCGGGCTCCGGCAAATCGCGCTCCCCGCACCAACCCAGGTTGCTGAGGAAGCGCTCTACGGGCGGCCGGAGTCGAGCCAGGCGGAGTACACTTCGGCGCTCTTCCCCTCGGCCCGCTCGACGTCGGGCACGACGGTGGAAACCGAGAGGCGCACCTGGCCGTCCTTGGTGAAATCGAGGCGCATGAACCCGGCGGCCTCCCGCTCGAAGAGCGAACCCTCGACTCTTCTGACCAGCCCCGCGTGCCCCAGAATGCCGGCTCCGCTCACCAGCAGGTAGCCTGCGTGGGAGACCTCGGCCCGGCTGCCGCGGATGACTTGCAGATCGTGATCGTGACCGGAGGCAAAGACCAGTGGAGGGAACCTGGCGAAGACGTCCTCGAAGGCTCGGCGCATCGCCTGATACTTCCCCCCGCTGATGTCCTGATTCGAGATCCCGTTCTGCCGCGCCAGCGGATAGAGGGAGCCGATCAGCGGCAGTGGAATCCAGAGCCAGGACTCGACGTTCCGCAGCGGGAAGATGTGGTCCACAAACTTGAACGCTCCCCCGTGCTCGCCGCCCGACCGCAAAGGATGATGGGCGACGACGACGGTATGCCGCATCCCGCCGTCTCTGAGCGCGCCGCCGAGCGAATCGGTGACCTCCTCCGGAGTTCGCGTGGGGCAGGGTGACGCGGAGCCGGCCGGTTTGGCATCGTTGTGCAGCCACCACTCGGTGTCGAGCGCGATGAGGCGGACCCGACTTCCGAGGTCCACCACCTCGGGCCCGGGACACCCGCCGGCCGGGAGCAGCCGTACCGCCTCGCCCCCGAAGGCGCGGACCAGCGTGTCCTGCCGGCGAATGGCGTTCCATCCGTCGCGGCCCATCCGGTCCCAGTCGTGATTTCCGGGGATGAGTACGCCGCGGGCCCCGCCGCGGCGGATGGCGAGCACCTGTGCCGCAATCTTCTTTTCCGCGTCTTCCCGGTTCGGGTGATCGGCGGGCGGAACTCCCCGCGGATAGACGTTGTCGCCGAGGAAGACCACGAACCGCGGCGCCTGCTCCAGCGAATCCAACTGCCGGCTCAGCTCCCGGAGCACCGGCTCTCCGTCGTAGGCCGAGCTGCCGGCATCGCCGATGAGAAAGAGCGACAGCTCGATGCTCTGGAGCGGAGCCGCCGGCGCTGGAGCGAGGGTGGCGGGCGCGAGCGCGGAGCTGCAGGCGGCCGCCGCAGCGACGAGCGCGGCCAGCGCTCCCCCCGACAGTCTAGGGAACGAACGCATATCCGGTCACGGTGGGCTCGCCGCCGGCGGCCTCGTCGCTGATCACCAGGGTGAGATCAGGTCCGATGGCCAGCCCCTCGGGCTGGCGGTGCAGCGACGGGTCGAGCCGGCCGCCGCCGAGCACCGCGCCGTCGCCGGTCACCTCGGCGTAGAGTCGCTGGGGTCCGGCGAGGAGCAGAAAGGTTCCCGTCCGCGGGTGCCGAGCGAGGGCGGAACCGTTGAATCGTTTGGCGCCGGTCACTCGCTGCAGCTCTTTCTCGGAAATGAGAGCTCGCGGCTCACTCTCCAACTCTCCGCTGTCGGGCGACAGCGCGAGGATCACCACCTGCCCGCGCCAGCGCTTGGCTCGTACCTCCTTGCAGAGGAGCAGCAGGGATCGGGTTGCCGGGTCCCATGTCATGCCTTCCACCTCGCAGACCCCCCGCAGGCCGCGGCTTTGGCGCAGCACTGGAGAGACGTGGCCCTGGGGAGCCTCGCGGCCTTCGAGCACCGCGCCCGCGCTGGTGAGCAGGAAGATGCGTTGGCCCATGACGACGATGTCTTCGAAGTCGCCCCGAATCGCACGGCCGCCGCCACCGAAGGCAAAGCGGACGGCGGCGCGCTGCCGCTGGAGATCGAGGCGCCAGATCACCGCGGCTTCATCTCCATGGGCCAGCAGGCGGCCGTCGTCGGTAAAGGCAACTCCGGAAATCTCCGCCAGAGCCAGGGGGAGGCCGAATCGCCAGGCGGGGGCGCGCTGCAAGCGATAATGTTCCAGAGCACTCGCGGGCGACGCGCCGGAGCTCGGCTCCTGTCCGGCGGCCGGCGCCAGCGGGGCCGTGACGAAAGCCAAGATCAAGGCGGCCACGGCGCGTGAGGCGATTGTATCGCGCATGAACTGCCTCCACCAAGAGGGATCCAGGTACCTCGGAGAATGCTATGCCTCCCTGCCGCAATTGCCAGGTGGTGCTCTGAGTCTTGAGTTGGAAGTTCGGGGCCGCTCCCGTGCCTGTCACGCTGAGCGGAGCGAAGCGGCCATGACCCGAGGTATGCCCCCTTCGCTCCGCTCAGGGTGACAGCCAGGGCATGCTCGGGCGCCGTCCCCATCGCCGCCGTCCCCTGCGGAATCCGCGCCGGCTCCTATCTTCCTACTCCCGTTACGCTCCATTGGAGTATGCTCATGCTGACCCTCCGCATCTGCCCGGGCGCGCTGGCTCTGCTTGCCGTCCTTACCGAGACCGCCGCTGCCCAGGGCGCGGGTGCCGCCGCCGTCGCCGAGAGCACCACCGTCGCTGCCGGGGCGCGCTACCGGGCCGGGTGGCTGCACCGATTTCTGCTCGGAGATCACTACCGTGACCTGTGGACCACTCCGGTTCGGGTCGAGGTGCTCGATCTCGGCGCCTTTGCCGGCGGGCTTCGGCCGCTGCAGCGCGGCGGCGGCCAGCAGACCAGGTCGCTCCGATTTCGCGGCGCCGACGAACGAGAATACACATTTCGTTCGGTGGACAAGGACCCTTCAGCCCTCTTGCCTCCTGACTTCCGCGCTACCGCGCTGGGCCGCGTGCTGCAGGACCAGATCAGCGCCGGCCACCCGGCGGCGCCTTTCGTGGTGGCCCCGCTGCTGGAAGCGGCCGGGGTGCTGCACGCCGAGCCCAGACTGGTAGTGCTGCGCGACGGAGATTCTCGTCTGGGAGAGTTCGAGCCCGAATTCGGCGGCATGCTGGGCGTCCTCGAGGAGCGCGCCGAGGCGGGGGAGGGGGGGACAGGGTTCGGCGGCGCGGCCGAGGTGATCGGCACCGACAAGCTGCTCGAGCGATTGGAGCGTGACGCCGATCATCTGGTGGACGCGCCTCAGTTTCTTCGCGCCCGCATGGTAGACATTTTTCTGGGAGACTGGGACCGGCACCGGGATCAGTGGCGCTGGGCCCGCTTCGGCACGGCGAAGCCGGCGCGATGGGTTCCGATTCCCCGCGACCGCGACCAGGCGTTCGCGCGTTATGACGGCCTGCTGCTCTCGGTCGCCCGCGGCACCGCACCGCAACTGGTCAAGTTCGGTTCCCGCTATCCCGGCATGCTCGGGCTCACCTGGAACGGGCGCGATCTCGACCGGCGATTCCTCGTCGGCCTCGAACGGCCGGCGTGGGACTCGGTCGCTGCCGAGCTCCAGTCGCGGCTCACTGATGAGGTCATCGAGTCGGCGGTGTCACGGCTTCCCTCCTCCTACCTGCCGCTCGACTCGGCCCGATTGGCCACGGCGCTGAAACAGCGGCGCGATGGGCTGCCGGAAGCCGCCGCGCGCTTCTACCGCCACCTGGCGCGCGAGGTGGACGTGCACACCACCGACCTCGATGAAACGGTGGTTGTGCAACGGGTGGACGAGCGGGTGACCGAGGTAACGGTGCTGCCACGGCACTTCCACCGCCGCTTCGATCGGGGTGAGACCGACGACATCCGTCTTTACCTTCACGGCGGCGACGACAGCGTGGTGGTACGCGGTGGAGGAGGCGGCCCGCGGCTTCGGATCATCGGCGGTGGAGGGGACGATCGGATCGCGGACTCCTCCCGCGGCGGCCGGGTCAGCTTCTACGCCACCGACTCGGGTGACCAGGTCCTTCCGGGACGCGATGTCGCCGTGAGCCGAAAGCAGTACCTGCCGGCCCACCCGGCCCAACGCGATTGGGGCCAGCGCTGGCTGAACCAGGCGTGGTTCAGCAGTGGGCCGGACGTAGGACTCTTCCTCGGCAACGGCGTGACCCTCACCCGCTATGGATTCCGGCAGGATCCCTTCGCGCAGCGCTACCGGCTCAGGGCCGGGTATGCCACCGGGGCCTCCACGGTGGGCGCGGATCTCACCGGCGAGTGGCACTGGCCCAACTCCACCAGGAGAGCGGGACTTCTTATCCGGGGGACCGGTATTGACGTGCTGCGCTTTCACGGCTTCGGCAACGAGACCACCGCCGAAGGGCCGAGCGAGTTCTACCGGGTCAATCAGGCGAGCTACACGGTGGCGCCGTCGCTGACGCTACCGGTGGCGTCTCGAGTGGAGCTGTCGTTCGGCCCTCTGCTCAAATACTCCAGCACCGACCTCGACCAGGCTCGCTTCATCGGCATCGCACGGCCCTACGGCGCAGGACGCTTCGGGATGCTCGGTGGTGGGGCGGGTCTGCAGTTCGACACCCGCAACCGCCGCATCGCGGCGACGCGCGGGGTGCGGCTCGCCCTGGGAACCAGCTACTACCCCGGCGTGTGGGACGTGGAAGAGGATTTCGGAGAGTTGCACGGTGAGGTCTCGACTTACCTGACCAGCGATTCGCTGCCGCTGCAGCCGACCCTGGCGCTCCGCGCGGGAGGGAAGCAGGTGTGGGGCCGCTACCCCTACCAGGAATCAGCCTTTCTCGGCGGTAACTCGACGGTGCGGCTGGGCCACGAGAACCGCTACGCCGGCGACGCCGCGCTGTATGGGGGCGCCGAGCTGCGGCTGTTTCTTACCCGTTTCTTCCTGCTGCTGCCGGGTGATTTCGGGATCTTCGGTCTGGGTGACGTGGGACGGGTGTACCTGGAGGGAGAGTCATCGGACCGGTGGCACGCCGCGGCAGGCGGCGGGGTCTGGTTCGCGTTCATCGAGCGGGCCAACACGGTGAGCCTGGCGGTGACCAAGGGGTCGGAGAGGACGGCGGTGTATCTGCGGATCGGGTTTGGGTTTTGAAAAGAGGCTAGTGACAAGGAAAAAAAGGAGAAAGTGACAAGTGACAAGAGGAAAGTGAGAGTGCGCACATCCTCACTTTCCCCTTGTCACTTTCCCCCGTCCCTGCCCGTCCTACGCCGCCGACTCCTCCGACCGACCCGCCTTCCGAGTCTCCACCTGTCGCTTGAGCCAGTCAATCTGGTCTTTGATCGTCTGCCGAGTGGCTTTGGTGGCGAGCCAATCGAAAGCGCGGCGGCGCTCATCGTCGGTGAACACCGGCGATTCGGCCAGCCGCTGGTAGAACGCCACCTGCTTTTCGGTGGGGGCGTAGGGGCCGACGCGGCTGACCGTCTCGGCCGGCTGCAGCACCGGCGCGGCCTTGGCCACGCTCCGGAGCGCACCCGGCTGGGCTTCGATGACCCGGGTGTTTCCCGACTGCCGCGCGGTGGCGATGATCTGTGCCCTCACGTTGCCGGGGATGAGACGGAACCGAGCGTTGCGGGCGGCCTTCATGGCGCCGGCCTCGTACCAATGGGGGTTGAGCTGACGCCCCCGCTGAGTCACGATCTCCTCGCCGGCGAGGAGCCGCCGGACGAAGTCGCGAATTTCAGGCTCGTTGAAATTGTCCGCCATCCAGGCGAGATACTCCCGCCCATCGGCGCTGGCCAGCAGCTCGCGGTAGGTTTTTCCCTTGTACTTCTTGCTGTGCAGCACCCGGGCATCGAGATCGAGTTGCGCGGGCTCGAAGTAGAGAGGCTGGCGCTTGACGCCGATGACCTGGTCCAGGCGAACTTCCTGGCCGGCCGGAGAAACCGCGAACCGGGCAGCCTTTACCTTGAAGAGTGCCTCACGAACCTCTCCTTCGCCGAGGATCTCGTGGTGCAGATCTTCTTCCCGGATGACCTGCCCCTGAGAGACCAGAGCCATGCAGCACTCATCTACCCCCGTCTTGGACAGGCCGACGATCTCCTGCCCGCCTTCCTTGACGACATACACCAGCTCGGTGCTGGCCACTCCCTCGAGCTCCTTGCGGAGCGCCTCTTCGTCCATCCGGTCCATGAGCTGAAACGGATCCCACGGTGCCACCGGCTGCGCCGGGGCCTCTTCAGCGTTCGGCATGACTTCGGACATCACTGTTCCTGCCTCTCTTATAATGGGCACCGGCGCATAGCCGAGCCCTCCGTGTACGGCTCCCCGGTTGTAGGGAGCACCCCGGCCCGCGGGCAGCCGATGGAGAGCGCTGACGAGCGGACGTAAGATAAAAATTAACAATGACTTACAGGCTGTCAAGGAGTGCTATGTGGTGCTGCAGCAAGCAGTTACGAGGGTGGAAAACCATAGGCGAGAGGGGGTCCGACTTCCCCTCCACTACTCGTCGCGCTGTCTCTTGTAGAGCCAATACTCGGGGCCGGCGAGGTCCTCCGGCCAATCGCCCAGATGGAGCTTTCCTCGCCATCCGTCGCCGTCCCCGGGCCCCCAGTCCTGGTCCGGAGTATCCCACTGGACATTTCCATCGCCTTCCCAAGGACGTCTTGCGTCTGGGCTCACGGTATCCTCCTGGGCTGCATCGGCAGTGGCGTGCGGTACCGGCTCACTTTGCAAATGCCGGGCCGGTGGGAAACCGAGGCGTTTTGAGTGTCACGCGGCCCTTCCCTCCCCGATGCCCCCGGACTACAATTCCGCTCCCTGTAAGACGGGACGTGGCGCAGCCCGGTAGCGCACTGCAATGGGGTTGCAGGGGTCGCGGGTTCAAATCCCGCCGTCCCGATTGGCGCAAGGCCGACCTCCCTCTGGTCGGCCTTGTCGTTCGTGGTCCATGCGGGCTCCCATCTCACCGAGGCATCAATGCGGCTCTTCAGCTCTCTACTTCTTCTACTCGCCCTGATAGGCTGTGGCGGAGACAGCGACCGGGCTTCCGGTGCCGCGGCCTCCGGGGCCGGCGGGGCCGGATTCGCCGCCGAGCTCGGCGTGGACACCAGCGACATGACCAAGACTGCGTCGGGACTCAATTACGAGGAGGTACAGCAGGGGAAGGGTGCGGCCGCGGCGCAGGGACAGACGGTGGCCGTTCACTACACCGGGTGGCTGCCGAACGGGACCAAGTTCGACAGCAGCCGGGACCGGGGGGACCCATTCCTCTTTACCCTGGGCGCCGGTCAGGTCATTCCCGGGTGGGATGAGGGCGTGGCCGGGATGAAAGTCGGCGGGCGGCGGAAACTGGTGCTGCCTCCGGCCCTGGCATACGGTGCGGCGGGAGCGCCGCCGGTCATCCCGCCCGACGCGACGCTGGTATTCGACGTCGAGCTGCTGGAGATCCGCTGACGGGTGATTTCACTGAAGCCAGGCAGAAAGGAGCACGCGATGTTCACATCTCACGCCAGGGGAGTGCTGGCGAGCGTCGGGGCGCTCGGGTTGATGCTCGGTCTTGCCGGCTGTGCGGCGAAGGTCAAGCAGGAGGACTTCAACGACGAGATGGCGCGGCTGCGAGAGGAAATGCAGTCGGATGACCGACAGCTCGCCGGCCGGCTCGATTCCACCAACCAGGCTGTCACCGATCAGACCGGGCGGCTCGAAGCGCTGGAGCAGGAGCTGCAGGCGTTCCGCAGCGAGTACACGGTGAGCATCGAGAAAGTTCGTGGGCTGCTCAAGTTCAACGTTCCGGTTCATTTCGAGTTCGCCAGCAGCGCGCTGCGCGAGGTAGACCGGCCGGTGCTCGACCGCTTCGCTTCGGTGGTCAAGGAGTATTACCCCGGCGCCATCGTAACCGTGGAGGGCTTCACCGATCCGGCGGGCAGCGCCGCCTACAACCTGCGGCTGGGGCAGCGCCGGGCCAATGCGGTCCGAGAGTATCTGGGAACGGCGGGCGGCTTTAGCGCCGAGGAGATCAAGGCGGTCAGCTATGGGGAGGCGCGAAATCGCCAGGCGGCCCCCGGGGCCAAGGGCCCCGGCGAGCTGGGGGTGGAGAATCGCCGAGTGGTGCTGGTGATTGATCACGCGGCGGTGGCGGCCGATCAGGGTACGGCGATGCGGTAAGCGTCACGCGGTGCGTGACCAGGGCGCTAGTGCAGGTAGAGAATCTCCACCACGCTTGCCCGGCGCTCCCCTGTCGGCGCCACCACCTGGATTACCGGACCGTGATCGCCGCGGGGCAGGGCCGGCGCCGGGCGCGTGGGCTCGGGGTGCATCGCGGCCCGGGCGGTCTCGAGGGCGCTGGCGCTCGCTTCCAGGTCCACTACCTGAACCTCGACTCGCAGAATGCCACGGGACTGCGCTTCCAGCTCCCCGGCGAACGCGAGGGCGCCGGCAGCCATCAGGACCCGCTTTGAGCGACCGCAAACACCTGGCATGACCCCTCGAGTGTTCTCTTGCATGCGAGATGACTTCCCCGACGCTGGTAGTCTCGACCAGCCGCTCTTACAACTTTAGCGCTATCCCGACCCCTCCCGTAAGCCTCCGCCGCGCAACCGGTTCCGCCGGGCGCGCCGGCGCTTCCGCAAGGCTGCGATGCTGTCTATCTCCATGACAGCCCGCGTCTGGAATCAAGCCAGAGCACTTCCACCCAGGTGGGCGCCGCGAGGCTGCTTCCTTACGCTCGGCTCGAGCGGGAGTCTCTCACGGATGCGCCGGCGGTCACCCGTACGTACGCGGGGTTGACCGGCTTCCTGCTGCCTCGCGCGGGCTGGGGCCGGCTGCTGCGGGAGGTCTGGGTGCGGGCGGGGCTCGAGCTGGAGGGATTGCGCCGCCCATCGCTCGCCAGCGTCACCGCGGCAAGGCCGGTTACGCATACCACCCGCGTGGAAATGGGAGTGAGCTGGGTGCGGGGTCTGTCGGGTCCGTCGTTCACGTTGACTCTCTCGTCGTTCCTGCGCTCGGTGCGAAGCTTCACCTCGGTGGAAGCGGCGAGCGGCGGTCCCGCTTCGATCACCCAACTGGTGCAGGGGTCGGTGCTGTACGACCGCGGCACCGGCGCGATGACCCTGGCGGCCGGGCCGTCGCTTCAGCGCTCCGGGATGGCCGGCCGCGTCTTTCTCGATTCCAACGGGAACGGGCGCTACGACATCGGCGAACAGGGGCTGCCCAGGGTGAGGCTGCAGATCGGCAGCGTGACCGCCTTTTCCGACGGCACCGGCGCCTACCGGGTGTGGGACATCCTCGCCTTCGAGCCGGTGACGGTGACGGTGGACTCGCTCAGCTTCGAGTCACCGCTGTGGGTCGCCGCGGTGCCGCAGCAACTCCTGCTGCCGCAGCCGAACCGATTCACCACCGTGGACATTCCGCTGGTGATCGGAGGTGTGGTCGAGGGAAGGGTGAGCCGAGGAACCGGCGCGGCGGGTCAGGGGCTGGGAGGGGTGGGGCTGGTGCTCGCCGACCGGATCAGTGGCGCTCGCCGGGCGCTGACGTCGTTCAGCGACGGGAGCTTCTATACGCTGGGGGTGAAGCCGGGCGAGTACGAGCTGAGCGTGGACCCTCGGGTGCTGACTCGGCTGCGGGCCATTGCCGAGTCGCGGCTGCTCACGGTCACTGCGTCGGGTGAGGTGACGCCGGCGGTGCTGGAGCTCGAGCTGTTGGCCAGCCCCTAGAGGCAACTTCAGTGATCTTCGTCCCGGGCCTGGTTGCTGCCGGGGCGGATCAGCGAGATGGTGCCCTGGAACGACTCGAGGGTCACCTGGGCGCTGCCGGCGCCGATGGTAAAGCTGAAGCGCTTTCCTTTGCCGGTTTCCTTGAGGGTCACCGGAAACTCGGACTCGAACTCACCATTGAAGGTCGAGACGGACACCGACGCGCTGGTCTCCGGCGCCACGGTCAGGGTCAGGTCGCCGTTGTGGCTGGACAGCGAGTAGCGGCCACCTGTCCGAATGGGCCCGTCGTATTCCACGTCGCCGTTGACGGTCGTGGCGGTCAGGCTGGACGCGGCCACACCATTCAACGTGATGTCGCCATTGACCGTTTCCGCCTCGATCTCCCCGCTGCTGCCGAACACCTCCACGCCCTCGTTGACCGAGTGTACCTCGATTCGCCCTGTGGCCCGCCGCAGCGTCACGCTTCCCTGGACCGACCGGAGCGATACCAGCCCGACGCCGCCTTCGACGTCCACGTCGCCCTGCACCGTCTCCACCGCCACGGCACCACCGGCGCCGGCCACGCTGATGTCGGTATAAACTCCCGAGAGATCCACCGCCATCCAGGTGGGCGCGGTGATGTGCAGCTCGAGAGAGGCGGGGCCGTGCCGCCCTTCGGTGCGAACCCGGACCGCCGTGGCCGAGGTGATGACGGCAACCCGGCCGCGGTCCGAGGAGGCGGCTTGCACCCGCACCGCGTTGCGGGCCCAGGTCTTCACCACGATCTCTCCGGTGTGCGCGCTCACCTGGAGCCGCTGGCCTCGCTCGACCGCGACGGTGGTGTCGGTCTGAACGAGTGCCATGATAGCGAGGAGGCCGGAAGCAAGGACAGGCAGCACGGGTGGTTCCTTTCAGCTCATGGTGGAGACGAGGGCGGCGGCCTGACGCAGGAGGTCCAGCTTCCGGCGCATCGTCTCGGCGAGATGAGAGTTGAGGTACAGATTGGCCGAATCGGCCAGCACGGCGCGCTGCGCCTGCACGATGGCCCGGTCAATCACGGCGAGATTCTGCTCGATCACCCTGACGGTGGCGGTGTCGAGCTGACCGCGGCCGGCGGCCAGGACCCGCTCCAGATCGTCCACCGCGGCGGCATAGCTCTGGGCGGCTGTCGGATGGCTGCCGACGGTGATGGCCGCCGGCGTTGCCGGGCTGGGACTGGAGACCGCCACCGCGGGCATGTCGGGATGCAACATCCAGGCGGCTGCACTGGATATGGCGGTCAGGGCGATTCCGGCGGCGGCGAGCTGGGGAAGAGAGAAGCTGAGCCGGCGAGGCGGTTTCCGGCGTACCGGCAGGCCCACGACGCCGGGCACCGCCGCGGTGGCGCCGATGCGGGCCGCGATCCCGGGCCAGAGATCGTGGGCGGGGGAGCGGGGCTCCAGGGCCCGCGCACGGCCAACCACCCGGCGCAGCTCGCTCAACACCGAAGCGCAGGAGGGACACCCCGGCAGGTGGGCCTCGAGCGCGGCGCGCTCCATCTGGGGAAGGTCGTCATCGAGATATTCGGACAACCGGTCGGTCCATTGATCGCTCATGGCTCTTCTCCTAGCGCTCGAGGTGCTCCCGCAGCGCCATGCGGGCTCGGTGGAGCTGAGATTTGGAAGTTCCGGTGGCGACGCCGAGCATCTCGGCGATCTCCTCGTGGCGATAGCCCTCGACGTCGTGCAGCACGAACACCTCGCGCGCCCGGCCCGGCAGCCGGCCGATGGCCCCCTCCAGGTCGAGCATCGTCTCGCGGCCGGCGCGCCGGCTGGGCATCCCGTCGAGCGCTGCATCACCCTCGACGTACCGTTTGCGCCTGATACCCAGCGTTTCACGCCGACCCAGAATGACGTTGATGGCCAGTCGGTGGAGCCAGGTGCCGAAGGCGGCCTCTCCGCGGAAGGTGCCGAGCTTCTGCCAGGCGCGGACAAAGACGTCCTGAGTCATCTCGTCGGCGTTCTCGTCGTCGAGCATCCGGCGGGCCAGGCTGTGAATTCGCGCCATGTGGCCCCGGTAGAGCCGCTCGAATGCCTGCGCATCGCCGCTGGCTGCCAGCGTCGCGTCCACCGCATCAGGGTCGGTCCTGCCGATGGATTCACGCTGCAGCGTCGCTACTCCGGAACCGGTTGGGGTCATTGCGAAGGGATTGGATAGCGGCCTGGGGTAGAAGGTTGCAGCAATAGCAGTGCTGAGTTACAAGGGACAAGTTGCAAGTGACAAGTGACAAGTATCAAGGAAGAAGTGGTAGTGCCAATGGCGCCGGGTACCGGAGCTGGCTGGCGCACCTCCTCGGTCGGACCACTTGTCCCTTGTCCCTTTTCACTTTTCACTAGATTCTCCCCCAATGCTCCCCATCACCTCCCCCACCGGCACCACCCTCTCCTGCAAAGGCTGGCATCAGGAGGCGGCGCTGCGCATGCTCATGAATAACCTCGACCCGGCGGTGGCGGAGAGACCGGAGGAGCTCATCGTCTATGGTGGGGGCGGGAAGGCGGCTCGGAATTGGGAGTGCTACGAGCGCATCGTAGCTACCCTCAGGCGGCTGGAAAATGACGAGACGCTGCTGGTACAGAGCGGCAAGCCGGTCGGTGTGTTCCGCACCCATGAGGAGGCGCCGCGGGTGCTCATCGCCAATGGGCACCTGGTACCTCGCTGGGCGACTTGGGACGAGTTCCGCCGGCTCGACGCGCTGGGACTGACCATGTACGGGCAGATGACGGCGGGGTCGTGGATTTACATCGGCACTCAGGGAATTCTCCAGGGCACCTACGAAACCTTTGCCGAGTGCGCCCGGCAGCACTTCGGCGGCACCCTGGAAGGGCGGCTGGTGGTGACCGGCGGTCTGGGGGGCATGGGAGGGGCCCAGCCGCTGGCGGCAACGATGAACGGCGCGGCCTTTCTCGGCGTTGATGTGGACGAGCAGCGCATCCGGCGGCGAGTGGAGACCCGCTACTGCGACCGGATGGCGACCGACCTCGACGACGCGCTGCGCGCGGTGGAGGATGCCCGGGCTCGGCGCCAGCCGCTGTCGGTGGGGTTGGTGGGGAACATCGCCGAGGTGCTGCCGGAGCTCGCCCGCCGCGACGTGGTTCCCGACATGCTCACCGACCAGACGTCGGCGCACGATCTGCGGGTCGGCTATATCCCCGCGGGGCACACGCTTGAGGAGGCGGCCGAGCTGCGGGGGCGCGATCCGGCCGCTTACGAGTCACGGGTACTGGACTCGATGACCGTGCACGTGCAGGCGATGCTCGACCTGCAGGCGCGCGGCGCGGTGGTCTTCGACTACGGCAACAATCTGCGGGGCCAGGTGGCCGATCATCGGGGGATGCGTGAGGCGTTCGACATTCCCGGCTTTGTGCCGGCCTACATCCGCCCGCTGTTCTGCAAAGGCGCGGGACCGTTCCGATGGGCGGCGCTCTCGGGCAATCCAGCCGACATCGCCGAGACCGATCGCGCGGTACTGGAGACGTTTCCCGCGAAGGACTCGCTCGCCCGGTGGATCCGGCAGGCGCAGGAGCGGGTCCAGTTCCAGGGGCTGCCGGCGCGAATCTGCTGGTTGGAGTACGGCGAGCGGGCCGAGCTGGGGCTCCGGTTCAACTGGCTGGTGCGCCATGGCAAGGTGGCGGCGCCGATCGTCATCGGGCGGGACCACCTCGACACCGGCTCGGTGGCATCTCCCAACCGGGAGACCGAGGGAATGCGCGACGGCTCGGACGCCATCGCCGACTGGCCGCTGCTGAACGCGCTGCTCAACACCGCGTGTGGCGCGAGCTGGGTGTCGCTCCACCACGGTGGCGGGGTCGGCATCGGCTACTCGATCCATGCCGGCATGGTGGCCGTGGCCGACGGGACCGACTCGGCCGACCGGCGGCTCGAGCGGGTTCTCACCGCGGATCCCGGCACCGGTGTCATGCGCCACGCGGATGCCGGGTACGATCTGGCGATTGAGACCGCGCGAGAGCGCGGGGTGGACCTGCCTTCGGTGCTCGGGTGACGGGCCTGGATTTTGTGACCTATGCAAGCGGCGGGGCAAGGCGGGGTTCAGTCCTTTCATGAGGCTGATCGAGAACATCGCCCAGCTCGCCACCTGCCGGGCCGAGGGCGGGCAGGGGGAGGTCCACCCAATCGCCGACGCCGCGATGGTGTGGGAGGGGGCGACGATCCGGTGGGTGGGGG
>JACCQZ010000118.1 GCA_013813875.1 Gemmatimonadales bacterium | reverse complement strand
CGGTGGTTGCCGTGATCCAGGGAACCGCGGCCGGCTTCGGGCTCGACCTGGCCCTGGCCTGCGACCTCAGGCTCGCCACGGCCAACGCGACCTTCACCTCCGCCTTCGCCCGGATGGGGCTGGTGCCCGACGGAGGATCCACCTTTACCCTTGCCCGATTGGTCGGAGTCGGCCGGGCGCTCAGGATTCTCACCGCCGGCGAATCCCTCGATGCCGCCCGGGCCCAGGCCATCGGGCTGGTGGACGATGTGGTGGACGACGCAGCAATCGAGACCGAGGTGGCCCAACTGCTCGCCGCGCTGGCCGGGGGAGCGGCGTCGAGCATCCGCGCCATCAAGCGGCTGGTGCGGGCACCCGAGCTGGGGGCGCTGGAGCAGGCCCTCGCGGCTGAAGGCGCGGCGCAGCTACAGGCGCTGCAGGGGCCCGAGTTTCACCGCCGGCTGCAGGCGTTCGCCGCCCGACTCGCCGCCCGGTCGGAGGCTACGTGAGCGCACCCGGCACCATCTTCCGACCCGATCTCCTGGCCGGCAAGGTCGCGCTGGTCACCGGCGGCGGTACCGGAATCGGACTCGGGATCGCCTCCTGCCTCGTGGCCGCCGGCGCCACCGTGGCCATCGCCAGCCGGAAGCCGGAGCACCTGAAGGTCGCGGCCGAGGAGCTTCGCGCCGGAGGCGGGAAAGTCAGCACCGTCGAGACCAACGTCCGCGAGCCCGAAGCGGTCGCGCGCATGGTGGAGCGGGTTGCGCAGGAGCACGGCAGGCTCGACATTCTGGTCAATAACGCCGCGGGAAACTTCTATGCTCCTTCGGCCACGCTCACTCCCAACGCGTGGCGCGCGGTTGTGGAGACCGACCTCTATGGCACGTTCTACTGCTGCCAGGCCGCCCACCCCGTCATGAAGGCCCAGGGCGGCGGGCGGATCGTCTCTATCTCGATGACCCTGCACTATCGCGGCTGGCCGCTGATGGCCCACGCTACGGCGGCCAAGGCCGGCGTGGATGCCCTCACCCGCACGCTGGCGGTGGAATGGGCGCCCGACCGCATCACGGTAAACGCCGTCGCGCCGGGCCCCATCCCTACCGAGGGCGTCAAGAAAGCCTTCACACCCCCGGGCGCCGCGGCGGCGAGCGTGCCGGCCATGGACGACTACGCCGCTCGCTCCATACCGATGGGACGCTGGGGAGCGCCGGAGGATATCGGACACATGGTCACCTACCTGGCGAGTCCGGCGGGCGACTGGATCACGGGGGCGATCTTCGTGGTGGATGGCGGGTCCTGGCTGACACCATGTTCCTAGGCCATTTCGGCGTCGCCCTGGCAGTGAAACGGCTGGAGCCGAAGATCTCGCTTGGCTCGCTCTTCATGGCGGTTCAGCTGGCCGATCTGCTCTGGGGCTGTTTCGTGCTCCTCGGCTGGGAACATGCCCGCATCATCCCCGGCTACACCGTCGTCACCCCGCTCCAGTTCTACGACTATCCGCTCTCCCACAGCCTGCTGGCGGCCGTGGGCTGGGCCCTGGTGGCGGCGGCCATGTACTACTCCTGGCCCACCCGGGATACCAGCCGGCACTGGCAGGCCGCCGCGTTGGTTGGGCTGGCCGTGCTGTCCCACTACCTGCTGGATGTTCTGGTCCATGCGCCGGATCTGCCGATCTCGGGCAACGATTCCGGGAAGCTCGGATTCGGGCTGTGGAACAACCTCGGGGCGACGCTGGCGCTGGAGCTCCTCGTCTTCGGGGCGGGGCTGGCGATCTACGTCGCCTTTCGGTCGCACCGGCATCCGGTGCGGCCGATCAGGCTGGCTCTTCTCGTCGTGGTGCTGCTGGTTTCCTACTTCGCGAATCTCCGGGGTCCGCTTCCACCCAGCATGACGGTCGTCGCGGCGAGCAGCATCGGGTTCTTCGTGCTCGTCGCCATCCTCGCCGGCTGGGCCGACCAGCGGGCCACGCCGGACGAACTGGCCGCGGCGGGACTCGACAGCCGGAAGTAGGATGGACCGACTGTTCTCCTCCCTGGGCGCCTTCTCCGCGCTGCTTGCGGTGGGCGCCGGCGCGTTCGGCGCGCACGCGCTGCGCGCGCGGCTCACCCCGGAGCTCCTCGCCGTCTTCGAGACGGCGGCCCGCTATCAGATGTATC
>JACCQZ010000093.1 GCA_013813875.1 Gemmatimonadales bacterium | reverse complement strand
TGCCCGGCTGGCTCCAGACGGTGGTCGGCCGGAACCCGGTGACCCACCTGGCGAGCGCGTCGCGTGGGCTCATGCACGGTAGAGCGGTCTGGACCGACGTCGCCTGGGTACTGGTGGCCTCCGCCCTGATCGTGCTGGTGACGTCGCCGGTCGCCATGCGGATGTATCGCAAGGAGCGCTCAGGGTGACACATGCTTGCGGCACCGCTCCAGCAGCCGCGTATCCCCCATCCGCTCGGCCCACGCGGCAAATTCTCTAGTGGGACCACGCCAGGTGAGCTCGTCCACATCCCGGAACAGCGGCGCATCGGTTCTGAGCGTGGCGAGATGCTTGAACAACAGCGCCCGCTCCAGCTCCTGTCCCAGCACATTCGCCGGAAAGTCCTCGATCGGCCCGTGCCGGTTGAGCAGCCGGGTCGCCGTGGCTCGGCCGATCCCCGCGATCCCGGGATAGCCGTCCTGCGCATCCCCCACCAGCGCCAGCAGGTCAGGAATCAACACCGGCTCGACCCCGTACTTCCGCCGCACGCCTTCCGCGTCCCGGATCTCCTTGGCCCGCCGATCCACCTGCACCACCCGACTGCCCCGGACGCACTGCGCGAGGTCCTTATCGTTGGCCCAGATGCAGACCTGCTCGACCCGCTCATCGTCCGAGGCGAGGCGCGCGGCCGACGCCAGCGCGTCGTCCGCTTCCAGCTCGACCATGGGCCAGACCGCGACACCCATGGCCGCGAGTGCCTCCTCGAGCGGGTGGAACTGGGCGAGGAGCGCCGGCTCAATGCCTTCACCGGTCTTGTAACCGGGCCAGAGGTCGTTGCGGAAGGACTCGATGACGTGGTCGGTGGCGACGCCGAGGTGCTTGCTGCCCAGCTCCAACGTCTCCAGCACGGTATGCAGCACTCCGACTACGGCGCCATACGGTTTGTCCTTACCTTTGTTGAAGCGGCGCTGGCCATAGAAGTGGCGGAACAGCTCGTAGGTGCCGTCGAGGACATGAACGATCATGTCGATAGTATACCGCCTCGTCACGCTCTCGCCCGACCCCGAGCGGCGCGGGTGGCGCATTACGACCGCCAGTCTTCGCCAGGCATGATCCGGCGCATGAACTCATCGAACAGCGGCACGGTGAACGCTGTGTCGCCATGACTTGGGCTCCAGATCATCCCTTTGGAGATCAGTTGGTTGCGCGTCGGTCCGAGGGACGTCACCTTCCGTCCGAGTTCATCGGATATATCTCCCGACCGGTGGGGTCCAGGCCCGAGCTCCGCCATAGCTCGGAGGTAGCGCTTCTCGACCGGCGTAAGTCGGTCGAACCGAACACGAAAGAAACTCTCGTCTAGTGCGGCGACGGCGATCTTCGAGGCCTTGCCAATGTCCTTGCGAGTGATTGGTGAGGCGGCAGCCGCATCCCAGGCGTGCTTTCCCCATTCCTGAAGGAAGTACGGATACCCGCGAGTCTCCCGCAGAATGGCCTGCAAGGCGCCTTCCTCCACAGCCACTCCCTGCTGGCTCGCCGGCTTGACGATGGCAGATCGGGCGGCGGCGGGGGCAAGCGGCCCGATCTCCGGAAAGTCGAACAGGCGCTCCGCGTAAGACTTCGCGCGGCCTGTCTGACCGCGGAGCTGGGGCAAGCCCGCCCCGACCAGTACAACGGGCAGCCGCCGCTGCGCGGTGCGATGTAAGGCCGTGATGAGCGCCGCGAGCTGATCCTCCTCGACGTACTGCAACTCGTCGATGAAAAGCACCAGCGCGCTTCCGGCCTTCTGGGCGGCCGCGCCAGCTACCTCGAGCAGTGCTTGCAGGTCATGCTCTAGATCCCCGTTGTCCGCCAGGCCAGGCTCAGGATCGAAATCAAGACCGACCTCGATGTCTTGATATCTTACCTTCAGTGCCTTAGCAAACCCGGCGAGTCCCCGGAGGGCCCGGGAGGCTAGCTGTTTAGCTTTTTCCACCTGGGACAGCCGGAGCAGGGCTACCCGGAGCTCCGGCGCCAGGAGTGCAGGTAAGGATCGATTCTCTGGTGCTTCAACACGCACGGTGTGTAGGCCGGCGCCTTCCGCGTCCTCGCGCATTCGGTCGAGCAGCACCGTCTTGCCGACCCCTCGGAGCCCGACCATGAGAATGCTCTTTGCGGGTAGCCCCCGGCGCACCCTTTCAAGTGCGATCCTGACCGACTCTCTCAACTGGTCGCGGCCCGCAAGTTCCGGAGGTGGTGTTCCGGCTCCGGGCGAATAGGGATTGGTGACGGGGTCCATGTTGAGGCAACTTATAGATAGATTAAGCAAATTACAAGAATGTGATAAGTCTCCTAAACTCCCTACTTATCCAGCCGAGGGATCGGATCCCCTGGATTTACCGATATCGCTCAAGTAGACCCCCACTGGCGTGGTCGGTGGCGACTCCGGGGGTGTTATACCGGCTGCGGAGGCCGGCCGCCGATTTAGCTGATCCCGAACTAGTCAGACTGAAAGAGCCCACCATGATCACGACAGCGTACCCCGGCGCCGACGAGTACGCCACGGCGTTCGCCGGCTACATAGCCCACATCGCCGAGGATGAAGACATCCTGGCGCTCCTGGCAAGTCAGCTCGACCAGGTCCTCGCACGGCTCGGCCGCATCTCGGAGGCCCGAGGCGACTACCGCTACGCGCCGGAGAAGTGGAGCCTCAAGGAACTCGTCGGGCATCTGTCCGACGCCGAGCGGATCTTTGCCTACCGGGCCCTCCGTGTCGGGCGCGGCGACGCCACGCCGCTGCCCAGCTTCGACGAGCAAGCCTACGCTGCGGAGATGCGAGCCGGAGACCGAACCTTGGCCGATCTGACAGCGGAATGGGGTGACGTCAGGCGGGCGAGCCTCGCGCTCTTTCGGAACCTGCCGGCCGCAGCCTGGCAGCGGCGGGGGATCGCCGGCGATCGGCCGATGAGTGTGCGCGCCGCCGCTTACATCATCGCGGGACACGTGCGCCACCACCTCGAAACTTTGGAGACGCGCTATAGCGCATGAACGCCTCCTATTCGCCGGCGAGCACCACCGCCGGCGGCAGCCGGGCGGCCCGGCGCGCCGGCCCCACCGTGGCGAGCAGGATCGCGGCCAGCAGGACGCCGGCGCTGGCGACGTACGTAACCGGGTCGGTCGCCGTCACCCCGAAGATCACCAGGCGCATGACCCGGGAGTTGCTGGCGCCGAGCGCCAGGATCGCGAAGCCCGCCACGAGCAGCGCTCCGAAGCGGCGCTGCGCGCCCGACTCGCGCATCAGCTGCCCGATCGTCGCGACATCCGCCAAGGGCATAGTGGGATCAACTTCGCGGAGGGCGTTGCGCAGTTCGCCGGCTACCGAGACC
>JACCQZ010000090.1 GCA_013813875.1 Gemmatimonadales bacterium | reverse complement strand
TGCTCGGACGCTGGGTTCGCCACATGCCGGCGGGCACTCTCAGGCACGCGAGTATCACCGCAGCGCCGCAGAAACCCCTTGAGTGCACGGTCGGCTGGATTGCCCACTACACCATTGGTGTCGTGTTTGCGCTTGTGTTGGTCGTGCTTACATCAGGCGACTGGCTTGCGCGACCAACTGTGCTGCCTGCGTTGCTCTACGGCATCGGCACCGTAGTGTGCCCGTTGTTCATCATGCAGCCGGCCTTCGGCCTCGGCATTGCTGCATCAAGAACGCCCAATCCAACGCAGGCCAGGCTCAAGAGCCTTGTGACACATACTGTATTCGGAGCCGGGCTATATGTATGTGCACTCGGTGTGAGCTACGTGCTGCGGGTTCATGCCTGAATTAGCGCTTAGAGCCATGGGTCATTTGTATTTTGATTGCGTGGAGGCCTTTCAGGCGGCGTTCGGTCCGCACGCCGGAGCGATCATGGGCGACATTCCTAACTACACCAACGTTCAACCGACGATCTAGGTAAGTGAGGTGAAGCTATAGTTCTCTCATCCGCGGGCGACTCGCTTGAGGTGATCCCCCAGTCGAGCCGCTAACGCGACGATCGTCAGCGTGGGATTCGCGAACCCCCCACTCGGGAAAACAGAGCTGCCGGTGACATACAGATTCGACGTTCCATGGACCCGGCTGTTCTCATCCACCACGCCGAGCGGGGAGGCGACGTGCATTCGGGTGGTTCCCATGTGGTGCTTGGCCGGCTCCAGCGCCTGCTGCCACCCCGCCGGCGTGTCCGGAAAGGCGCGCTCGAGATGGCCGACTCCGGCCTTCCTCACCGCCTGGTCGAAGATCCGCGTCACCCGGCGCATGTTCTCGACGTCCGCCTCACCGATCTGCCATTCGATCAGCACCCGTCGCCTGCCGAGTCGGTCTCGCTCGTTGCTCAGGGTCACGCGGTTGTCGTACCGGGACCCGGTCTCGAAGGCGCCACGCATTCGCCAGCGTCGGGCCGGCCCATGTCGCACCGCGAGCTTCCGTGCCAGCGCGACGGCCAGCCGGTGCGGGGCTCTAATTGCCTCCCTGACGTAGGGCCAGGGCGCTCCCGGCACCGCTCGCTGTTTGAGCTTGTTCCACAACGTCAGCCAGGCCTTCACCTCCGCGGTATCGAAAACCCGATGAGCTTCGTATCGGGGATGGAAGTATAAGGCCGCATGCATGAGGCGCTCGCGCTCGGCGACCTCGCGGCGGAGCGACAGAACTCCCCGGACCGAACTGGCCCCTCGTCCCGGAGCGACCGGCCGAGCACGATAGAAGCTCAACGAGTCCGGCGCTCGCAGTACCAGGGTTCCCGGGTCGACGAACGCATGATCGGTGAAATAGCGACCGACCAGCCCGCCGGCATTGCCGGGAACGCCGGCCGGCTGGTCGGCGGAGAGCAGCAGGAGCCGGGGATTCTCGATCCCTCCGGCGGCAAGCACGAACCGGTCCGCGCCGATCGCCAGCTCGTACCCGCCTAGCGTGCGGATCTCGACCGCCGTGCAGGCCGAGCCCTCCATACGGACTCGCGTGACCGGGGCGTGCAGCACCAGGTCGACGTTCTTCGAACGCTCGAGCCACTCACGATAGCGCTGGCCGAAGTCCTGGACCTGGATGTGAAAGATTTCGTTGGCAAAGGCGGGATCCCCGGGCAGTATCCTCGCTGCTCCGAGGACACCCACCCAGTGCTCGGGGTCGTAGTCATAGGCGGCGAGCCCGCAGATCTCGTGGGCCCGGGTATAGTAGGGACGCAGCTCGTCCAGGCCGAAAGGCCAGCCGCCGGCGTCGCACCAGTCCCGCGGCTCGAAGTCGAGCGCCTCCAACGGACGGCACCAGCCCGCCCACACCGTCGTTGATCCGCCGAGTGCACCGACGCGGGTATCCCGCAACATGGGATACCGCTGGCCGACGACCTCACCTCCGAACAGGCGCTGGGTCTCGGCCTCGTACACCGCTCCGCCCGCCTCCAGCAGGCACACCCGTAACCCGGTCGCCTCGAGCTCCAGAGCCAGGGAAATCCCCGCCGCGCCTGCACCAACGATGCAGAGGTCGTAGCGCGGCGGCTCGTGCCCGAATCCCTTTTCCGCATCGAGGATCATTCTGCGAGATTCATAGTATTATTCCTGCCCGTGACCTCTCGTCGCGTCTCCGTCGGCATCGTGAACCACAATGGGGAATCATATCTCCCGTTAACGCTCCGCGCCGTGGCCCGCCTGGGCCCAGCCGTGGATGAAGTGCTCCTGATCGACAGCGGGTCCACCGACGGGAGCGGTGTGCTGGTGCGGGAGCAGTTCCCCCATGTGCGGGTGATCGAGCTGGGAGCTAACCTCGGCCCCGGCGCGGCCCGCAACCGTGCCATCAGGGAGGCCGCGAACGACCGGGTGATGCTGATCGACAACGACGTCGAGCCGCAACCCGGTAGCATCGAGACGCTGGGGACGGCTCTGGATGGTCACTCCAATGCGATCCTGGCGATGGCGGCAGTGCTCTACGCAGAGACGCCCGACACAGTCCAGTACGTCGGCGCCGTGCCGCACTTCCTGGGCACGCATACGCTGCTCCATGCGGATACACCCGTAGCGCGGCTGAATGACGGAGTGCGGGCGGTGGGAACGGCGATCACCTGCTGCGTGATGGTGGACCGGGCGCGCTTCGGCGACCGGCGGTGGTTCGACGAGCGCCTCTTCTTCTATCTGGAGGACCATGAGTTCGGCCTGCGAGCCAGCCTTCAGGGATACGACTGCATCGTCGTACCCGGAGCGCGGTGCCTGCACCGGGCGGGCACCATCGGCGTATCGATCCGGGAGACCGGACGCTTTACTCCCGTCCGGATACGCTACACCATCCGTAATCGCTGGTTGACGGTCCTCATGCTGTACCAGGCGGGGACGCTGCTCCGCTT
>JACCQZ010000019.1 GCA_013813875.1 Gemmatimonadales bacterium | reverse complement strand
CACCCAAGGAGGACGAGCAGCTCCTGGGCTCGTGGATCAGCGCGAGCACGGTGCTGGGCACGCCGCGAGGCACGCCGGGCGCGGCGGAGGGTCCGGTGGATGGTGCGCCGCCGGCCGGCGAGGTGAGGCCGGCCGCGTGACCCGGGGCCGGTCATCCCGGAGCGCGTACACGTGAACCGCCGCCGATAGTCGCGACTGTCGGCGGCGGTGTCGTTTTGGGTCTTTGGTTATTGTGACCACGACCGCCTGGCCCGCGGCCTCGCCGGCGTTATCAACCTGCTCGACCCCGACCCCGACGCCGTCGTCCTCGGTGGCGGGATCTCCAACCTGCCCGACCTGCCTCGGCCGTCTCCGGCTCCTTCCCCAGCAGGTCACGTCAGGGTCACGCCTGCCGAGCACGATGCCGGCTCACGCAACGGAGCCGATCATGCCTCGCACCTTTTCCACCCTCGCTCGCAGCGGCGGTCTCGCCCTCGCCGCCGCGCTCCTCTCGTCTCTCCCGGCCAGCGCGCAGGCGCACTACGCTGGCACCCTCCAGGCCGGGTCCGCGTTCGTCGTCGATCTCGATGATCCGGACCCGCCGGGCTCCTACTCCGTTTCGGCTACGCTCGACCGCCGGTACGGCGACCGGGCCCTCTCCGTCGGCCTCGAGGCAGGCTTCCACCGCTTCCTTGCGATGCGCCAGGACCTGACGTTCGAGCCGGAGCGGTCGGCCAGCTCCATCCGGGACACGCGGAGCGCCTGGCGCTTCACCCCCTATTTGCGCTGGGCCACGCGTGAGTCGACAGTGCGGCTCTATGGCCAGACCGGACTGGGACTGTACATCCAGCGGTTCTCTTATGCGCAGCGGGAGACCGAGGACGGCGTGGTCACGTTCGACGTGAGCTCCGCGCTCTCCGACCTGACGGCCGGGCTTCACCTCGGCTTGGGGCTCGAGCTCTTCCCCGGGCTTGGTCCTTTCGGCATCGGGGTCGGCCTGCGGTCACACACAGTCTTCGACGGCGACGGGTTCAACACCGCGGAGATCGGCCTCGTCTACCGCGGCCGGCGCTCGTCCCGGTAGTGGCCGTCGTAGCTAGACGACGGCGGCGTCGTTCTTGGAGGTATCGCTCGGAGACTACGTTCGGGGGAGTGAGCGGGGAGGAGCTCCGCCAGGAGATCGCCCGAGTCGTGCCACGCCTGCGTGGAAGGCGGCCGGGGGCTGCGCCCGCCTAGTCCCGCATGAAGTGGCAGCTATATCCGCCCGGATGCTTCCGCAGGTAGTCCTGGTGGTACGCCTCCGCGCTGTACCACGTGCCCGGCGGCTCGATCGAGGTCGTGATCGGCCGCTGCCACTTGCCGGAGGCCGCGACCCGGGCCTTCACCCGCTCCGCGGCGGTCTGCTGCTCCGGCGTCTGGGCGAAGATCGCCGAGCGGTACTGCGTCCCGGCGTCGTTACCCTGGCGGTTGAGGGTGGTAGGATCGTGCAGCCGGAAGAACCAGCGCTCCAGCAGGTCCTCGTAACTGAGCACCGTCGGGTCGAAGGTGATCCGCACGGCCTCGGCGTGGCCCGACTTGCTGTCGTGGGTGTCGTCGTACGTCGGATTCGGCAGCCAGCCGCCGGTGTAGCCGACGTCGGTGTCGAGCACGCCGGGCACGGCGCGCAGAATCTCCTCGACCCCCCAGAAACAGCCGCCCGCCAGGACGGCCACCTCGGTCCGCTGCCCGGCCACGGCGGTGGTATCCCCTCTGTCCTGCTCGTTCATGGCGATGGTTACCTCGGGTCGTGGTGGTGAGCTCCGAAATCCGGCATCTTAACATGCGGTGACAGGTCAGGGTTCCGGCCCCCTTGGCGGCGCCCGGCGGACCTACCGTGCGCGCCCGCTCTCGCTCAGCCGCCGCGGGGTGGGTGAGCAGGAGGGCCTCGAGCTCCGCTGGCGACGGCGGTACCGTGGTAGGCGACCGCGTACTCCGGGAGGTTCGGACTGGCACACCACCTCGCCGGGGTCGAGGCCCCGCGCCTGGAGCCCGGCCGCACATAGTTGCTGCGCATCCCGGACAAGGGCCGGCAGGAACCCTTGCCGTCGCTCGTCGGTTTACGTGGCCATGTCATCCATCGAGCTCGGCCTCGACACCTTCGGCGACATCACCACCGACGCGGACGGCCGCCCCAAGTCCCACGCCCGGGTCCTCCGCGACGTCGTCGCCCAGGCCGAGCTGGCCGACCAAGTAGGCGTGGACTTCATCGGCGTCGGCGAGCACCACCGCCCCGACTTCGCCATCAGCGCGCCCGAGGTGTTACTCGCCGCGATCGCCGGCCGCACCCGGCGGATCCGGCTCGGCACCGCCGTCACGATTCTCAGCACCGACGACCCGGTCCGCGTCTACCAGCGCTTCTCCACCCTCGACGCCGTGTCCGGCGGCCGCGCCGAGGTGATCCTCGGCCGCGGCTCGTTCACCGAGTCGTTTCCGCTCTTCGGCTACTCGCTGGACGACTACGACGACCTCTTTGAGGAGAAGCTGGCGATCTTCGCGGCACTCCGCGACGCGGATCGCACCGGTGAGCCGGTCCGCTGGAAGGGTACCGTGCGCCCGCCGCTCGACGGCGTCCGCGTCTTCCCGCCGGTCGAGCGGCCGCCGCTCAGCGCCTGGGTGGGGGTCGGGGGCAGCCCGGAGTCGGTGGTGCGCGCCGCGCGCTACCGCTTTCCCCTGACGCTGGCCATCATCGGCGGCGACCCCCGCCGCTTCGCGCCCTACGTCGAGCTCTACCACCGGGCCCTCGCCCAGCTCGGCTCGGAACCGCTGCCGGTGGGCGTGCACTCGCCGGGACATGTGGCGGAGACGGACGCCGAGGCGCGGGAGGAGCTGTGGCCGGCGTACCAGGTCATGCGGAACCGGATCGGCGCCGAGCGCGGCTGGAGCCCGACCAGCCGGGCCGAGTTCGATCGCGAGGTCGCCGCGGGCTCACTCTACGTCGGCTCGCCGGAGACGGTCGCCCGGAAGATCGCCGCCACCGTGCGCGCCCTCGGCGCGTCCCGCTTCGATCTCAAGTACAGCAACGGCACGTTGCGGCACGAGCTGATGCTGCGGAGCATCGAGCTCTACGGCCGCGAGGTGATCCCGCGCGTGCAGCGGCTGCTCGCCGAGGCGACGGCGGTGCCTGCCGAGGACAACGTCGCGGCGTCAGGCATGTAGCCGCCCCGAGGAGCCCCGGTCAGCCGTCCCCGAGCGCCAGCGTCATGAACACGCTGTTCGGATCCTCCCGATACTCCCCGTACGGCCCGCACTCCACGAACCCGTGCCGCGCGTACAGCGCCCGCGCCGGCAGGAAGTACGGCCACGACCCGGTCTCGAGACTCAGCCGCGACATCCCCCGCGCCCGAGCCGTCGCCATGATCTCCCGCAGCAGCGCCGAGCCCACGCCCTGCCCGCGCGCCGACTCGGCCGTGTGCATGGACTTGACATCGCCGTGCTCGGCGCTCAGCCGCTTGAGCGCGCCGACGCCGACGACCGCGTCGCCCTCCCACGCCGACCAGAACGTCATCTCGGGCGCCCGGAGTCCGGACAGGTCGAGCGCGTGCGCGCTCCTCCGTGCCGTCTCCGCCCGCGCTCGGGTCAAATGAGTGTCCAGCAGGGCAACGACCCGCGGGTCGTTCAGGCCGCCTTCGACGATGTGCATGGCAAGAAGCTAAGCCGCTTCCGTCTGGCCCGCGGCCTCGCTGCACGCTAGATCTGTTCGTTGGCTCGCGGCACAAAAGACTCTGACCGAGGTTGTAAGCTCATGCCGGATACCGCTGGCGATCCCCGGGTCTACTTCGCCGCCGAACGAACGCTGCTCGCCTGGATCCGCACCGGGATCAGCGTCATGGCGTTCGGCTTCGTGGTGGCGCGGTTCGGGCTATTCCTTCACTTGTTGCGGGCGCAAGGCGACGAGCCCCCAACCCACGGGGTGTCCTCCTATCTCGGCGCCGGTCTGGTGCTGCTCGGTATTGTGGCCACGGCTGCCGGAGCGCTGGAGTATAGGCGGTTCTGCCGGCAGCTCCGACCCGAGGAATTACCCACGCCACGAGCACCATTCCTCCCTCTGGCTCTGGCCTGGGTGTTGGTCGCCCTGGGGAGCGTACTGGCCGTGATCCTGCTCGTTTGATCGCTGGGCCTAAGGCGGGCCGATGAGCGCCATCGGCTTGCTGAACTTCCGGCCCGCACACAGATTTCCAGCAGGAGCTCCCCGATATTTGGCTTCTCGCACCTCACGCCGGAAGAGCGAATTCAGCTTGCCGAGGAGCTCTGGGATAGCTTGGAGCCCTCCGCCGTTCTCCTGACGCCAGAACTCGCGGCTGAGCTGCGCCGGCGAAGGGACGACGGGCGCTGATTGAGCGGAACCCGGGGCAGTTCGCGTGGTCGTGGTGAGTCGAGCCTTCGGACTAGCTGCTGGAGTGCCGCGAGGTTGGACCACTATATTCGAGCATGCTACCCCCGACAACTGACGATCCCTTCCTCGCCGAGCTCCGCGCCGCCGTCGCCCTGCTCGAGCGGGTCGTCACCGACCGTTCTCTCCTCGCCGACATCCCCGTCGCCGACTGCCACCGCCTCCTCCAGGCCGCCGGCCACGTCTACGCCCCCGACGCGCTGAGCCGGCGGCAGCTCGTGCGCGCCGCCACCCGCCGCCGGAAAACGGAGCGCGTCGAGCGCGAGGAGTCGCTCCGCGACCGCACCGGCATCCGCACCCTCCGGCGCAGGCCGGTCTTCACCTCGCCCAACGTCTTCCCGCCGGCCCCGCCCGACGCGTTTGCCCCCGAGGACGTGCACGCCCCGGACGCGCCGCGCGAGCCGGCCGAGCGCCAGCACTGCTACGTCTGCAAGACGCATTTCACCGGGCTCCATCACTTCTACGACCAGCTCTGCCCGCTCTGCGCCGAGCTCAACTTCGCCAAGCGCACCGAACTCGCCGACCTCGGCGGCACGGTGGCGCTGCTGACGGGCGGGCGGGTCAAGATCGGATACCAGGCGGGGCTCAAGCTGCTCCGGTCCGGCGCGCATCTTATCGTCACGACCCGCTTTCCCCGCGACTCCGCCGCCCGCTACGCTCGCGAGCCCGACTTCGCCGAGTGGCAGGACCGGGTCGAGATCTTCGGCCTCGACCTCCGGCACACGCCGAGCGTCGATGCGTTCTGCCGCGAGCTGGCGGCGACGCACGGGCGGCTCGACTTCCTCGTCAACAACGCCTGCCAGACCGTCCGCCGCCCGCCCGCCTTCTACGCCCATATGATGGCCGCCGAGCGCACCGCCGCCGCCACGCTGCCGTCGCGCGCCCGGGCCCTCCTCGGCCGGTATGAGGAATGGCGCGACGCGCACCCCGCGCTTCACGGCAAGACGGATGTCGGCCCCGCCGCGTTCGACCGCCGGCTGCCGAGCCTCGCGGGCATCGCCAGCGCCGCCGAGCTCTCCCAGGTGCAGCTCCTGGCGGACGAGCACGACGTTGCGGGGCATCTCTTCCCCGAGGGGCGCCTCGACGGGGACGGCCAGCAGGTGGATCTCCGCGAGCGGAACTCCTGGCGCATGCTGATGGCCGACGTCCCGTCGGTCGAGCTGCTCGAGGTGCAGCTGGTGAACGCCGTGGCGCCGTTCATCCTCAATGCCCGCCTCAAGCCGCTCATGCTGCGGACGCCGGGCCGGGCGAAGCACATCGTGAACGTGTCGGCGATGGAGGGCCAGTTCTACCGCAACTTCAAGACGACCCGACATCCACACACCAACATGGCCAAGGCGGCGCTCAACATGATGACCCGCACCGCCGCCGCCGACTACCAGCAGGACGGCATCCACATGAACGCGGTGGATACGGGGTGGGTGACGGACGAGGATCCCGCGGAGATCGCGGCGCGGAAGACGGCGGAGCACCGCTTCCATCCGCCGCTCGATATCGTGGACGGCGCGGCCCGGATCGTGGATCCGATCATCGCTGGGGCCAACACCGGCGAGCACGTCTGGGGGAAGTTCCTGAAGGACTATCGGCCGACCGACTGGTAGGCGCTGCTCGGGAGCAGCTTGCCAGGTGAGATGGTTGCTCTCCCCGCTATGACGTCACCCGCCGCGTTTCACCAAACCGCGCGATCCAGAGCCGTCGTCGAGCCCCGCCTCCCGCCAGCGCGCCCCGGTCCGTCGTGGCGGTTCGTCCATCGGCTCATCCGTCAGCCGAAAGGTTCCCCAGTGGATGCCGAGCATGAGCGGGCTCGGCGCCTCCGGATGGGGCGCGGTCAGATCCTCATAGATCCGCACGGCCTCCTCCGGGTCCGCATGGACACGCTCCATGAACCAGCGCGGATCGTATGCCCCGATCGGTATCATGGCCAAGTCGAACGGCCCGCATCGCGCACCGATCTCATTGAACTCTGGATGATAGGCCGTGTCGCCGGCGAAGTATGCCCGCTTGCCATCCAGTGCGAACGCGAATCCGCACCAGAGCGACCGGTTCCGATCGCCCAGCCGGCGATTGCTGAAGTGGCGCGCCGGCGTGGCGGTAACGCGAAGACCGTGAATCGTGGCCTCCTGCCACCAGTCCAGCTCGATGATGTCGCGCGCGCCCCAACCTCTGATGTACCCGCCAAGCCCGAGCGGCACGATCCAGGTCGTCCGCGGATGCCCCTTCGCGATCGACTTCACGGCGGGACGGTCGAGGTGATCGTAGTGATTGTGCGACAGCAGGACGACATTGAGCGGCGGAAGCGCGTCGAGCGCGAGCCCGGGATCCATGACCCGCCGCGGCCCCATCCACTGCACCGGAAAGGCCCGCTGACTGAACACCGGGTCGGTCAGCAGGTTCAGCCCACCCACTTGCAGCAGCACGGTGGAATGCCCGATCCAGGTGGCCGTGAAATCGCTGGAGCTGGCTCGGGGATACCGGATCGCCGGTGTCGCAACCGAGAAGCTGCCTCGCAGCGGCGATTGGGCCGGCGTTTGCGACCGACGCTCTCGCGCCCATCGAAGGAGGGCTCGCCAGTCGTGCGGTTCACTGTTGGGCCAGGGATTGTGGAACCGGCGTTGCTGCTCGGTCTGGGTCATGGCTAGCCCCGGGGCGTCGCCTGAATGAAGGCCACGGCGCCGATCACTCCACCCTGGTGGTAGCGGGGACCGTGAACCCGGACGGCTTTACCGAAACGCCGAGGCCCTCGCTCCGGTCGAGGCAAGGATGAGCTGCACTGTTTCGCGGGGCACATCCCAGTGCGGGAAGTGGCCGGAGGTCCGGAACCAATGCAGCCGCGCATCAGGAAACCGCTCGATCGCCCGGCGGGCCTGGCGAGGAAGGCAGATCCGGTCGCGGCGTCCCCAGCCGATCACTATCGGGGCGGTGCTCGTGCCCGGAGCCATGCCCGCCTGGCCGGGCCCGCGCGCCAAGCTTCGGAGCAGCTCGTCGAACACCGGCGAGGCCGCGTAGGTCCTCATCTCGTCGAGCAGTAGCCCGCCCGGCAACGCCCAGGGGCGCGGCGAGAGCTGGGGGAATAACAACGTCCGCCCCACCGCGCTCCCCGTGATCCGCGGCATCAGCGGCTGGAGCCGCCGGATGAGCCGGATCGAAAGCCCGATCGTCGTCTCGAACCAGGTCCGCTCCCAGCCGCGCCAGAAGCCGCCAGGATCGAGCGAGACCACGGCGCCGACCACGCCGCGCCGTGCCAGCTCGAGCACCAGACGCGCGCCCATCGAACTGCCCACCACATCCACGCCGGTCAGATCGTGCGCGTAGAGAAACCCGGTGACCGCTTCCGCCAGACTGGCGATTGTCGTGGGACCGGCGAGCGCCGGAGTCAGGCCAAAGCCGGGAAGATCCACCGCGATGATCTCCCGCTCGGCCGCGAGCGGCTCGAGGATCGGCGTCCATGATCGCCAGCTCCCGCCCAGGCCGTGGATCAGGAGCAGCGGTGTGCCCGCGCCGCGCCGGATGTGCTGCATGTCCATGATGGGCATGTTGGGCCCTAACGCCGCTGCGGTCGGTGATGCGTCTCACGCTGGGTCCGAGAGCAGCAGCGTCATGAACACGCTGTTCGAATCCTCCCGATACTCCCCGAACGGCTCGCACTTCACGAATCCATCCCGCGCGTACAGCGCCCGGGCCGGCTCGAAGTATGGCCACGACCCGGTCTCGAGACTGAGCCGCGACATCCCGCGCGCCCGGGCCGTCGCCATGATCTGCCGCAGCAGCGCCGCGCCCACGCCCCGCCCGCGCGCCGCCTCGGCCGTGTGCATGGACTTTACCTCGCCGTGCTCGGGGCTCAGCCGCCTGAGCGCGCCGACGCCGACGACCGCGTCGCCCTCCCACGCCGACCAGAACGTCACCTCGGGGGCTCGGAGCCCGGACAGGTCGAGCGAGTGCGCGCTTCCCCGCGCCGTCTCCGCCCGCGCGCGGGTCACATGGGTGTTTAGCAGGGCGACGACCCGCGGGTCGTCCAGGCCGCCTTCGAGGATGCGCATGGCCAGGAAGCTAAGCCGCTTCCTGGCGTTGTGAGCTGGTCTGCACCATAGTCCCGCTGTTGTCTCCGCCCTCAGCGCCCGTCGCCGTATTGCGCTCCGGCGGGGCACCGCGCGTACCGGCGGAGCCGAGCCCGCGGTCGCGCAGCCACGACACACGTTCGGAAGGGTCATCCGGGCGCCTTGCATAGGGGGAATGAGAGCGCCAGCCGACCGAGCCGAACTTATGCTTTTCGACTGCAGCCCCCACGCCATTGCCTATTCGATCAGTAGATCGGCGGGGATGCCCAGCTCATTGCGTAACCTCCGCACCTGCTCGATCGAGAGTCGACGCTTTCCCTTGTAGAACTCGGACACTCTGCTCCGGCCACCTAGGAGGTCCGCAAGATCGGTGCGGGTCTTTCCCTTCTGGTCGAGCATGAAGTCCACCACATCCTGAGGTGTGCTCTTGTCGCCCATCTGATAGTGCTCGTCATCGTATGCCTCGATCAGCAGCAGGAGGAAGCGTAATACTTCGTGCTTCTTGCTTCTAGGCGCTGGCATATGATCGGTCAACTCGTCAGCCCACGCTACCGCAGCGTCGTACTCACGCTCATTGCGCAGTACATGGGGCTGAGAAAAATCGAGTGTCTTCGCGCGTGCTGTCGTGCCCATAGTGTGCCGTGCCTCGGCCCATAGTTAGAGAGCCAGCGGGGAGCGCCCGCGGACCAGCGCCGGTATTGCTACCGGCGCTTCTTGTTCCACCGGTCGTACTCCGGGTGAGTGAATACGTGCTTGATATAGACTGCGTTGCCGTCGTACACCACGGCTGCCACTACCCGGTACTTGTTTCCTGAGATGTCGAAGACTGTTAACTCGCCACCGAGGAAACTAACATTTTGACCACCAAACTTTGTCACGACTTCGTCGGGTCCTGCGAACTTCGTCGCCTTCATGATGCGGAACCACACATCTAGAGGCGTCGCGGCTTGGGGATGCTTTGCTCCAAACTGGAGGAGCCGCTTTCGACTAATGACCCTCATACTGTCCCGCTACACCTTTCTTGGACCCTCCCGTGAGCCGCTTATTGCGGCGCCGTTACCACCTGCGTCGTGTTACCAACATGGGAACATTCCCCGCGAAAATCAAGGGGATGCACGCTGCGGCGGTCGAATGGGTTACCGAAACTGATAACGGGCAGGGACTACCATTACTCTCCTTGCACCGCCGGTCCTCTCAGACCGAGCACCTTCCCGGCCGGCATCTGGGAGCGAAATTTTGAAGCATTTGACGCCTCGTGCCTGGGAGACACCGGCCCTTCGGTCCTATGCCAGGAGGGCTACGAACCACCGCCTGGGCACTGGCCCCCATTGGGGTGGTTACCTCACACGTGCCTGGACGACCGTCCACCGCGGGACATTCGCGGCGTGAGAGCAATGCGCGTGCTGACTCAGGATCTCGAATACCCGTGAACAGCGCCCGACCGCACCAAAACAGCATAAACAGGCCGACCGCCGCCGGGGGCGACCCTGCTGCCTACCGGGAGCAGATCATGGAGTCGAGAAGGGAGTCTCCTTACTCGCGCTCGGAAGAGGTGGCACGTATCCTCAGTCGGGAAATGCGTCGGCTCCTTGCTGATCGGACCGTCGATCCGCCGGAAGCAGCGTATAGTCCCGATGCAGGGTGCGCTCAATCTTGGCTATGATGAGCGGATGATTGCGGTTAACCGGCCTGACCTTTGGCGGCGCTTGACGCGGCGCTGGAAAACATTCCTGGTGATGAACGGGTACGATCACGCGGAGTCACCGTCCCCGAGGCCGGGATGTACCGGATGCACCCATCTGCCTGGATCTTCTGGTGGGCGGGCCTGCAAGCCGGTGACGGCTGCCGCGAAGATGATGCTTTCTGCTCCGGCGGCTTGGCTCCAATACTCATTAGGCGCCCAGGCAAAGGACTACGTTCCTGACAGCTCCGTTTCGGGAGTCGCCAGAAAACGGAGTTCATGTTGAAGCCAATCATTGCAGGACGAGATGAAGCAGTAGCTGGAAGTGCGGAACGGACACCTTCGGTCCGGTGGGCGCTCGCCAGCCTTTCGCTATCCATGTTGCTGTCCTCGCTCGGCACCAGCATCGCCAATGTTGCCTTGCCGACGTTGGCCCAGGCGTTCAACGCTTCCTTCCAGGAAGTCCAGTGGATCGTCCTCGCTTATCTCCTCGCCATCACCACCCTGATCGTCAGCGTCGGACGGCTCGGTGACATCACCGGCCGCCGACGGCTGCTATTGGCCGGAATCTTCCTGTTCACAGTGGCCTCGGTCCTGTGCGGCGTCGCGCCCACACTCTGGCTGCTGATTGCCGCCCGAGCGGCGCAGGGCCTCGGAGCGGCCATCATGATGGCCCTCACGATGGCCTTTATCGGTGAGACGGTTCCGAGGGCAAAGACCGGTAGCGCCATGGGGCTGCTCGGAACGATGTCCGCGATCGGCACCGCTCTCGGTCCGTCGCTCGGCGGCGTTCTGATCGCCGGACTCAGTTGGCGGGCAATATTCCTCGTCAACGTACCGCTGGGTATCCTGACTTTTGTTCTCACCCATCGCTACCTGCCCGTTGATCGCCGGGGGCCGAAGACTGATCGGGCCGGCTTCGACAATGTGGGCACGCTGCTGCTTGCTCTGACGCTCGCGGCCTATGCCCTCGCCATGACGATTGGGCGCGGCAGTTTCGGTCCGCTCAACATGGCTCTGCTGTTGGCTGCTGTCATTGGAGTCGGCCTCTTCGTGCGCGCTGAGGCAAGAGCAGCATCACCTTTGATCCGATTGGCGATGTTCCGCGATCCAGTGCTGAGTGCGAGCCTCGTCATGAGCGCGCTCGTCTCGACGGTGATGATGGCGACGCTGGTGGTCGGGCCGTTCTATCTCTCTCGTGCGCTCGGGCTCGAGGCGGCTCTTGTCGGACTCGCCTTATCGGTCGGCCCGCTTGTCGCCGCGCTGGCCGGCGTGCCAGCCGGTCGCATTGCGGACCGTTTTGGCGCGCAACACATGACCATCGTTGGGCTCATCGGAATAGCGGCCGGCTCCGTCATTCTATCCATACTGCCGGCGACGCTCGGCATCCCCGGCTACATCGCCCCCAACGCAGTCATCACCGTCGGCTATGCGCTGTTCCAGACGGCCAACAACACCGCCGTCATGACAGATATCCGCCCGGACCAACGGGGCGTCATTTCCGGCATGCTCAACCTATCGCGCAATCTCGGGCTTATCACCGGTGCATCCGTTATGGGCGCTGTGTTCGCGCTCGCATCGGCGACGCTCGACATCACAAAGGCGCGCCCCGAGGCCGTTGCCACCGGTATGCGGACCACGTTCGCAGTCGCGGCGATTCTGATCGTCGGCGCGCTCGCCATGGCGGTTGGAACTTACCGCCGCACATTGCGCATTCCAGCACTTGCCCCGGAAGCAGGGTTGCAGGTGGACGAGAACGATTCGGGGTGACCGCGCGGCGCTAGCGCTTGAATCACCCGCAGCGGATGATCGGTGGGAATGCGCCGCTCCAGATCGACGTAGCTGAACATCACCCGCTCCCCCGGCTCGTCGTCCGGGTGCGCGCCCGTGTAGTTCAAACGCGCACGCACATGTCGTACACCCTGCGGGTTACCGCCTTAATACCGCCCTCCACCGTGGTGCTCGGAGGATGGCCGGGCATCCACCGGCACTGCTGATGAGACTGCTGATGATAGGACATGCGGCTCGGGATACTGGTTTCGGTCGGCCGCAAGGGAAAGCGAGGCGACGAACGTAGGTCACTGGGCCCCCTGAATCGCTTTAGGATGCGCCGGAAGGCGATGCGGTGCGCGAGGAGCCGATGCGAACGAGCGGCGGGCAGACCTGATGCCCAACCGGGCCGTCGCGAAACTGCCTGGGGAAGCACGTTGCGGTTCAGGGCCTCGCGGAATCGTCCGGAGAAGCCCGCCGCGTCCGCCGCACGGTTGCGGCCACGTGGCAGGTATCGAGAGGGGAGATCGGAGCGATACGAGGTCGCCTCGGGCTGGCACGGCACGGTTCGGAGGAACCCGCAGACCCGCCGGGGCTCGCGGCAACCGGCTCACAGACGCGGAAGGCCTGACAGATGGACGCGATGCCCGGCGGATGAACGCGGCGGGGCGACGGAGAACGCGTCGAGCGGCGGCGGCACCCTTCCGAAGGCGGCTGAGCGCCGAGAACCTCAGGCGAAAGCGACCCTTCCAATTCCGAAGCACGCGGCGTGCGAGACGCGAACGCACAGCGATGTCCGGGTGCGAGCGGACTGAGCGGGCCGGGGGGAGGCTAGGGGTTGGCGGGGCTTGGCGCAGACTCCGCCATACCCCACCGCCCCCATCAACGCCGTCACCGCCCGCTCCTTCCCCTTCGCCTCCACATCCACCGTCATCCCCACCCCCCTCCACGCCTCGGGCCAGTCGCCCGGGTCCACGTAGCCGGCGTGCGGCCGCGGATTCCCCGCGTCCCACCCATCCCTCGGTGAGGAGATGTGGCTGTACGGCTCCCGCCCGTTCCACGTCTCGGCCGCCGCCAGCGTCGCCTCTTCGACCGAGAGCCCGTCCGCCCGGCACCGGTGATGGTGGACGTCATACACCAGCGGCACCCCCAGCCGGCGGCAGAGCGGCAGCAGGTCGGCGGGAGCGTACTGCCGGTCGTCGTTCTCCAGCGCCGCGCGCACCCGCGCCCGCTCGCTCAGCCGCTCGATTCCCCGCTCCAGCCGCTCCAGCGCCGCCTCCGTCCCCCCCGCCGCGCTGCCCCCGTGGAACACGATCACGTCCGCTCCCACCAACTCGGCCACTGCCGCCTGATACTCCAGCTCCGCGACCGACGAGGCCACCACCGCCTCCCGCTCCGAGTTGAGCACCACGAATTGGTCGGGATGGAAGCTCAGGCGCAGGTCGGCGGCACGGGCGGCCTCCCCCGCCTGGCGGAACAGCGCCTCGGTGGTGCCGTCGGGATCAATGCCCGCCAAGTGGTACCCGCTCTCCGGGTGGGTGCTGAGCGGCAGGATCTGGCTGTTGATGCGAAAGGCTCCGATGCCCAGCCGGCGGCACTCGCCCACCGCCGCGAGCAATGCCAATGCATTGTCCCGCGCGATCCCGGCCAGATACTCCCGCCGCACCCCCGGCTCCAGCCCCCAGACGTAGCGGTGCGTCGCCGCCCGGAACCGGATCGGCGCGTCCAAGAACTGACAGCAGAGTCCCCAGCGGATGGGCATGGGAAGAAGTCGAAGGTCGAAGGTCGAAGGTCGAAGGTCGAAGGTTCGCGGGAGCGGAGGCTCGGTGCCTCAGGACCTTCGACCTTCGACCTCACAGCAGTTGCAACCCTCCACCCCCCTCCCGCATCCTTATGCAACTATGTCACGGACCTTCGTAATGGACTCGTTTCCCCTCGCCAACGCCGAGTCGGTCGTCGCCCAGGCCCGGGCGGGGGACCCGGCCGCCTTTGAGGCCCTCTTTCGGGCCTTCGAGGTGCCGGTCTACAACCTCGCCCGCCGGATCTGCCGTACCGCCGAAGACGCCGAGGACGTGCTCCAGGAAACCTTCTTCGAGATCTGCCGCAGTATCGCTCGGTACCGGGAGGAAGGGAGCCTCTGGGGTTGGATTCGGACCATCGCGGCCAGCAAGGCGCTGATGCGCCTGCGCCGCAACAAGTATCGGGAGACCGAGGAGCTGCACGAAGAGGTGGCGACCGGGAACCGGCGGGAGGACGCGCACCTCAGGATGGACCTGGAGGCAGCCCTCGAGCGGCTCTCCGAGACATCCAGAGCCGTGGTCTGGCTGCACGACGTCGAAGGATACACCCACGATGAAATCGCCGGCATGATGGGCAAGACCCCCAGCTTCTCCAAGTCGCAGTTGGCCCGGGCTCATGCTCGGCTCCGGCGGTGGCTGGGAGAGGAGGTGGCCTCTTGACCCATCTCTCCATGGAGGCGCTGGTGAGCCTTCGCGAGTCCGGGCTCGAGCCCGGCGATACCGCTGCCCTGGATCATCTCGACGAATGCTCCTATTGCCGGGCCGAGTTGGAGCGCCTCCACCAGCGGGTCGCTCGGCTGAAGGCCCTCCCCGCGCTCCGCCCCGCTCGCGACCGCTGGCCACAGGTGGCGGCCCAAGTGAAGGCGCGCCGCCACCGGCGCACCCGGGCCGGCGGCATGGTGGGACTGGCCGCGGCGGCTTCCATTGCCGTGGTGGCCGCGATCGGAATGCCCGCCGGTACGGTCAGTGCCGCCGACCCCGCCGCGATCGCGCAGGCCATGGAGCGTTCCCATGCCCTGGAGACGGAGCTTTACCGCTACAACCCGGAGAGCCGGGTGCTCGACGGGCGGACCGCCCGGATCACCCAGGAGCTGGAAGACCGGATCGCCCGGCTCGACCGGGAGCTGGAGATGGCCGACCTGCTTCAGCGCCAGGAGCGTGACAGCCAGATGGTTCAGCTCTGGCGGGAGCGGGTCGGTCTGCTCGACGCCCTGGTGGACGTCCACGTCACCCGCGCCAGCAAGGTGGGGCTGTGAGCCCCGGAGGTTTTACCATGCGCAATACACTCTTGAGCGCTATCATCGCCGCCGGCGGGCTGGGACTCACCCCGGCCCTGCTGGTCGCCCAGGAGCCCGGACGCCCAACCGATCCCGCACGTCCCACCGATCCGGGGCGGATGGAGATGCGGCTGGACCACGGCCCCGACCGGCTCATGCGGATCGTCATGAACCGGCGGGCCCGCCTCGGTATGAAGATTGACCTGCAGGCTCGGGCAACCGACTCGATCGGCGCCTACGTGGATGCGGTTACCCCGGGCGGTCCCGCGGCCCAGGCCGGTGTCCGCTCCGGCGACGTGATCACCAAGCTGGACGGCAACTCGGTGCTCGCGGGTGGAGCCGCGGAAGGGAAAGACGACCGGCGGTCGCTGCCGGGGCTGCGGCTCATTGAGCTCGCCGCCCGGTTCGATGTCAACGATACCGTGGCCGTCGAGCTTCGCCGGGGACGCGGGCGCCGCACCGTATCGGTGGTGACCGAAGAGGAGTCAGGGGTGGTGTTCGAGGGCCGGCCCGGCAGCCGTCCCTACGCTTTTCGCTTCTTCCGGCCCTCCGAGGCCGGGCCCGGCGTCTCTCGTCCCGCCGAGGACGTGGTGGAGCGATTCGGCTCGCCTTTTTCCCAGGTCGAGTTCCTCTCCGGCGTCCTGGGCGAGCTGGAGCTGGCGCCCCTCAATCCCGAGCTGGGCCAGTACTTCGGCACGGAAGAGGGGGTGCTGGTCATCCATGCCCCCAAGGACGCCGGCCTCCAGCTCCAGGGAGGCGACGTGGTGCTCGCCGTGGACGGCCGCAAACCGCAGGGCCCCTCCCATCTGCTCCGCATCTTGCGAAGCTACGAACGGGGCGAAACATTCAAGGTGGACATCCTCCGCAAGCGGAAGCGCCAGACGGTAAGCGCCCGGCTTGCCGAGCGGGAGTGAGCCAGAAAACGATCATTGTGCGCCCGCTCACAGATGTCGCCACCGGACATTGGTATATGTTCCGCTCACCTTGGAGGGAACTATGGGCTTCCTGTGGACCTTGATCATCGGGTTGGTCGTCGGGGCGATTGCCAAGCTGCTGATGCCCGGTAAGGATCCGGGCGGATTCATCGTCACCATGCTGATCGGTGTGGCCGGCGCGCTGTTGGCGGGCTTCCTGGGACGGGCGTTGGGCTGGTACTCCGATCCGGCTACGGGTCCGGGGATCATCGCTTCCATCATCGGCGCGATGCTTCTTCTGCTCCTCTACCGGCTGTTCACGGGACGTAGGGGTTCCACAGTCCCCTGACGGTAAAGAACTGTAGACGGCGACATCAAATCGCAGACAGTGAGCGGTAAGCTGGGTTGATCCCCGGCTTACCGTTCGCGGTTTTCAGGGTGACACACACCTAAGCCAATCTCCGTCCCACCCCCTGCACCCGCCCCGGGTGCACCCGCCGAGCCAGCTCCGCGAACATCGGGATATCCAGGCTCTGCTCCCCGTCACTCATTGCCTTCGCCGGGTCCGGATGCACCTCCACCATGAGCCCGCACGCTCCCGCGGCCAGCGAGCCCATGCTGAGCCGCGTCACCAGCGAGCGCAGCCCAGCCGCGTGGCTGGGATCCACGATGACCGGCAGGTGGGTGCGCTCTCGGACCATCACGACGGCGTTCAGATCGAGCGTATGTCGGGTGGCACGCTCGAAGGTGCGGATACCCCGCTCGCAGAGAACCACATTGGGATTCCCCTCCGCCAGGATATACTCCGCCGCCATGAGCCACTCCTCGATGGTGGCTCCCGCGCCCCGTTTGAGCAGCACCGGCTTGCCGCTCCGGCTCACCGCGCGCAGGAGTGTAAAATTCTGCATGTTCCGCGCACCGACTTGCAGCATGTCGGCGAAATGGGCGACCACAGCTACCTCCTCCCAGCTCAACACTTCGGTCACCACCGGAAGACCGGTGCGCTCCCGGGCATCCGCCAGGTAGCGCAGCCCCTTCACCCCCAGACCCTGAAAATCGTAGGGTGAAGTCCTCGGTTTGTAGGCGCCTCCACGCAACATGTCGCCACCGGCGGCCGCCACGGCGTCGGCCGTCTCCAGGATCATCGGCTCGCTCTCGACCGAGCAGGGCCCCGCGATGAGGACCGGCTCCTCCCCGCCAAAGACGAGGTGACGGACCGAGACCCGGCTGCCTTCGGGGTTGCGCCGCCGGTCCACCAGGGGCACCTCCGGCTTCCTGGTATGGTGGGCCGGGATCGGCGGCGGGGTCGAGAGGCGCGAGCCCTCGATCCACGCCTCGTAACTGCCGAGCACCACCACCCGAGCGGCCAACGCCTCGACCTCTTCCAGCGCTTCCGCCAGGCGGGGATCGGTGGTGGTGCCGTCAACGTCAACGTAGAAGCGGTAGGTCCACGGCGCGGAGCGCTCCGGCCGGGACTGCAGCGCCATCAGGTTCACTCCCCGCACGCCGAAAGCCTGCAGGGTCAGGGCGAGCATGCCGGGCTTGTGGTCAATGAGCACGATGAGCGACGTCTTGTAGCGCGACGCTCCTTCGGTCCCCTGGGGCAGCGCCGGTGCGTCGGCGCGGGTAAAGGTGAGAAAGCGGGTCTGATTGGTGGGATCGTCCTCGATCCGATCGGCCAAGGCAACAAGCCCGTGGGCGTCGGCCGCGGGCCGGGCGGCTATGGCGGCGAGCGCGATGTTCCCCTCGCCCGCCACGATCTCGGCGCTGCCGGCGGTGTCCCAGGCGCTCACCAGCTCCACGTCGGGCAGGTGCTCCGACAACCAGAGCCGGCACTGTCCCAGCGCCACCGGATGCGAGAGCACCCGGCGGATTCCCTCCACCGACGCCCCCGGCACGGCCATCAGGGTGTGATGCACCGGGTAGAGGATTTCGTGGGTCAGGCGCAACGTGCCGTCCCCGAACGCCTCCTCCAGCAGGTCGTACGTCGTGGTGACAGAGCCGATGAGGGAGTTCTCGATCGGCAGGCACCCCGCCTCGGCCAAGCCTTCGCGCACCGCCGACACCACGTCCTTCGCCTCCCGGCAGGGCAGGGTGACCAGGTCGGGCCAGCGCCGCCGAGCCGCCGCTTCGCTGAAGGAGCCGAACGTTCCCTGAATCGCTACGCGCATACATGTGCTCCGGCAGTGGAAAATAAAAAAAGCCCCGCCGGCAGTGTCCGGCGGGGCGTCGAGTGGTCCGGGTCGGGGCGCTACAGCACGCTACCGACACCGGACGGGCTACGCGCCGCGCCGGCATTGGTAAAATAAAAGTACCGCGTCTGCAGGGAGACCATGCAACCAAGCTACGGGCCGGCTCGCCGGTTTGTCAAGCAGAGTTATCTTCCGCCGGTGCGCCGCCTCTGGTCCCTTGCCGCGCTGCTGGTCATCGCACTCAGCTCCCCGAGCGTCGGGGTGGCGCAGGGTCTTCCTGCGTTCTCTCCCATCAATCCGGTCGCCGCCTCCCGCAGCGGTCTGTCCTTTCTGCCCTATCAGGAGCCGAGACCGGGCCGCTGGATGACCACGTTCGAGGTGGACTACGCGAGCACGATCGAGGACAACTATTCTCCCCCCGCGGACTATCTGCTCGACTCGGAGCTGCTGCGCCTGCGACTGGGCCTCCGGCGCGACCTCCATCCCAATGCGTTCGTCCTGCTGGAATCGGAGCTGGGCGGAGCCTACAGCGGTTTTCTCGACGGGTTTCTGTCCTGGTACCACGGTGTGCTCGGCGTGGACATCCCGGAGCGCGACCGCCGGCCCACGGACGAGTTTCTCTACAATGTGGAGCTACCCGACGGCCCCAACATCAGGGGCCGGCCCAGCGATCTGTTTCTGGGGGATCTGCGCGTCGGCTTGGGGGTTCGCGTCCGTCCGGGGTGGCAGAGCGTCCTCGCCTTTACCCTGCCCACGGCCTCGGGACCGGCCGGGTACGGGCGCGGCGTCGTCTCCTTCAACCTGCTCAATACCCTGCGGGCCCCGCTCAACCCTCGGCTGATCTACGAGGGAAGCCTCGGTGTCGGCGCCACTCCGGCTCAGGGCGGCCTGGCGCCGGTTCAGCGAAAACTGATGGTGGCGGCCAGCTCCGGGTTGCGCTTCAGGTTCTGGGGGCGGCAGTCGGTCTACGGGAATCTGTTCTACCACTCCCCCTATTACCGGGGAACCTCCCTGCCGGCCCTGGATCGCCGGGATCTCTCGCTCGATTTCGGCTGGATTCTTGCCACGAGACTGGGGTACGAGTGGCGAGTCGGGCTGGCGGAGGACTTGGAGCCGGGTGGGCCGGCGGTGGATCTGATCTTCCGGTTGGGTGGGGGCTTCTGAGGGTGTCTTACCCTGGTGGTGCCTGGCTTCCGCCGAACTGGCTTACCGCTCCGGCAAAGAGAAACTGCTCCATGTTCTGGAACAGAAACTCCTTAGCCTTGGGATCTTGGAGGTTGAGCCCGTAGTGGTTGATGAGCTGCTGCTGGGTCTTGAGCCAGTCGCCCCAACAGACTCCGCAGATCTGCTCGAAGGCGCGGCGGCCCAGATCATTCCGGAACGGCTGAAAGGCCATCCCCTCGCGCTCCTGGCCGCAGCGGCTGCAATGCACGGTTGCCATGGCGGCAAGATAGACGTGACTGGGGATGTGATCCAGTCTACGGGCTCGATTTCGGTGTGGTGTTATCGTTCATCAGGGAGCGAGTCGTCGGTGCTCCCCATCCATGCGGCGCAGGGCCCGGGCACCCCTGGCGGTGCCCAGCGCAACGCCGATCCCGCATACGACGACGGGCGCGGTTCCGATCATTGGCAGCAGCGCGAGGGGCCAGATCAGTACGGCTCCCGCCACGCCGGCCACCAACGGGGCCAAGGGCGAATGAACGGCATCCACAAACCGGAGCCGATGGCGTACGAAGTTGCGAGCCAGCGCAAACCCGCCGAAGCCGGCGATGAGGGCGAGTAGAAGGTTGATCATGGCAAAGCTCCGGGAAAGGGACTTACAGGGCATGTTCCAGTACGGCACGCCCACCGGGAAGATTCACGGAGGTAGCCCAACGATGCCAAGACATCCGACCGTGCAGGTGCCGAACATCGGCCCTATGGACCACGCGTGGGACTTGCTGGGAGAGTGGCAGGCGGAGTTCGAGCTGCCGGAGACCGAGTCGCCGGTACACGGAAAGGTGATGTTCCGCTCGTGGACCGACGCGGAGCTGCAGCTCGATCCGATCGAGGCCGCGATCGCCGGGATTCCTTCGAGCGTGCCGCTCGAGCGGGCCAGCGAGATTCACCTGACCGACGCGGGAGGCGGGGCACTGCAGTGGGTGCTGCATGCTCCGTCCACCAACTGGTCCCTTCAGGCTACCATGTGGCCGGGTTCGCTGCACCTGTTCGTACACGATGCCGACGACGACGAGGAGCAGATCTACCGCGCGCGCGCTACTCGGGCGCAGGAGTATTATCTCCGCAAGTATCCGATAGACACCGACTGAACGGCGCGATCCAAACCGCCCGCCCCTGCTGCCGGGCGGGCGGTTTGTTTTCCCGGCCGACTCTCACCACCTCACCACCGCGCTTCCCCAGAGAAATCCCGACCCGAACGCCGTGAGCACTACCAGATCGCCCGAGGCGATGCGGCCGGCACGCAGGCACTCATCCAGCGCGATGGGGATGGTTGCCGCGGTGGTGTTGCCGTACCGCATGATGTTGTTGTAAACCTGGTCGTCGCGCAGAGCCAGGTCGCGCTGCATCATCTCGGCGATGCGGAGGTTGGCCTGGTGCGCGATGAGGAGCGACATGTCGGCCACCTCGTATCCAGCCGACTTCAGCACCGCGCGAATTGATTCCGGCATCCGTGCCACCGCATGGCGGAACACTTCCTTGCCATCCATCTGGAGAAAGTGGCGGCCGGCCTCGAGCTGCTCGGGCGACACCCTGGGGTGGTACATGGAGCCCGGGCTGTCCACCCAGAGCTTCTCGGCGTGCTGCCCGTCGGCGTGCAGGTCGAAGGCGAGGATGCCCTGGTCCTCGCGGCCGGCCGGACCTACCACCGCGGCGCCGGCGCCGTCGGCGAAGATCACCGAGGTGTTTCGGCCGCGCGTGGTAAGGTCCATTGCGGTGGACTGCACTTCGGCCCCGACCACCAGAATACGGCGGTACTGGCCGCTCCGAATCCAGGCGTCCGCCACCGAGAGGGCATAGACGAAGCCGCTGCATTGGGTGCGGATGTCAATGGCCGGAATGGTCGCGGCTCCGAGCATTCGCTGGAGGTAGACCCCGTTGCCCGGGGCGAAGTGATCGGGGGTGGAGGTGGCGTAGACGATCGCGTCCAGATCTGCCGCCGCCATTCCGGCCATCTTCAGCGCCCGCTCAGTCGCCCGAAAAGCGAGATCGGCGCCGGTTTCTCCCTCCCGCACCCAGCGCCGCTCCCGGATCCCGGTCCGGGTATGGATCCACTCGTCGCTCGTATCCATGAGCTTCGAGAGCTCGTCGTTGGTCACGACCCGGTCGGGCACGGCGAATCCGGTCCCCAGAAAGGTGCTGCGAAGCATTGATGGTCCAGGTGTTGGAGGCGGGAGAATTTACTCCCGACCGCGGGGCCCGGCGAGGACCCGGATCGAAGCCACGACCCAGATCCAGAGAAACCAGCTCAGCGTAAGAGCCGATCCCATGCTGCGCCAGCTCTCCCAGACCATACCGACGGGGGTGAGCCAGGCAGGCCACCAGGCGTCGGGCCTCAGCCGGTGCCGCTCCACCACCCGCACGGCGGCAAAGCCCGTCCGGAGCCGCGCCAGCACGGTGGGACAGGCGCCCCGGGCGCCCTCTCGCCACCGCGGCGCACGCACCAGGTTCCAGACCATGCTGGTTGCACCCCAGCCGTGATGGTCGCTCACGCCCACCACGAACCGGCCGGTGCGCCGCGCCAGGGCGATCACCGAGTCCCGCCGCTCGCGGCTGATCTCGTTGGCCTTGGGTGCGGCGTTCGCCACCTCGAAGCCATCGAGACCGGCGGCAATCAGGGTGTCGAGACGCCCCCAGTGATTGCGCTCGTACTCGGGGATCGAAGCCACCGACAGGGCGCCGTACCCGGACTCGCTGGCCCGCAGCAGATCGAGCAGCCCCGCGAGGTCGCCGCCGTACCGGTTACGATCCACCGGCTGGGTGGCGCCCAGCAGGACGATGTGGGCCCGCCAGGCGCTCACCTCGATTCCCGGGCAGAGATCGGGAGGTCCGGGGGTAGAGCGGAAGCCCTCCATGGTGTTGTGATCGGTGATGAAGACCGCATCGAACCCGGCGCGGCGGTGCCACCGCAGGGTGGCGGCGGCATCGTAGCCCCCCATCAGGGTGCCTTGGACGTCGTGGGACACGTTGGTGTGGCTGTGGAAGTCCGCAACTATGTCGTTCCGGTCCGCGCCGGCAAGCGCCAGCATCGGCCGGTGCCAGAGGGCGCCGCCGGCGAGAAAGAGCAGCAGCGCCCCCAGGCTGAGCGCCAGCGCCAGGGTCTCGCGCCGCACACTCTGCCGGAGCGTACGGTGGTTCCCCCGCCGCCGGCGCAGGAGCGCTCGGCCGCAGCGCCAGGCGCCATAGAGAATCGCCAGACCGAGCAGGAAGCCGCGCAGGCGGCTCATGCTCAGCATGGAGGCGGCGTCCCAGAGCGAGAAAAGCGGAGCCAGGAGAAGGTAGACCCAGGGTGTGGCGAGGTGGAGCGACTCCGGCAGCGGCGCACCCGACGGGTCGGACAGCGTTGGGACGGCCACCAGCCGGACGGCGCCGAGGCCCGCCGTCAGCAGGAGCGGGAGGATGATGGCGGGGCGAGCCAGGCGCAGGGCCATGCGCGGCGGGTTAATGTTGAGACAGCAGCCGCGCTCGTGTGGCGCGGCCATCAACCGGACGGGTGTGGCGATGAGCGCGTTGGACGATTTTCTCGACGAGGAGTTTCCCCTCGGAGACGGTACCGCCGAGACCGAGGCCCAGGTTCAGTGTCCCTACTGCGGCGAGATCAACGACGTGGCGTTGGATCCTGCCGGCGGATCGGTCCAGGACTACGTGGAAGACTGCCAGGTGTGCTGCCGGCCGTGGCGGGTGCTGGTGACTTACCAGCCCGACGGATCGGCGTGCGTGCAGGTGGAAGCGGAGGACCTCGATTGAATCGCTCCGGCTACTCGTAGCGGAGTGCTGTGATCGGATCGAGCCGGGCCGCGCGCCGGGCCGGCCAGAGTCCGAAGAAGAGTCCCACCAGGGCGCTGAACCCGAACGCCACCATCACCGCCAGCGGCGAGATCAGGGTGTTCCACTGCATCAGCCGGGAGAGGGCCACCGCGGTCCCGGCGCCGAGGAGCACGCCCAGCAGCCCACCCACGAGGCAGAGCGCGAGCGCCTCAATCAGGAACTGCAGCAGGATGTCGTTGCGGGTGGCACCGAGCGCCTTGCGGACGCCGATCTCGCGGGTTCGCTCGGTCACCGACACCAGCATGATGTTCATGATCCCGATTCCGCCCACCAGCAGACTCACCGCGGCGATGCTGGCCAGCAGGGTGGTGAACACCTGGGTGGCCTGCTGCTGGGTGGCCAGGATGTCGCGCTGGTTTCGGATGGTAAAGTCGTTCTCGGCGCCGGGCCTGATCCGGTGCTCCCGGCGGAGGATGCGCTCCAGGTCCACCATGCCTTGCTCCAGCGGCACCCCGTCGGCCACCTGCACCGACATCGAGCGCACCCGGTCGGAGCCGAAGACGCGATACTTGGCCGTCTGCAGCGGTATCAGGATCTGCTCGTCAGGGTTGGACCAGCCGGCGCCCGATCCCTTCTCGCTCAGCACGCCGAGGATCTCGAACGGAATGCCGCGGACCAGGATAGTCTGACGGATCATCGCCGCCGGGTTGCCTCCCAGCATTCCGGGCAGCGCGGCACCGAGCACGGCGTAGCGCTGCCGGGCGCCGTCGTCACCCTGGGTGAACATCCGGCCGTAGGGAACGGCGTAGTTCCTCACCTCCACGTAGTTGGCGGTGGTGCCGATCACGCTCACGTTGAGGTTCTGGTTGCCGTACTCGACCTGCAGCTGCTGCTGCATCTCGGGGACGACGGCCTTGAGCAGCCGCCCGTCGCGGACCAACGCGGCGTAGTCGTCGGTGCTGAGAATGGTGCGGTCGGTGGTTCTGATTCCGCCGCGGTTGGCCTGTCCGGCAAAGACGGTGAGCACGTTGGCGCCCAGCGCCTCGATCCGCTTCTCCACCGCCTTCTGCGCGCCGCTCCCCAGGGCCACCATCGTGATCACCGCGCCCACGCCGATGATGATGCCCAGCATGGTGAGCACCGAGCGGAGCATGTTGGCCCGGATGGACTGAAAGGCGACGGAGACCGTCTCGCCGACCTGCATTGCTACTGTACCCTGGTCTGGGAGCGTCTCCCGCTCTGCTGTTGTTGTTGCTGCATGCCGGGCACGCCGCCGCCCCCGGTGATGCGGTTCACCCGCTCCTGGGCCTCCTGCTGCGACTGGACCAGGCTCGCGCTGGGGAGGATCAGCACCGAATCGCCGGGCTGCAGCCCGTCGACCACCTCGCTGTAGTCCAGATCGGTGAGCCCGGTGCGGATCCACACCGGCGTGGGACCACCGGGACGCTTGACGAACACGATGTAGCGGCCTCCGGAAACACCGGCCCGGCCCGGCCCGGAGGCGGAGGGCAGCGCGGGTGTCGAGCCCTGGCTCGCGCGCTGGCCGGCCGCCACCGTTTGCTGAACCTCCTCCGGCGAGAGTCCCAACACCTGCGCCGCGGAGCCGACGTCGCGCGGGGTGCGGAGCGAGGCATTGGGGATCGCGAGTACATCCTGCCGGTCACCCACGTGAATCTCCACCTCCGCGTTCATGCCCGGCCGAAGCAGACCGCCCCGGTTGTCAATTCGGACCAGGACGGGAAACATGGTGACGTTCTGCTCGGTCAGCGCCTGGGGCTCGATCTTGAGCACGGTGCCCTCGAAGGGCCGGTTAGGAAAGGCGTCAACGGTGACCGTGGCCTCCTGGCCCGTCTGGATCTTGCCGATGTCGGTCTCGTCCACCAGCGTGCGAACCTGCACCAGGTTGAGATCGGCCATCTTGAGGAGCACGCTTCCGCCTCCCACGTCCCGGGTGGGGGAGGAGATCACCTGTCCTCGCTCCACCGGCTTCTCGATGATGGTGCCGTTGATCGGCGCCCGCACGTTGGTGTCGTCGAGCTGATCGCGGGCGTTGTCCACCGCCACCCGGGCGCGCACCACCTCCGCCCGGGCGTTGGCGAAGTCGAGCAGCGCCTGCTCGTGCTCCTGCTCGGTGATCGAGCGGGACTGAAAGAGCTCGTCCGCCCGCCGCTTCTGCGAGGTGGCGTTGGTGAGCCGCGCCTGCGCCACCTCGAGATCCGCCTGGGCTTGTGCCAGCAGATTGCGGGGATTGCGGGGGTCCACCCGCACCATCAGCGCGCCCCGCTTGACCACCTGTCCGGTCTCCACCGCGAGCTCGAGAATCTCGCCCGAGGCCTTGGACTTGACCTCCACGACCGTGTCCGGCTGCACCGTGCCGGAAGCCTGTGCCGATACGACGATGTCGCGGCGCTCGACCGGTACCGCCTGATAGGCGGGGGGAGGGGGCTCTTCCTTGCAGGCGGAAAGAAAGAGGAGCAACGCGTATGTTGTCACCCTGAGCGGAGCGAAGGGGGCCATGCCGGGCTTCGCCCCCTTCGCTCCGCTCAGGGTGACAGAAGTCCCTGAGCTCACACCCGCCCTCGATCGGTTCCGAAGTCCCGCTCCACCCGTCCGTCCTTGAGATGCACCTGGCGCCGCGCGTGCGCCGCGATGTCGTGCTCGTGGGTGACGAGGACGATCGTCTGTCCCTCGCGGTACAGCGCCTCGAAGAGACCGAGGATCTCCTCGCTGGTGGCGCTGTCGAGATTGCCGGTGGGCTCGTCGGCGAGCAGAATGCTCGGTTGGTTGACCAGTGCCCGGGCGATCGCCACCCGCTGCCGCTGGCCGCCCGAGAGCTCATTGGGGCGGTGGCTCATCCGGTCGCTCAGGCTCACCCGGGACAGCGCCTCCGCCGCGCGCGCGCGGCGCTCCTTCGATCCCATGCCGGCGTAGACCAGCGGCAGCTCGACGTTGTGCAGGGCGGTGGCGCGGGGCAGCAGGTTGAAGGTCTGGAAGACGAACCCGATTTCCTGGTTGCGGATCCGCGCCAGCTCATCATCGCCCAGCTCGGAGACGCGGTGGCCGTTGAGCCAGTACTCGCCTCCGGTGGGGCTGTCGAGGCACCCGACCAGGTTCATGAGAGTGGACTTGCCCGAGCCGGACGGCCCCATGACGGCCACGAACTCGTTCTTCCGGATGGTCAGGTCCACGCCGCGGAGCGCGTGCACCACTTCGCCGCCCATGTCATAGTTGCGCTGGAGATTCCGGGCGACGATGACGGCGTCGCGCGGCACGTCGGTCGGCAGCATCGCCATCCGCTCGGCGGTATCGGTGAGAGCGCCGGTCACAGGGTGCGTCCGATCAGCGTTTCGAGCTGCGCCTTGGCCCGGAGATAATCGAATCGGGCAACGACCACATTGACCTCCGCCTGATTGAGGGCCTCCTGCGAGGTGAGCACATCCACGATCGTCGAGGCACCGAGTCGGTAGCGCTCCTGCTGAACCCTGATGTCCTCGCTGGCCGCGGCGACGCTGGTGAGCGTAATGTCAATCCGGGCCCGAGCCGCGTCGAGCTCGGCCAGCCGGGTGGTGAGCTCGGCCGCTACCGCTCTCCGCGAATCGTCCGCCCTCGCCTCCGCCACGTCGAGACTGGCCGAGCGCTGGACCACGGCGAGCTCGCGGTCGAACTGATTGAAGAGCGTCCAGTTGAGCGCCAGCCGCACCTGGCGCTGGTTGAGCAGGCTGTAATCGTCAATGCCACTGCCGTTCCAGGCGGTGTTGGCCGAGAGCGTGAGACTCGGCCAGTAAGCCGAGCGGGAAGCTCGAAGGCTTGCGCGAGCGGCGGAGGCGCCCGCCGAAGCGCTCTGGATTCTGGGCGATCGCGACTCTGCCTCCGCTCTGAGCGTCAGCGTGTCCACCGCCGTAACCACCTGATAGTACGCCGAGTCGTCCACCGCGCGCACCCGGCCGATCTCACCGACGAGGCGCGCGAGGCCGGCCTGAGCCGACGCGAGGTCGGTCTCCGCACCGATCAGCTCCAGCCGCGCGTCTCCCAGAGTGACGAGGGAGCGGAGCGAATCGGACCGGGTGGCCGAGCCGGCGCGCAGCTTGGCCACCGACACCTTGAGCTGCTCCTCGGCGCGGCGGACGCTGGCCTGCCGCACAACGACCAGCTGCTCCGCCGCGAGGGCGTCGAAGAACTGGTTGGTGGTTTCGAGCGCCTGCTGAAAGCGCGCGTCCACCAGCGAGGCGTCCGCCGCGTACTGGCTCGCGCGGGCCGCCCCCATCTCCGCTCCCCGGCGAAACCCGGTGAAGAGATCGAGACTCGCCGAGAGCGAGGTGCTGATGCTGCGGTTGGAGCTGTTGCCGGTGGTGAGGCGCCCGGTGACTGGATCAATGCGCGAGGCGCCCTCCGAGAAGAAGTCGCTGGCCGACGAGCTGGCGGTCACCGTCGGCAGGTACGCTCCCCAGGCGCTGCGGCGAAGGGCATTCGCCGTGCGCACCTCGGTCTCGGCCTCGACCACGAGCGGCTGCACCTGGGCCGAGAGCCGGATGGCGTCGGTCAGAGTGACGCCGCGCTCCTGGGCTCCGAGCAGCGAGGCGCCGGCGGAGAGCAGCAGCAGAGCCAGCAGGGATCGGCGCATTGGTTCCGGAAGTGAGAGCAGGGATCCAGTTGTCGAAAGGTAGTGCCAGGAACGCCGGTCAACAGGGATTCCCGGCCGGGGGGGAGGGTCGCAATGTTTGTAGTACAGCTCTCCCCCTCCCCCTGTTGGCCGAAGCAGGGGCTACCGATCGGCACGCCGCCGGAATGCCTCCCGCGCGGCGGCGATCGCGAGCCAGGCGCAGACCACACCAAAGGCGTACGCGGTGAACCTCGGCAGGGTGAAGAACAGGAGGCCCAGCGAAACGAAGGTCACGCTGAGCGGAAGAAACACGGAGCGCCGGGCGCTGCTGGCGAGGGCGCGCAGCGCCAGGGCCGCGCGCCGGCGCACCTCCCGGCGGCTTCTCCGGTGGGCCGCGGGCCGTGTGTCAGGCGGCTGGTGGGTAAGCGCCGTCGGCAGCGCGGCGCTGATCCGTCCGGGGGCTCGAACCGGCCGGCGAGTCACCTCGCGGCTGCGGGCGATGTCGAGGCGAAACTGACGCTCCATCGCCTCGCTGAGTGCGCGATCCTCGATGAGGACGTCGAGCTCGTAGTTGCCGAGCAGACTGGAGGGGTTGAGGTTGCTGGACCCGACGCGGGTCCACCGGCCGTCGGCCACGATGGTCTTGGCGTGGAGCATCGGCCCGTCCCATTCGTAGATCCGTATGCCGCTTCGCAGCAGGTCGCGGTACCCGATGCGGGACAGGTTGCGAACCAGTGGCAGATCGCTGGAGCCGGGCACCAGCAGCCGCACGTCCACCCCATCGCGTGCGGCGTCGCGCAGCGCCTGGAAGAGACGGGGCGGGGCCATCAGGTAGGCGTCGGTGATCCAGAGCCGGGCCGTGCTCCCCACCGCCAGGAGCTCGATGAGGCGGTACACTCGCTCGCGTCCGGGCTCACCGCTCATCACCCGAACCTCCGCGGTGCCCTGGGGTGCCACCCGGCCAGCCACGTCGTCGTCGGGCACCCGGCCGCCGGCAAGCTGCCAGGTCTCCACGAACGCCTGATCCAGGACCGCCGCCGCCGGTCCGGCGATCTCCACCGCGGTGTCGCGCCAGGGTTGCCCGCCGATTACCTCTTCGCCGGTCCACTCGCACCCGATGCAGAGACCGCCGATGACGGCGCGGGAGCCGTCCGCCACGACCAGCTTTCGGTGATTGCGAGAGATGTTGCCCACCAGATCGAGCAGCCGGATCGGATTGAAGGCGCGAACCTCCACACCCGCTTCGCGCAGGAAGCGCCAGAGCTTTCGGGCGGTGGACAGCGATCCGATGCTGTCGTACAACACCCGTACGTGCACGCCGGCCCGCGCGCGGGCGGCCAGCAACTCGGCAAAGCGCCAGCCGACGGCGTCGCTCCGGATGATGTAGTTCTCGAAATGAAGCCAACGGGAGGCCTGCGCGATGACGTCCAGCATCCGGCGGTAGGCGTCCGGTCCATCAATGAGCAGGTCC